>CAZOYK010000021.1:0-20359 GCA_964584065.1 uncultured Anaerolineaceae bacterium | reverse complement strand
TGCAGGTTGCCCCTGAGGATTGCGTGGGCTGCGGCTTGTGCGTTGAGAACTGCCCAGGCAAAGATAGAGCCAACCCTGGACGCCACGCCATCAACATGGGTCCTCAGCCTCCAATCCGCGAAAGCGAAGCTAAAAACTGGGACTTCTTCCTTGATTTACCGCTCATCCCGCGTGAAGAGATCTCGACCCATCTGGTCAAGAACTCACAACTGCTCGAGCCTCTGTTTGAGTTCTCGGGCGCCTGCGCAGGCTGCGGTGAGACGCCTTATGTGCGCCTGGCAACCCAGTTGTTTGGGGACCGCATGTTGGTTGCGAACGCCACTGGCTGCTCTTCTATCTATGGCGGCAACCAGCCGACTACTCCCTGGGCGAATAACGCGCTGGGAATGGGACCTGCCTGGTCGAACTCCCTGTTTGAAGACAATGCCGAGTTTGGCATGGGCATGCGCCTGACGGTTGATAAATTTATGACCTACGCCAAGGAATTGGTACAAAAGAATGCAGATCGCATCGGCCGCGAGTTGGCAGATGAACTTTGCAACGCCAGCCAGAACGGCGAGGCGGAGATCAATGCCCAGCGCAAGCGAGTCAAGCAATTGAAAGCACTGCTCAAGGATGAGCGGGAAGGCGAACTGCGCAACCTCTACAGCCTGGCAGATTACCTGGTGAAGAAGAGCGTTTGGATCATGGGCGGCGACGGTTGGGCTTACGATATTGGTTATGGCGGTCTGGATCATGTTTTGGCTTCCGGGCGCAATGTGAACGTTTTGGTGCTCGACACCGAAGTCTATTCGAACACTGGTGGTCAGAGCTCCAAGGCCACCCCGCGTGCTGCAGTAGCGAAATTTGCTGCTGATGGCAAGGATAAACCCAAGAAAGATCTTGGCATGATTGCCATGACCTACGGCAACATCTACGTGGCGCGTGTGGCGATGGGTGCCAGCGACGCGCAAACCCTGCGTGCTTTCAACGAGGCAGACGCCTACGATGGTCCCTCCTTGATCATTGCTTATTCACACTGCATCAGTCACGGCATCGACATGAAGAAGGGTCTCGTCCAGCAGAAGATGGCAGTAAACTCCGGTGCATGGGTACTTTATCGCTATGACCCACGCCTGGCTGCTGAGGGCAAGAACCCGCTGCAGATCGACTCCAAAGCTCCCAGCATCAACGTGGCGGATTACGCCTACAATGAAACCCGCTACCGCATGCTGCTCCAACAGGATGAAGAACGTGCTGAAGAGCTGATGAAGGGTGCGGAAGCCGACGCCAAGCGGCGCTGGTCGCTGTATTCGCAAATGGCGGAGATGGATTACTCGCAGATGACGGCAACAGTGGAGGGTGTGCCTCCGGAGCAGCCGACCGTTGATCCCGCAAAATCTGGCGAGACAAAGCCAACCGCCCCAAAACCAGCCGAAATCGCTGAAGGCGAAGCAGGCGCCAAGGCCTGCACACCGACCGCGGAACCGTTTGCTGAAAGCGCAAGCTCCGAGCCCACCAGCGATCCGGCTGCGACAAATTGTAATCCGCCTGATCCCAACGAAGCCGCGCTCAAAGCGGATGAGGAACTCAAGAGTGAGGACCACACCGCTTCAAGTGTGAAGGAATAGTTTTAGTAAGCAGAATGAGCAGAGTCGTGGCTGGCACGACTCTGCTTTTTAACCACTCAAGCGACGAATTTGCCTGGCACCACTGAAAAGCAAAGCCGCAACAACCCTGTCCAAAGTTATATTTGTTTGCCCCCAAGCTCTTACGAGATGTGAACTTGTTATTAACTAAGGTAAAATTATTTTGGTGGGGTAGCGAAGTAACCCAAACTTGAGGCATGAACCACACCACAAACCTGGAGTAGCTGATGACTGTTGTAGATGACATAAAAGATCGCCTGGACATTGTCGATATTGTTGGTCAGACGGTCAAACTTCGGCGGACGGGCAAGAACTATATTGGTTTTTGCCCTTTCCACAGCAACACCCGCACTCCTGCATTCGTTGTATTTCCCGAGACGCAAACCTGGCGCTGCTTCGGTCAGTGCAACGAAGGGGGTGACATCTTTGGTTACATGATGAAGCGGGAAGGCTGGGACTTCAACGAAGCCTTGCGTCAGCTTGCCGAACGCGCTGGCGTGACCCTCATCCAGCAGACTCCTGAAAGCAAAGCTAATGAACAAGCCAGGCAGGACCTTAGCGCCGTCCTCGAAGAAGCCGCCAGCTTCTACCGGCAGCAAATGCTCACGACCCCGGCAGGCAAAAAAGCGCTTGATTATTTGTACAAACGCGGTCTCACGGACGAAACCATCAAAGTATGGGGTCTGGGATATGCACCTGGCGGATGGACTGCCTTGTTGGATCACTTGCGTTTGAAAAACTTCGAAACTGAGATGCTGGTGGGAGCTGGTTTGATGACAGAGCGCGACGACGGCAGCATTTACGACCGCTTCCGCAACCGCCTTATGTTCCCGATTCGCGGACCTTACGGTCAGTTGGTTGGCTTTGGCGGGCGGGTGTTGGACCCGGACGACGTACCAAAGTACCTCAATTCCCCCGCGACAGACCTGTTCGACAAGGGTCGCCTGCTCTACGGGCTCGACCTGGCGCGGAAAAGCATCCGCTCATTGAACCAGGCTGTCATCGTTGAAGGCTACATGGACGTTATTGGACTGCACCAGGCTGGCTTCAGCAACGCGGTTTCCCCGATGGGCACCGCCCTGACGGAAGACCAATTCCGCCTGATCAAACGCCTGACCCGCAACGTCGTCCTGGCGCTTGACCCTGACGCGGCCGGTCAGAACGCCACCCTAAAGGGGCTTGAAACCGCTCGTAAAGCGATGGACCAGGAGTCCGAGATCCGCTTTGATTCCCGCGGACTGATGCGTTTCGAACAACATTTAAATGCTGACATCCGGGTGACGGCACTGCCGGGTCTGATGGATCCGGATGAAATTGTGCTTGAAGACCCTGACGCCTGGAAGCAAATTATTGCCAAGGCAAAGCCAGTGGTGATCCACGTGATGGAGACATTAGCTGCGGACCAGGATATACGGGATGCCAAGGTGAAGCGCGATATTGCCGCGCAGGTGATGCCGCTGATCGACGACGTGGCGGATGCGGTGGAACGCGAAGCATACCGGCAGCAGCTGGCGACTTTTTTGCGCGTAGATGAACGCTCTCTCAAAAGCACACGCAGTGATATTGCGCATGCCCGCCGCAAAAAGATAGATAGCGACCAGGCAGATGTAATCCCTGCCAACATGGTCAACAAGCCCGCACAAAAGAACCAGAAGCTTGAACGCTATCTTTTGCATGATCTTTTCCTCGAACCCGAAGGTCTGTTTCGCCTGGATAAGACCCTCTGCAATCTCGGGCTTGACCCGATCATGGAATCTGATTTTCAGAATGCCGATACCCTGACAGGTTTTCGCTTGATCACAGAGAGCCTGCGCCAGGTGGAGTACACGCCTTCTGACTACATTGAAGCCCGCATGACCTCCGCGTTGGAATTTGAAGAAAATCCCACATTTGTTGAGGTCCAATACGCCATCACCAAGGAAAAACGGGATCAACATCAGATCCGGGCTGTGGTACGCATGCGTTTAAACCACCTGGAAGACAGATTGGAAGAAATCAAATTCCTCCAATCCAGCGACGTCGATTCAAGGACTTACACGGACGAAGAAGTGCAATTCCTTTATATTGAATTGCTTCAGAAGCGCCGCTTGTTGGATAAGGCTTTACTTGCTCCGGAAGCCGGGGGCAGCACGCGTGTGCGAAGAACAAGCTCAATTAAGAGCAAATCCAGAGACAAGGCTTGATTAAATGTCAGAAAAAACAGCTGATGATTATGAACTGAGCGATGACCAACCGGAAACAGAGCCTGATATCCATCGGGCCGAAATTCTGGATGACCCGATCCAACTCTACTTGCGGGACATAAGCCGCGAAGAATTACTGCTGGCAGAGCAGGAATTTTACCTGGCTATCATTGTTCAGTCGCAAGAGCAGTTGAAACTTTATCGGGCAGGTGAGGGGGGCTTGAACCTGGAGGGGATTCATGCCGACATGAAGACCACCTGGGCGCAAGTGGAGATGGATGCTGCCAGGCTCGCGTATCCGGCACCAGATGTGGAGATGGTACTGGCGGAAGCCAGTCAATTTCAGCAAAGCGTGGAGATGCCCGAACCGCCTTACATTCGTACCTACCTGGACGATCCGCGTTGGGGAAGTGATAAACATTGGGAGGATCTGGCGCGCGATTTGCTGCGTTTCTTCATGGACGCCCTTATTCTCCCCAAGGGATTGGTTGAAGAAGTGAGCCTGCACTGGGCAGAAGGGGCTGAACCACTGCGCCTGCAAGCCAGCCCGGCAGAGTTTCAAGCCAGTATTGAGCGGGTGGTTGAAAACGCTGGCTTTGCCAACCAAAAGTTGGTGGAATACAACCTGCGCCTGGTGGTCAGTATTGCCAAGCGCTACAACAATAAGGGCATTTCCATGGAGGATCTGATCCAGGAAGGCAATATGGGCTTGTTGCGGGGCATTCAGAAGTTTGACCCTGCCAAAGGTTTTCGCTTTAGCACCTATGCCACCTGGTGGATCCGCCAGGCGATCACACGCTACATACACGAGAACGCGCGCACCATCCGTATTCCTGTGCATATTGTTGAATCTATTAGCAAATTGGTAAAGATCCAGCACCGCCTGGTGCAGATCCTGGGGAGGGACCCGACCTTTGCTGAAATGGCGGTTAAGTCCGGTTTTCTCAACGAAGATGACGTCAATGCCATCCTCGAAATCGGGGGGAGCCGCGAACTGGCGGATCCGGCTCTGCTGCGCCGCTGGGATGAAGCCACGCAAAAAGTGGAGGCGGTGCTGAAGTCCGCTGAGGAACCTGTTTCACTGGAAAGCCCGGTGGGAGATGCCGAGAATAGCACCTTGGGCGACTATATCCCCGACCTGGATGCAATTGAGCCGATGGAGGAGGTCATGCGAGATAATCTGCGCGAGTCTGTGCGCGAATCTCTGGATGGCTTGCCTGAGCGTGAACGGGATGTGCTTGAATTGCGTTTTGGAATGAAAGATGGCATGTATCACTCGCTCGAGGAGATCAGCACATACTTTGGTCTGACGCGTGAGCGCATCAGGCAGATCGAAAGCTCCGCTTTGCGCAAGCTGAGAGATCCAAAACGGCGTAATTCACTCAAGGATTTTTTACAAGGGAGTTGACCGATGAAAACCGATGAGGGTCCGGCGCTTCATCAGCGCATTTTTGACTTGGTGGAATCGATCCCTGCGGGCAAAGTTGCCACCTACGGTCAAATTGGCAAATTGGTCGGCGGATGCAGCGGGCAGCTTGTTGGTTTTGCCCTGGCTTCTTTGCGTTATGTGGAAAACAAAGGTGTGCCCTGGCAGCGCGTGATCAACCGACATGGAAAAATCAGCCTGACAGGTCCAGATTCTGCACTCCAACGGGCTCTCTTGGAGGATGAAGGCATTCGTTTTGATGCCGATGGCGCAATCGACCTGGCAGAGTTTGGCTGGAATCCCTAAGTTTTCCGCAAAGAGGCAGACATGTTCACTGTGACATTCTTCAACGATCCACATGCCTATTACAACCAAGCGCACCATCTTTGGGAAGCCGCTGAAACGCGTAATAACCTGATCCTGGGATTGGCGCTGCGTCTGCAGTCCGACCTGCATGCCTATGGGGAAGCCATGCCCTTGATGGCGTTGGTCAAAGATGAGAGTGGAAAGATGGGTGCTTCAGCATTGATGACGCCTCCCTTTGCGCTGGTTGTGCAGAGCGAACCGCTTAACAAGCCAGCTCTTGAAGCGCTCGCCGATGCCTTGATTGGAAGTGATTGGCACCTGCCAGGCGTGAATGGCGTCGATGCAGTGAGTGATTGTTTTGCTGAGATCTGGCAGGACAAAACCGGGCAGCAAGCAAAGCGGATTGTGAACACGCGCGCTTATGAACTGCGACAGGTGCTGCCAATCGATTATCCAGCAGGCAATATGAAGGTAGCAGAAGAAGCCGATGCTCAGATCGCGGCAAAAATGCACAATGCCATGATCAAGGAAGTTCTTTTCGGTCCCAGAAAGCTCTTTACTGCGCAATCCAAGTTGGATACCATTCAGAAAAAGTACGTTTTCTTTTGGGTGGATGAGGGTGAGGTAGTCAGCATCACCGTTGCAACCCGTCCGCAGATCAAAGGAATTTGCGTCAGCGGCGTCTACACACCGCCTGCGTTTCGCCGTAGAGGTTATGCCAGGGCTCTGGTGGCTGAAGTTTCCAAAGAACTCCTCTCGCGCGGCTACGAGTTTACGAATCTATTCACTGATCTTTCCAACCCGACCAGCAACAAGATCTACCAGGAAGTCGGCTACCGGCCAGTGTGCGACTATCACCAGTATGAGTTTGTTGCTCAAACCTGAGTAAAACCAGGCAAAAGTCTGCCAATAAAGTTAAAAAAAGAGGCTGACTTCTCAGCCAGCCTCGTATTCCAAGCAAGTTTTTACTCGTTCTCGTGAAGCTCTTTCTGCCGGGCGTCCATGATCTCACGCGCCATCTGGGTGGGGACCATTTCGTAGTGATCAAATTCCATGGTGAAGATACCGCGACCGCCGGTCATGGAGCGCAGGTTGGTGGTGTAGCGCATCATTTCCGAAAGCGGCACATGCGCATTAATGGTGGACTTGCCATGCTCGGTATCCATGCCCTGCACGCGGGCACGGCGGGTGTTGAGGTCGCCCATGATATCGCCCATGTTGGCCTCGGGCACGGTGACCGCGACGCGCATGATCGGTTCGTAGAGCACCGGGTTGGCTTCCTTGAAGGCGATCTTGAAGGCTTCGCGACCGGCAATTTCAAAGGCAATCGGTTTGGAGTCGACCGGGTGTTCTTTTCCATCAACAACTGAAACGCCCACATTGTGGACTGTGTAACCTGCCACAACGCCTTCCTTCATGACGTTGCGAATACCCTTTTCGATCGGACCCATGTAGTTGTTGGAGATGGCACCGCCAAAGACGTCATTCGAGAAGGTGAAATCTTCATTTTCAATCGGGAAGACCTTGAGTGAGACTTCACCAAACTGGCCAGAACCACCCGTCTGTTTCTTGTGGCGATAGGTTGCGGCGCCTTCGCGGGTGATGTGCTCTTCGTAGGGCACTTTGGGTTCGAGAGTGACCAGGTTCAGCTGGAATTTCTGCTCCATGCGCTTCAGGGCAACGTCGATGTGCTGATCGCCCATGCCGAACAACAGGGTCTGATGGGTGGCGGCTTGCATTTCCCAGGTGAGGGTCAGGTCTTCTTCCGTGATGCGGGTCAGAGTCTGGCTCATCTTGGCTGCATCGCTTTGGGTCTTGGGGCTGATTGCCACACGGTAAAGCGCGTTGGGGTAGCTGGGCACGGGCAGTGTAATATTGTGTTCTTTGCTGCTCAGGGTGTCGCCAGTGGTGGTGACGCTCAATTTTGCTACCGCGCCGATATCACCGCTGTGGATCACGCTGACGGGCAGCATATCCTTGCCAAAAGGAACCTGAACGCCGGCGAGACGCTCTTCTTCATTTTTGCTTGCGTTCCAAACGCGCGTGTCTGAGGAGACCACGCCGGAATAGACTTTGAAGTAGGTCTGGCGCCCGACGAAGGGGTCAGCAGTGGTCTTCCAAACGTAAGCAGCGAGTGGTCCTGCGTCCTTGTAGGTCAGTTCAATTTCACCCTTGGGGGTTTGGGCTTTGACTGCTGGCAGTTCGGCTGGGCTTGGGGCGAGGGCTACGAGGGCGTCCAGCAGGGGCTGGATACCGATGTTGCGACCGCCGGCTGCAACCAGCACGGGGATGATGTTGCTGTTTTGGATGGCTTTGCGCAGACCCTGGATGATTTCTTCGGGGGTCAGGTCACCGTTCTCGAAGTATTTTTCGAGCAGGCTGTCTTCGCCTTCCGCGGCGGCTTCCACTAATTGCGTGCGGGCTTCGTCTGCCTCTGCCTTGAGGTTGGCTGGGATATCGACAACTTTTTTGCCGTCGCCTTCATAGGCTTTCATGGTAACAAGGTCAATGACACCTTTGAAATCGGCTTTTTCGCCCATCGGCAACTGCATTGGAATGAGGCGGGAATCGATCTCATCCTGCACAGATTTGAGTGCTTTTTGGAAATTGGCATTATCACGATCCATCTTGTTGATGACCATGATCTTTGGGATGCCAAAGGTATCAGCATACTGGAGGGCAACTTCGGTGCCGACTTCGAGACCGCCAACGGAATCAACCAAAATTAAGGCGCAATCCGCAACGCGCATCGCTGAAATAACTTCCCCGACGAAATCGGTGTAACCGGGAGTGTCGAGCAGGTTCAGTTTCAGATCCTTGTAGATCACCGGTAAGACAGTGGTGAAGAGCGAGATGCCACGGCGCTGTTCTTCTTCATCAAAGTCAGAAGCAGTGGTTTTGTCTTCAATGGTGCCCAAACGGGTGGTAGCACCGGTGAAGTGCAGGAGGCTCTCCGCTAAGATCGTTTTACCGGAATTGCTATGCGAGGCAAGGACGATGTTGCGAATAGAGGCGGTTGAATATTCTTTCATGTGTGTGACCTTCCTATAATCAAGCGAGGTGCCCGGCACCAGGCGGAATTTTATGGGCAGTAAGGTTTCCTTAAATGCCGAATTTTTATTATATCAAAAAAGAAAATGGAATCACACCCTATTTCAAGGCATTTTTAGATTTGGTGAGAGAAGAATGGCAAATTAAGCTTGATTTGGGAGTGAATAAAACACGATTAAGACGGTTCGTGTTATCGATCAATGGTTCCAAAGAGGAATGTCAGCGGGATATGAACCCGGTTCTTCCATGCGGTGGTTGTATGGTCCTCGTCTGCGAAGTACCAGCTGGCAAAGTCCTTACCCTCACGATAGCCTTTCTCGCGCAGAAGAGCGTCCACTTTGGCTTGCCAGGGTTCGTATTTGCGGTCAAGCCCCTCGCTGCCGTGGTCAAAGTAGAGCTTATGCTGACCGGGTTGGGGGAGGTGCTCATCAAGGTATGCCAACATGCCCTCGCCAGTTGCTGGCCAATGGGTGGAAAGGCATGCGGCTTTACCGAACACACCAGGATACTCGCAAAGAGCGTAAAGGGTTATCAATCCGCCCAGGCTGGATCCCATCAGGGCAGTGTTTTGAGCATCGCGGAGAGTGCGGTAGCGGTCGTCGATGGCAGGTTTGAGGGTGTGGACCATCCACTCAAGGTAAAGGTCGGATACCAAGTTGCTTGTTGATGTTTTGCCAACAAGGCTATTTTCTTCGCTTACATCAGACCCATCAGTGTTACTGAGGGCTTTAGCTGGCAGGTAATCTCCTGGGCGGTTGAGCGTGCTTGAGATGGCAACAACCACAGGCGGAAAGATTTTTTCTTCTGCGGCAAGGCGCGTGATAGCCTGGTGGACTTCCCAGCCTGCGATTCCTTTCTTCCAACTACCAAAAACAGTTTGCCCATCCTGCATGTAGAGAACCGGGAAAGACTGGTTTGGATTGGCGTGATACGCTTCAGGCAGCCAGACATCCACCCGCCGGCGATTAAGATCGGGGATGTTGAGGTCACGATGGGTTTCCAACTTTGCTTTGTTCATGGCTAAACCTGTTCCCAACATTATACGAGTATAATTATGATATTCCAAATGGAGGTTTTTCATGAAAAGTTATCGTTTAGATCCGGAAAAACTGAAAGAACAAAAACGCAATGTAATATTAATGTACGGCATCACCCTGGTGGTGTTGCTGGTCATTTATTACTTCATGAATCGGGAGCAGGGACTGACTAGCCAAACCTACTTGATGCTTGGTTTGATCGTGGTGATGTTTGTGGTCTTTGGTTGGAATGCGCTCAGGCAGCGCCAGGCTATCTGGGATCAGTATGAATTGACCGTGGATGAGACTGGCATTGGCCAGAAGCAGCCAAAGGCGGCGGACATGTTCCTTCCTAAAGCTGAAATCACCAGTGTAAAAGAATCCAAATTTGGTCTGACCTTGATGGTCAAGGAGAAGCAGCCAGTAATTGGCATACCCAAGATGCTCACGTCTGGGGACTACGAAGAGATCAAGGGGATTGTGGAAGGCTGGCTGCGTGAGGCAAAACCGGTCGTGTTGGATGTGAATGAAGTCGAAGACGTGCAAGCAATTTTGCCAGAAGATCAACTGGAAGTGGAATCTGGAGTGGAAACCGCGGCTTTACCGATTGAAGAACCTGAAGAACAGGAACCTCCCGAGTCGCCAGAAGCTTAGCAAACCTCTTATCCAATTAGAAGCCCGGAGTTTAACTTCGGGCTTTTTTATAGCTTCTTGATCATCTTCCAGGCGGGTTCTCGGCAGGTTTGCCACTCGCCATTCTGGTCTTGATAGCGCCAGACTCCGGGGTCAGGACCGATCATGCGATATCCATGTTTCTCGTACATGCGGCGCGCAAGGGGATTGGTCCGTGCGACGTTCAACCTCAGAAATCGGAAGCCTCTTTCCCGCAGAAAGCCTTCGACCATTGCAAGCATAAAGCTGCCAAGTCCCTGGTCGCGATACGCCGGCTTTATGCGAAATGAAAAGAGATAAGCCTGGAAGACCCCATCCGCAAGTTCACGCTGACGCGACAGAAGTAACAAGAAAACCTGTCCAATCACCTCTGCGTTGGAACTCACAGCCACCCAGATCAGGGTATTTCCACCGAGGCTGCTCTCGTAATGCTGTTGATAAAGCTTGCGAAAATGGGTGAATTCCCCTTCCCATTCCAAACCGGGTAAATCGGCTTCTTCCAGTGGGCGAATATGAACCCGCTCACCAGAGGGCATGATGTAATCAGCCTCGCGGGTCGCGGTGTGGTTCATTTCTGTTCCAGTAGGTTTTGCAGTAGTTGTTTTTCTTCTGTTTCTGATTGAACCTTACCGTCCAACCATGCATTTTTAAGGGCGCTCAGGATGACCTCATAACGGGGAGAAGGAGGCAGCCCAAGCGCGCGCAGGTCGTTGCCGGTTGTAAACGGGCGCACGTGCCTGTACGTATCCTCGTAAGTCTGCAGGATTTGGCGGAGTCCTGCTTGGTCATGAGCGGCATAAACTGCGCGGATAGGGATGACGTGGAAGCTCCCAAGCTGTTGGGTTACCTGGCTCGGCTGTTGCTCAGTCAATGCAGGCAGCAATTGCCAAAGTGCCCGGGTTTCAGCGATCCAGCCTAGCAATTTCGCGGAAAGTCGCAGGCGCTGACCAACTGCCTGCATATCATTGGGTTGCAGATCTTGCAACCACAAACACCAAAGAATCTGCAATTTCTCCTCTGGAGGGACGGCATTTTCGTCTGTCGAGAGATTCGCAAACCCGAGGGAAAGGCGCTTGATGCAAGTGTCATCCCAAGGCAGGGCGGGGTGGATCGCGGCTAAAATTCCCAGTGATCCGAGCTGCCTGAGCATTTCCGGGACTTTACTTTCATTGAAGATCAGTTCAAATTCATGTGTCAGGCGTGCACCGCTAATCTCTGCAATCAGTGGCAGACTGCCTTCGATCAGGCTCAACGTTTGAGGCTCAATTTCAAAGTTGAAGCGAACTGCAAATCGTACTGCCCTGAGCATGCGCGTGGCATCATCCACGAACGAGAGCGCGTGCAGCACGCGAATTTGCTTCTGTTCGAGGTCACTATAACCACCCCAAAAATCGAAAATCTTGCCAAAGTGGCTTCCGTCCAAGCGCAGGGCGAGCGTGTTGATGGTGAAATCCCGCCGATGGAGATCCATTTTTATACTGCTGCGTTCCACGATGGGTAAGGCAGCAGGCTTATTGTAGAACTCAGTACGGGCACTGATGAGATCAAGGTGTTCGGGGAAGTCGGACCTGCTAAATCCGGTATTATCGGCCTTATTCAGCTTTTCCTGGAGGTTTTCCTGGTTGAGGATCCACTTGGCTGTACCAAAGCGCTTATGCGCCACGACCCGACCGCCAAATTGACGCGCAAGGTGTTCGGCAAACGCCACTGCGTCACCTTCAATTACGATATCAAAATCCTGGCTGGGCAATTGCAACAAAAGGTCGCGCACAAATCCACCGACGATAAAGGCTTGCACGCCCTGGTCGTATGCCGCGTCTGCAATAGCGCGCAGGAGAGCTTTGCGGGCAGGAGGCAGGGCTTCGGAGAGCATCCCTGCGATTTCGCCTTGTGTTGGCAGCTCCTCATCGGGATTTAGAGTGCTGATCAGATCGGTGCGGGTGACAATCCCGATGATCTCGTTGGAGTCCGGATCCAAAACTGGCACTTGTCCCCAGCCGCTGTTTGCCATGCGATCCTTCAATTTCGATATGGGGTCATCTGGAAAGACGCTGACCGAACCGGCAATCATTAAATCTCCAGCGGTTTTGTTTAGCTTATGAGCAATCGCCCGATCCACATTTCGGCGCGTGAGCAAGCCAACCAGCTGTTTGTTCTCGACCACCGGATAACCTTCAAATCCATAGCGTTTCATCAACTCTGCCGCATCCAACGCATTGATCTCCGGGCTAAGAGTCAGAGGGTTCTTCGACATCATCTGGCTTACTTTGATGCTGGGTGTGACAACTTGAGGGATGGTTTCGATTACGCTGCGCGTCACTTCGGACAGCCTGGCGTCAGTAATGTTTGCACTCGAGCGACCTTCTTCACGGATGAGGGCTGAGGACGCCCGTTTGTGTCCGCCACCCCCAAAATGGATTGCCAGTTGTGCCATATCCACGTTATCTGTGGTCGAACGGGCTACCAGGCGAATTCCCTGGCGTGTCGATACCAACAGAACCAGTCCATCAGGAGTGAGGAATTCACGCATTTTGTGAGCTACGGTGGAGATCTCGTCGTTGAGGTCATTCGCCATCGCCTTGGCAACCAAAATGCTGTAACCTTCAACGTCCAGCTGAACAAGGTCCTTCAACAGGCGGTCATAAAGCTGCTGCTGTGCGTTTGACAGAGGCGGATTAAGGTAAACGGATGCAATATTAAGGTCGGCACCTTGCTCGAGCAGGTAAGCCACAGCGTGGGCATCACGCGCAGTCGTGCAGGTGTAAGTCAGGGAGCCTGTGTCTTCGTAGATGCCCAACAGCATCAAAGTTGCCTCAATTGGGGAGAGAGCCGTTTTCTGTTCGCGCAACTTTTCTACCAGGATAGTTGTACATGCGCCAGTGTGATGCAGCTCAACCTGCCAATCCGGGTGAATCTGAGCTTTGCGGGGATGATGATCGAGCACAGTAACTTTGGTCTGCTCGCTCATGCCGCGTAATGTCACCAGAGATTGGGTATCGACCAAAAAGACGCTCTTGATGGCTTCGTGAGGCAGCGCCTGGTAGTCTGAAAACGGTAAATCATTGGCGTAACGCCTCAGGAAAGCCTTCCCGTTGCGATTGATTTGGCGCGGCAACAAAGCAACGGCCTCGGGAGTCAATAAATGCGCCCCAAGCAAGGATGCGAGACCATCCAGGTCAGTTTGTTCGTGCGTCAGTATCAAGTCCATTTTTGTGCCATCACCCGGGAAACTCAGTTTTTGCCATACCAGGCAGCCTGATTTTCAGGGTTGTAAGCATTATAAATGGATTGAGAGAGCTTGGCAAAAAGCTGGTTGGCAGTATCATAGAGGAATTGCTCTTCGGTGTAGGCAAAAATGACCAGAACGTAATCACCGCCGGGAGTGTAAACCACGCCTGAGTCGCTTATGGTGTGGATCAGACCGTCCAGGTCGTTGGTCCAGCCGTGTTTGTGGGCGATCTGCCCTTCGGGAGGGAGACCTGCCTCGATCAGAGCATAAATGCGATTCTCAAGCAGATAGCTGAGCATTTGCTGGCATTCCGATGCTGTCACCTGACCGTTGAACATATATTCGTTCTGATTGGCGCAGTGATAGACCTTCCAGAGCAGGTCGCCAGTTTCAGAAGGCACGGTTTGATTGTAAAAATCGGGGTCGAGGAAGATGTCGCGGCGCTGATTGGCGGGGGTGCTGATGCGTTCGAGCAGAGGTGAACCGGGTTCAAAATAGCCTGCCAGGAAGGTGTTCTGGTAACCCAATTCACGCAAGTCGGCGGTGACCATCAAGGGTCCGGAATCGTTATCCATGTAAGCTTTCATCAGCCCATCTGCGGGCGGATTGAGCGAGTCGGCGATCATCTGGAACATCCAGTTGCTCGCCTGCGCGGGGTGAGGTTCCTCGAGGCGGCGCATCGCAGAGACCATGATGGGGATCTTGATGGTGCTGGCGGCAGAATAGGCCACGTCCGGGGTCACAGGCTGGTTATCACTCAGCGCAATGTGCATGATCTCACCCGTGGCGAGGTCGCGCTGGTAAACCTCGATCAGTCCCTTGAATTTCTCGAGTTGGATGGTTTGCTTCAGAAAGATTTCGAGGTTTGCCCGGTCGAGCGGCAGAGCAGGGCTTTCCTGAACGTCCAATGTGACAACACGCTGGTCAGGTGAGAGCAAAGCGTACTGGATTTCTTGTGCTGCGGTCGCGAGCGATTGCAGAGAAAAGCCAGCCTGACCCGGTGTGTAATTGGTGCTGTACAGGATTGGCAAGCTGGCGGTGGCGGGTTGGTCGTAGCGCTGGGGAATGACCTGCTCCAACAGAGCTTGGATTTGGTTGAGGTCAACCCCGGCGATCAAGGGCAGGTCCAGGGGCTTTGAGACATCTGTTTTACCCCAAAGGTGCTTCCACCAGGACCTTTTCGGCAGGTTCTGGTCGATCTGAGAAAGGCTTGCAGAGTAGTCTGGTTTGAACCCAAGTTCCCCGGGCAAAAACTGCATGCGCGCCTGGCGATACCGCAGCTCAACCGGTACTGAGAAGGCTTCGGCAAGCCGTGCTTCTGACTGGGCACGGTCGAGCCCCCCCAAGGGAATACCCTCAACGCTCACTCCGTCTGGGTAGACCATCTGAGGCTTATGGAAGTCTATGTAATCCATCACGCCGATAAGAATCGCAATAAAGAGAAAAAAGCCGCCAAAGACTGCTGGCAGCCAGCGCAAGGGGGGAAATCTCTTCCGCTGGGGAGAGTAGCGCGATCGCTTCATAAGCTGGATTTTACCATTGTAGGAACAACCGCTTTTAATCACCTTTACCGGCAGATTGAGGGCACAATACATTTGTTTATCACATTTATCACGGTGCCCTCAATACCCTGACGGGTACTATGTGACGCCCTACGAAAAAATTATACTAACAATTCTTTTATTACCCCCAAACAAAAAAAGACTCTACCTGTAGGGCGCGATTGGAAGCACTGCGCACTTTATCATGGAGAGATCTTGGAGTGCTTCCAATCCGCCGTTATACTATGCTTCCCACTGGCGGCGGATTGAGGGCACAATAAGTTTGTTCATCATATTGTTCGCGGTGCCCTCAATACCCTGACGGGCACTTTGTCACGCCCTACAACAAACTTTGCCCGCAAAGCAGGGTATGGCGATCTGGCTTTTACATTCTATTTGCTGGAGACATTCGGTCAATTCCCGTGCGCGGTCAGCCCACTCGCGCATTCAGCGCTGGGGTGCTTTGCAAGACTGGCACGAACAGAAATGTTTCCAATTCGCCCCACCCTTGTGACACCTGAGAAACCCCGGCATTTTCTAATATATAATTGAATGGGACCACAAAACAAACGGAGGTCTGGATGACAAAGGAAAAATCAGAACACGGCAAAGCTGCAGGCTGGAGCCTGGGTAGCCTGGCAGCTCTGGCATTGGTCTTCAAAGCCGGCTGGGTGATTTACAGTAAAAGATACATTGATCACCATGCAAAAGTGAACCTCATGCTTGAGGCTGGGCACCACACTTTTGAATCCGATACTGTCGGAAAAATCAACTTTTACGAAAGCAAAGTCGAAAGCAAGCAGCCCCCAATTTTGCTTGTTCACGGGATCCATCTGTTTGCTGGCGCACACGACATGGTGCCCATTTTTGAGGCATTCAGTACCTATCGCAAGGTCTTTTTGCTCGACTTGCCCGGTTTTGGCGGCTCAGAAAAGTCTGACAGACCTTACCGACCCGGACTCTACCAGGGGGCGATTTCTGAGTTTGTGCGTGATCAAATTGGTGAGCCTGTGCACCTGGTGGTGATGGGGCAGTCGGCTGAGTTTGTTGCCATGGCCGAAGAGCAAGACAGGGATCTGTTTAAATCGATCGTAATGATCAATCCAAGCGGGATGGAGATGCCGGGCGCGGGGCATATTTCTGAGAACAAATGGTGGGAGCAAATCCGCAATTTGGCTCTCTCTTACCTGAGGGTACCGCTTTGGAGCCTGCCATTTTATGATTTGCTGGCAAGCCGCTCGAGCGTCTCGAATTACTATCGCAAACGTTTCACTTATACTCTGCCATCAGACCTGGTGGATCTTGCTTACACATCAGCTCATCAGCCAGGCGCACACTTTGCGCCGATTCTGCATTACTGCGGCAAACTTTCGGTGGCGAATGTGCGCACCCGCTACTATAAACAAATCACCAAGCCAGTACTGGTGGTATATGATAATCATCCGGAGCGAAAGTTCGACATGCTTCCCTTATTGGTGCGTGAACGCAAGAACTGGAAAGCTGTCCGCAGCAGCCACACCCGCGGCATGCCGCATTTTGAAAATCCCGGTGAAACCTTTCGCAGTATTGAGACTTTTTGGAAACAGCATGACTAAATTTTCAGAAAGGCACTGATATAATTAGCACGGGTCAAATATGCAAACCAAGCCGACTCCAAAAATTCACCCCCTGAGCATTCTTGGCGTTTTGCTGGTTGCTGGCGCGTTGTTAGGGATAGCCTGGTTGGTCTTTTCAACGGCAGTTCGCCAGGCCCCCCGGATTGAACCCAGCCCGCAATACAATGTGACCATTATTCCTGCCCCAACTCAGACGAATACCGTTGTTGTGCCGACCGATCTCCCCACCCCCACATCAGAAGCACCGGTCATTTTGCCGGATGGTGCGATTGGGATCAATGTTTACGTTAAAGTGACAGGGACAGAAGGCTTGGGTCTGCGCATGCGGGCAGCGGCAGGCACGACAGGGGAGATTAACTTCCTGGCTATGGATGATGAAGTTTTCAAGGTCGTTGGTGGTCCGGAAGTGAGCGATGGTTACACCTGGTGGCAATTGGAAGCGCCTTTGGATGAAAACCGGATGGGTTGGGCAGCTGAGAATTACCTGATGGTTTTTAATGTGAATACACCAACCCCATGAGCTATCACGGATACTCTGAAAGGTGAGGGATTTTGAAAATATTCGGCAGTAAAATTTTTGATAAGCATTCATCCGAACCTGGTACTCTCAGAAATCCTCTTGCTGAGCGGCTGAACGTGCATGCCTGGACTGCCCAATCTGTTGGAAAGACCCGGACTCACATGGAGGATTCTGCTTTTGCTCTTACGATGGATTTATCACTTCCAGAGAATCCTGCAACCCTGGGTATTTACCTGGTCGCAGATGGTATGGGTGGACATGACAATGGCGAAGTAGCAAGTAGAATCGCGATCCAAGTAAGCGTAAACTCACTGATGCAATCGCTGATCAGTCCATTGCTCCAGGGGGAATTATTGCCTTCCCACCAGGAAGTGAAGAATAAGATAGAAGTCGCGTTTACCCGGGCACAGGAACAGGTGCTGCAAAAGGTCTCAGGGGGAGGGACCACCCTCACGCTGGCCTTTCTGCTCGGGAAAAACCTCTACTTTGGACATATCGGTGATTCGCGCCTCTATTTGCGCAGCAACCATGCTGACTTTGAGGCTCTCACGCAGGATCACTCGCTGGTTCGCCGCCTGGTGGACCTCGGGCAACTCTCGGAAGCCGAAGCCGTACATCACCCGCAGCGCAACGTGCTTTTTCGAGCATTGGGGCAGACAGAAGGTTTTAAGGTAGATCTGGGGCAGCTGGAGCTGGTGGAACCGACCCAATTGATTGTCTGCACTGATGGGCTGTGGGGATTGGCTGACGAAGGGGAGTTGCTTAAAGTTATTAGTACTACTCCTGCTGGCGGGAACGCAGCAGAAAAGCTTTGTGCCCTTGCCAATAACGCTGGTGGCACAGATAATATCAGTATCATATTCGTTGAAATCAAATAAGGACCGATCAATGGCAGAACCAAGCGTAAAAAAGAAAATCTTAGTGGTGGACGATGAAAGAGGTTTGGTACGCATTATCCGTTTGAACCTGGAACACGATGGATTTGAAGTAGTGGAAGCTAACAACGGCACCCAGGCGATCGACAAACTGCGGACAGCGCTACCGGACCTGATCCTTTTGGACGTGATGATGCCGGACATGGACGGCTTCACCGTGCTTGAAAGGATCCGCGAGGTGGGATCCACCCCGGTGATCATGCTGACTGCAAAAGGGGAGGAAGACGATCGCGTCAGGGGATTGGAACTCGGTGCGGATGATTATGTAACCAAGCCTTTTAGCCCGCGGGAGCTAACCAGCCGTATCCGGGCAGTCTTGCGGCGCGGAAATGTTGCCGAAGAAGATGAGACAGGCAAAATTGTCGTGGATGAGCGTCTGACAATCGATTTCGACCGACATGAGGTTTGGGTTGAAGGGGAGCTGGTCAAGCTCCGTCCGACCGAATATCGCTTGCTCTACCACTTGGTGAGAAATGCAGGCTGGGTTCTCACTCATGATCAGATTTTGACCAAAGTTTGGGGCTACGAGTACGAAAACGAACCGCATTATGTGCGGCTTTACATCAACTACCTGAGGAAAAAGCTTGAAAAGGACCCTGCCGACCCGCAGTACATCCTGACTGAACGCGGTGTTGGGTATCGGTTTGTGGATTACAAGCGCGAAAATCGCTGATTTTTTGCAAGGGGGATGAACTTTTAGGAACTATGCGGCTCAGCTCTGCTTGGCTGAGTGATTATTAATTGTATAATTGGGTAGTGTTTGCGCCCAACCCAACCAGATGAGAGGTTAGTATGGCAAAAAATAAATCCAAAGCAGAACAGAAAAAAACAAGCAAGATAAAGGCTGAGAAGAAGCAAGTTGAACCAACAGCCGTCCCAAAGGTAGCAACTCCGGGAGAGAAAAAGAAGCCGCTTTCAACCGCTGTCTACGAACGTGAGCTGCGAAAGCTCCAGATCGAACTGGTGAAGTTGCAGCTGTGGATCAAAGAGCGTGGTTTGAAGGTGGCGGTCATTTTTGAGGGGCGTGATGCTGCCGGAAAAGGCGGTACCATCAAGCGCCTGACCGAAACCCTCAACCCCAGAATTGTGCGCGTAGTCGCTCTGCCAGTGGCAACGGAGAAGGAAAAGACGCAATGGTACTTCCAGCGCTATGTGGCGCACTTGCCCGCAGCAGGGGAGATGGTGGTGTTTGACCGCTCCTGGTACAACCGTGCTGGCGTTGAACGCGTGATGGGATTCTGCACACCGGAGCAGGTGGAAGAATTCTTCCGCAGCGTGCCGGAGTTTGAGAAGATGCTGATCCGATCCGGCATAATCCTGATAAAGTACTGGTTTTCCGTCAGTGACGAAGAGCAGGAAAAACGCTTCCAGCAGCGCATGGACGACATCACCCGGCGTTGGAAACTGAGCCCGATGGACCTTGAGTCCCGTAAACGTTGGGTTGATTATTCCCGTGCCAAAGATGACATGTTCCGCTTCACGGACACAAAGCAGAGCCCCTGGTACGTGGTGCAGGCGGATGATAAGAAGCGAGCCCGCCTTAGCTGTATCAGCCACCTGCTGACTCTGATCCCTTACGAGGATCTGACTCCACCCAAGATGGAATTGCCCGCCAAGCAAGTGGACGACTCGTACGTCCGCCCGCCATTCGAGGACCAGACATTCGTGCCTGATTTTGTGGTGGAGGACGAAAAGAAGAAATAAATCGGTCTTTTTCTTCGTGCCGCCTGTACCCACCGTGAAACGGATGGGTAGTCTTACGATTATGCACGGGATTTGACCGAAAGGTCTCCAGGCTATGAAATGCAAAAGTCAGATCGCCATAACCTGCTTTGCGGGCACGGGCGCAAATACCGCTCGCGATGACGGTGAAAATGGAGTCACAGTTTGTCGTAGGGCGTGATTGAGGGTACCGTAAACATTGTGATGGACCAACGTATTGTGCCCTCAATCCGCCGAAGACCGGTATCAGAAAAGTAATTACAAGTGAATAATGACGTTATGGCGGATTGGAAGCACACCAAGGTTTCTGCATGATGAAGTGTGCAGTGCTTCCAATCACGCCCTACATGTGAAATCTATGATTATAAGATTCAATAACAGGTAGACTGCCACATCCTGCTTTGCGGTACAGGCATAAATAACCCTCGCGATAACGATGAAAATGGAGTCACAGTTTTTCGTAGATACCGTCTTGAAAGTCAAGAGGAAAAATTGAATTGGCGGTCATATTCAG
>CAZOYK010000020.1:0-20416 GCA_964584065.1 uncultured Anaerolineaceae bacterium | reverse complement strand
GCAAGCCTGATTTTTCAATCAGTCCCGTTTCGCAAGGTGTGAGTCTATCAGATGTGAGGATAAGAGTCAAGATATTTCAGTAAGCAAACTGTAGGAATAGAAGGTTATCCCTCAAATCTTACAGTAATTGCAATATGAACATAGCCTTGATTCTGAAATTGAGACTTACAGCGTTTTTTCACAGTCGCTGCAAGCACTACTCGAATTCTCCGACGATTGCTTGTTCTATCTTAAAGCGAAATCATGTGGGTGGCGATCAGGGCAGGGTTTTGATGTATCCGTCCAGCAGATCCTGCTTGATGCGTTCGAAAAGGATCACGCGTCCGTCCGAGAACAAATCGCGGTTGACTTGCTTCAACTCAATCCCAGCCTTGACCACACCGACGGATTTCCCCAGCAGCAAACGCCCTAACGCCGGTTCCAGGTCGATCCCACTGCTGAGCACACCCAGCAATTTCTGAATACTTTCAAGATTGGGTTGACCCTCAATGCCAATCAGGGTGATGTTTTTGCTGTTCAAATAAGCAATAAGCTCAGGAGTGCTTAATTCAGGTTGTACAAAGATTCCAGTCACGGATTTCGCCATGAGCGCGTCAGCAGCAGCCTGCCAATCGGCAGGGTTGGTTGGGTCAGTAAGCTCGGCGCTGAAGGGATAGTATTCCACGGGCGCAAAGCGGGCGTTGCAAAGCCCGCAATGAAAACGGGCACCCGTCACAAACGCATCGCGGGTGGTTTGCCCCTCTGGTGTGCCTGCCTGGCTCAACACGCCTACCCGGAAGTCCGGGATGCCGAGCGCCATGGTGTATCCCGCCAGGAAGCTCAGTTGATCGCGGCTGGCTTCTGCCGTGACAACCAGGCTCAGGTTATCGGTGGGAATTAGATCCGGGGCGTTCAGCGCCAGGAATTGCACCTGCGGCAGCACCGATGCCAGCGCTTCAACCTCACCCGGCGTTGCAAGGCTCACCACCACCCGCACATTCGGGCTAAGCTGCGCCGCACTCAGAGAGGGGGCAAGGGCAAAGCTGTGCCCGTTGGTGTCCGCGTAAGCACTCAATTCATCCTCAAGTTGTTCGGTAAGGACTTGGTCCGCATTTTCCGGCGCCCACAGCAGGATATCTGCATTCAACAGGATTACACGAGTAGCAGTTGGACCTAAAGTTGGCTCGGGTACTGATGTAAATTCAGCAGTCGGTGGCTGGGTCACTTCCGTGGTTGCGGTAGGTTGAGCCTGATTGTTGCAAGCAGAAAGGAAGACAAAAAGCAGGCTCAGGACCAGCGGAAGAAGCTTTTTCTTATTGAGCATGCCCCAATTCTACCTTAAGGCGAAGGTAAGGAAAAACCATGTCCAACACTTTCGTGCAGGATGGTATGGCAGTGTTTTGGCAAGGATTGAATCGGAAGAAATAGGATGCAAATAATTGCTTAGGCACGGATAGTGCAACTATAGCAAAAGTACGACCTTTATTACTTCGAACAAACCGGATAGCACAATGAGCATACCTACAACCGAAACCAAACCAGATGGGCTCCATTCTCTTCCACCAAGGCAAAGGCGTTCGCTGCGCAAGTACATCGAAACCGCCAGCACCCGCGATAAAAACGATCTGCTGCGCGACATAGCACGGCATGCCCTGCCCCGCATGCAATACTATTGGCAGCTTCTGATTTGTTTGATGCTGCTGGTGATTGGGACGCTTTTAGGGTCTAACCTGGTGCTCCTGGCGGGCATTATTGCCATTCCGATGGCAAAGCCAATACTAAGCCTGGTTTACGCGGGCACCCTGCCTTCAGCCAGGCATTTCTGGCATGCAATATTGGGAGTGGTCCTGACGCTGACTGGTTTTTTCCTGGCAGGTTGGATTGGTCGGGATGTGGTTTCTATCCAGGCAGATCACTTTTTGTCTGGCATTAACCTCTCCGGGACCACTGAAGGTGGTCTGTTTTGGTCCATTCTGATCGTTGCATCTGCTTTGACCGCCTACTGGTTCACTTATCATGAAGCACTGGCCAGGTTGTCTTCGATTTTTGTAGGATACCTGGTTTTGATGCCGTTCCTGGCTGCAGGGCAATCGGCTTCTGGGAGCTTTGTTGCCAGCAGTTTGCCGTTGCTGATCGTTGGGCTAACCAGGCTTGGGCTGGTAGTTTTGATTATGCTCATTACTACGTGGGTGTTGGGATTCCCACCACGCAAGTCGTTTGGGATCTTTATTGCTGTATTAATCATTACTCTGGCAACCGTCAGTGTAATTGAGATCGTCCACCGCGAACAGTCCTCAATTCAAGCCCAAACTCCAGAGCCCACCGTGGTTGTTATTCCTACCGCCACACCAGTCCCCCCCACGCCAACTACACCACCACCAACTGCCACAGCCACGAGCATCCCAACCGCCACTCCGGAACCCACACCAACCCTGGAGCTAACTGCAACTGTGCCAAACTACACTTCAGCCCGTGTGACAGCCCCCAATGGACTGGTTATTCGAGAAGATCCATCCACCTCATCTTCGATTTTGGCGTCAGTCTTCTTAAACGAAATTGTTCAACTCACAGATGTCCAGGAAACAAACCAAGGAATAAACTGGAGCCAGGTGATAGCACCAAACGGCGTTATCGGCTGGTGCTCCACCCAATTCCTTGAAATAATTACTCCTTAGTTTCCACATCCAAAAGCACGAGATTGGTGACTGGCACGCGAATCTGCTCGTCATCCGCGCGTTTCACCACCGCCACTTTGGCCGTCAGACCGCTGGCAAAACGCTCCGCACGATCTGGCAGCTCAACGACCCGCCCGGTGCTGCCCAGGTAAGGTTCGCCGATCAACCGCACCATGCTGCCGACCTTAAGGCTGATCTCCTCGTCAAAAAGCGCCGAACTTTGACCCCCTTCGCCGGGCAAAACCAACTCTGCTGCCTGACCCAAACCCTCAGAAAGCAGAAATACTTCCTGATCTTGCATCTTTTGCAGTAAACCAAGGCTAACAGGGTCGGCTTCCTGATCCCCAAAACCATTCAGGCTCATCACGGCGATCGTGCTTTTGATAGCCTCGTGAACTAAAACCGGTACCAGTGAAGGTAAAATTACTCCAGCAGGTTTCTTTGACACCAGCAGGCGGAATCGTTCAAGAGTAAGGATTGCTCCTGAAAATACGATTTTATCCTTCAGATCTGGAAGGTGAGCTCTTTGCTGCGGGTCCGTAAAGTCAAATTCCAAGCGGGTAAAACTGCCGCTGGCGTTTAGACCGTTACTCCAAACTCCCTCAATGATACTGCCCGTCAGACCGATAACCGCGCCAAAACCGGGGATCAATTCCACGATCGTACCCGCGATCGGCGCTTGAATCTGCAGTTTTCTTTCCCCCATTGCCAGGGTCACCCGCCCTTCACGCAGTGAGACAATCCGACCATCCTGGGAAGCCCTGAAAATGCGGGTGATCAGGCCTGGCTTTTGGGCAATTACGTCACCTTTCCTGATCACTTCGCCATTTAATCGTTTGAGGTGCTGCTCCAGCTGGCTCGGCTTGATCCGAAGGTGATTGATGATATCAAAGACCTGGAATTCCTGCGGGATGACTGCTTCAGCCAACACATCCCCCACCTTCACTTCCTGCCCCGTTCGCACCAGGACAGTGCCCGGTTGTGGGAGGCGGACTTGCTTATAAACTGGCTGACCGGAGCGGATGATCACTTTGCGCATATCTATCCTCCCAGTTCCCAAAGCCAGTTGTGCAGCATTTCCGCACGTGCGGTTTCATCCACAGGCAAATTTAAAGGTCTGCCGCGGGCGTCAACCACCACGCCAACCTTGGACTCCAAAACGGTCACCCAGCCGCCAAGTCCTGGCAAGCCCATGCCGACATCACTTTCGTCGTGCGGGGCGAGGTAAAGCTCTGTTTTGTTATTTGCAAGCGTTTCAATGCGCTTCAGATCTCCCGTTTGGATCTTATGAAAAAGTCGCGGCGTTTGTTCGCCTTCGTTTACTTCGATCTGGAGTATTTTTCGCCCTTCGGAAGCCGGCGCGTCCACGTTTATAATCGTCGCCAGGTTGGTAAAAACCTCTGCATCCATCACCTGAACAGGCAGCAATGGGTCGTGCGGCGCAAGGCTGCCCAGGGCGGTAAGAAGTTGTTTTTCATCCTGTAAGACGGTGGTTATACCGTGCGGTAAGATGCCATCCAGCGCGAGCATCAAACCCTGGTGCGGCAGTGCCAGCTGCATCTCGGACCCCGAAAGTATGATCGGCTCATAGGCACGCATCAAGCCCAGCCCTGAGTTGTATCCAAAATCCGGATCCAATTTTCGAAGCGCGCTTAACGCCTCCCTGATCCGAACGCGTGCCCAGGCGTGTTCAATGCCCAGGTCTTCCAAAGTAGCGGGGGTGTAATCTGGGAAAAGCGTGCGATTATGAATGTAAGTCGCGAAGCTGGTTGAGTCTGTCAGTTGGCTGGAGAGCCCTCTTGCCGCTTCCAATACAGCGCTATCCACTTCAAGACGATGGCAGATTCCGTTGAGTTTCTGATCCCGTGCGGCAATCACACTTACGGTATCCGGCTCAACGCGCAGCATGAGCACACCCTTGCCATTCTCGCTGCTTCGTTCCAGGAAACGCACCATTCTGCCAGCTGAAAAATCGCTGGGGATGACCTGGGTACGCAAATCGCTGACAACTTCTGCCAGGCCAGGGATTTGCTGAACCCGCAAACGCTCAAAGGCTTTCAGCATAGCTTTCCAGACCAGCGTTGAATCTTCCTGACCGGGATTGGTTTGGATGTTGCTTGCCAGATGCATGTCGAGCCCGGCTTCGATCTCGCTTTGGGCGTATTCTGCCAGTTCCTGGTTGCCGCAGTAAACAATTTGCGGTCGAACTGCCCTGGGGATGAGGTGGTAAACCAGGCGTAGGTTTTCAATAGCCGCTTTTAGCGACTTTTGAGCCCCGCCGTTTGCACCCCCGCCTATGACATAAAGCTCAACATCGCTCGTTAGAAGCCTTTCGAGTTGGGTTGTGGCGTTGAGGTTTTCCTGGAGATTGACCTCCAGCACCACCTCGCAATTGAACAAACTAACCAGGCGGCGCAATGGCGCGATGGAGTAAGCTTCGGAAAGACCGATCAGTGCGGTGCGGATAGGCTTGCCGGCTGAAAGGGTTAGACCAACAAAGGCAGGCGCGCCTTGCAAACGCCGAATATTGGTGAACTGACCGTGTTCGTCAAGCAGGCGAATTTCGTGGGATTGCTGTATCTGGCTTAAAAGTGTTTGAATGCTCTTGCGAAACTGGCTGCCATCACCTTCAATCACGGTTGGGACGCTGGATATGCCCTCCACAGCCCATGTCCCCTCTTGCTGAGCAAAGAGACAGGCTTGCGTCTGGCTTTTTCCGATGTCAATGCTGAGATAGGTCTTTGGCACGTTAACCTCTAAAACCACAGAATGACAAATTTGATGATCTCAGAGAGGCTGCTGATGAGCGCGATCAAGGCAGAGCTGAAGATCCCAACAAACAGGGCACCAAAGGTGATCCCAATAAATATCTGACCGATGCTTCCGATCCCTTCCAGGAAGACTGGACGGATGACATTGCCTGCCTTGGACTGCCCGCGATGATGGAAAACGAACAGAACGGAGATCACGCCGAGCAGGATCATCAATGCTTGAATAATTGCCGCCCATTGCGGTTGAGCTTCATGCATCAGCTGCCCAGGTTCAAAGCGCCCGAGCATACTCAGGATCTGCGGCGCAAGCGTGCCACGCGTGACTCCAATGATTGCCAGGGCTGCCAATGCGCCGCCCAGAAAAGCCAGTGGGATCGCGCCAGCTTGGGTTCCCCGCCGGAAAAGCATCAAGACCAGCAGGATCGAAAGCGCCAGGGGTACCAGCGCGAGTAAAAAGCCCGGATTGGCAGGATCTGCCAGGGGCATGATCAGGTACGGCAAAATGACTTTTTGAATGACCACCAGCGCCAGGAAGCCTGCGCTTACCCCAATTAGAATGTGGGTGGCAATGCCAAAGAAAAGGCGGTCTCCGAGGATGTAGCTCAAGACCATCACCGTCAGGGCAACGCCAACGATCAGGGTGAACAGCTCAGAAGGGCTCATTCTACGCGCTCCTCTTCTTTTCGGATGGCATCCTCTTCGCCTTTTGAGATCATTCCCAGCAGCAGCATCACCAGCATCAGCAGCAAACCAACCCGATAGGCACGGTAACTGAAGGTGCTCTGCGCGCCAATGTTTCCATCCGCAATACCCGCAGCATAACCGACAAGTTGACCAGAGTCGAAATAAGGTAAAAGCACCGGGGCTTCCATCTGCGTGGTAACAGCAGCAAATTGCAAACTCTCAATCCAGGGAGCAATCTGCTCCAACCAACCACGGATGTTGTCGGAAGAGTCACTCACCAAAAGGACCAGGCGGAAGGGATAGAGGTTTTTCACCTGCAAAATTTCATCCCCAGTGGCGGAAATCGTGGGGTTCATTGCCCAGCTGATCAGGTTCAGGTAGTTGCCGGGCAGGTATTCCACCAATGTATCCCCGGGCAGACCTGCCTGCGTCAGCAGAAATTGCGCCAGGAACAGACCGGACGGCTGGGTGGTCATGAAAGAAAGCTGAACGCCCTGGGTATGCAGCTTCTCAAGCATTGGAGCTGCCAGGGCTTCCAGTTCACGGCTGGTTGCTGCCTGGTAGTCCAGCACCACCAACACCTTGTCATTCTCTGCCAGGGTCTGAATTTGATCATCTAATGCCAACGCAGGCATGCTCTTGAGAGCATCGGTCGGCATGGGAGAAGGACCAATGAGAATCGAGACGATCAGCCCAATCAGCAGCAGCAAGGCAACTGCCAGGCGCCCAGCCTTGCCGGCAGGCTTTCGAACTACCTGCTTGCCGGCTGTAACACGCCCTTCCTGCTCGATCAGGGAGGCAAGCAAACTGGCGCGATCCTGCTGGTCGCGCAGAAGCAGCAGGTCGGGGGGTACAGCGGCACTATCTGTTGGCTGCTCCTCCTCAGGCTCTTCTTGTTGGTCCTCATCCCCGGATTTGGCTTCCTCTTCAACCTCAGCCGGAACGGATTGAGGTTCTTTTTGTTCGGGGCTTTCACTTGCTTCTGGTTCAACGGGAGCTTCTTCAGGTGCAGCCTCTTCAGCCTGGCTGTCCTCCAGCTCCGGAACGTCTTGCCCTGGTTGCTCCAGGTTTTCTTCGACCTGGGATTCTGTCCCTTTCTCCGGGGCTTCTGCTTCAGCGGGTTCTAGCCCTTCCTCCGGTGCTTCCATTGCCCCGATTTCCAGTTCTTCTACCAGCAGCTCAGGAAGCTCTTCTTCGCCTTCAGTGATTTGATTTACGACCTCACCAGAAACAGGTTCAAAGTACGTCTCCTCGTCATCCGGGATGTTATGGAAGTCCTCTTCGAGTATCTCAGGTTCTTCCTGAAGGGGCTCGCTTGCTTCGTCCATTTCAGGTTCAACAGTCAGATCTTCCTCTTCAGCTATTGTGCTGGCGGCGGGAAGTGGTTCGGTTTCCTGCACTTGATCTTCCGCCAAAGCTTGCCGGCGCAGCTCCTTCAGGGCTTCGTCTGTCCATTCCTGCGGCTGATCATCCGGGTAGCCAGCAGGGGTCTTGACCTCGTGCGTGATTTCCTCTTCGGGGCGCGGTCGCAGGGCGCGGATGCGCTGCAGCCATTCCGGCACCTGGTCAGGTTCCTCGTTTTCGCTTGGCAATTGACGAGCTCGGGCGCTGTTTTCCTGCTGGCTTTTCTCGCGGATGCGGGTGATCCAGGCGTTGAATTCCCCTTCCACGCCAGCAGAAGCCTCTTCACTGCGGGCAGCATCCATGGCGATCGTGCCACTTGCCAAATCGCCAATGGCATCGCCTTCCTCCTGGGCGCGTTCGCGCACTTTGGCTAACCACTCGGGCAACTGTTCCGAGTTGAGTATCGATTCATCAATTTGATCAGCTGGCGCAAGCTCCGGGCTTGGCTGCTCCTCAGCCGGGGTTTGCAGGGAAGGATCATTGCGGATTTCCTCAATGATGTCGGGCAAGGAATCTTCCAATTCCTCGTCTGACCTTTGCGCTTGCCCGGAAATGTTAAACAGGGCTTCCATATCCGATCCGCAGTGCACACAGCGCGTCGCCATTGGCAGATTTTCCTTGCCGCAGTTTGGGCACAGGTTGAGTTCAGAATGCTCTTCAGTCATTTCCGGACCCTTCCATTCCAAACAACACTCTGAATGCCATCATCAGCAGCCCTATTCCAATCCCGATCAGCAACCCACGCGCGCCAATCATCGGCAGACCTTCCATCACACGAAGGACTTCGTTCAGCGCCGGGATGTTCAGGTTCTGCAAGAAACCCAACCCCAGGAGCAGGAACACAATCGCGCTTACGCCGAAGGAGACTGTCAGAGCCGACCAACCTCTATCGCGGAAAATCTTCATCGCGGCACTCATCATGATCAGAGCTACCAGTCCCAACAAGGCGGTTTCAATTGGGCGGATAATCGCTCCAACAAATCCAAGAAAGAACGGATGATCCAAACCCAGCAGGATACCCAGGATCAGCGTAATTAAGAAGCTAATTAACAGCACTATGCTGAGCAAAAAGCCCTTCTTGCCTCTGGCTATAAAGCGCAGGTGTGTGAGCACCAGGCTGGCAATCGCCACCAGGAGCGCTACTCCAGCAACGATGATCACCCAGTTCAGAACAACGCCAATGACGCCCCAGCCCTGGGGAACAAAGAACATGCCAGCCAAAACAACCAAACCGCTCAGAAGACCAACTATCAGGGGCAGTGCGCGTTTCATGGCAGCACACCTCCCATCTTCAGGATTGCGCCTAGCAGCAAACCAATACTGATAGCGATACGCAGCCAGTCCTGAGCGCTCAGGCTTGCCAGCGATGCCTTGCGCTGATCCAGCTTGCCAGCAGCGTTGAAGAAATCCTCGCCCATCAGGTTGACAGAGTTTCCAATAAAGCCTGCCGCCTGGCCACTCAGAGATGCAGTCGCGTTGATTGAAGGAATCCCGTGCCGATCAGCCTGGTCGAGCGTCAGGAGCAACACCGGACTCATCTGACCCGCCAACAGTAAACCGGCATTGTGGGGGTCAGGAATGTGGTTCATCAGGCTGGCTATGTACGCCAGGGGGCTCGCGCCGCTCAACTGGCTGAGAGATCCGCTGAAGAGTTCGCTTGCCAGCGCGCCGCGATAAGCGCCATGCACCACCATGCGGCTCAGGCAAGCCAAAACGCCATCGCCACTGTAAGATTGGAGGGGATGATCGTTGAAAAGCGAGCGTTTCAGCAAAGCCCGCTGCAGGCTCAAGCCGGTAGCGCCAGCCAGGTCAAAGCTGCCGCTGGTGAGATTGTGCCCCAACCCGACCACCAGGCGCTTGCCCTCCTCTGAAGAGACATGCAGCAGGTGCTCAACCGCTTGTTTGGCGGGTTCAGGAATGTGTTTCGGTTGATTTTTTTTGAGCAGCAAAAGGTTGATTAGCAGGAATAGCAAGCCAAGGAAGCCCAGGGCAAGGGCAAGCTGGTCATTGAGCGTAAGGGCGGAGAGCATGCTTTCGCCTTAGACCCTTCCTTGAAAACGGGTTTTCTTTAATGCACCACAAAGAGAACCAGCCGCTGATTTCATGGATAAAGTATAGCATAATCATGAGTCGGGGATGGAAAAAACTGACTCCTGGATGGATCGTAAAACCACCTGCTTCGCGGGAATAGTTAAGAGATGAGCCAATCGATCGTGCCGGCGTCATCGCCGAGCACGCAAACTGACCGTCAAAGATCCCAGCACGAAGTGCGTGTGGAAAGGTCTCCCAATTGTTCTGGACGCCTTTGGCGAGACGCAGTGCTCGGGTCGCCCACGTCTGCCTTTGGCGGCGGGTTACTCCGTAAGACCGGCACGATCAGGGTAGTAAAAGCCCTCCCCAGTGAGCAAAGCGAACGAAGGGGGAGGGTCCGCAAGGCGGGGGTGAGGGTCTTTAGTATTTACATGGAGTCTATCTGAGAGCATTGTTGAGCTCACCGGTAGGGGCGTGGCAGTCTGCAGTATGAAACAGAAGATGCAGATCGCCATACACTGCTTTCCGCGCACAGGCGCAAATACCGCTCGCGATGAAGGTGAATATGGAGTCACAGTTTTTCGTAGGGCGAGACAAAGTGCCCGTCAGGGTATTAAGGGCACCGTGATTATTGTCATGGACGAATGTATCGTGCCCTCAATCCGCCGACAACGATATTTTTGGTGGTGATGATTTTTCGCACCACGATGGCGTAATGGCGGATTGGAAGCACACCAAGACATCTCCAAGATTAAGTGTGCAGTGCTTCCAATTTCGCCCTACGAATACAATCCTTTTGAAACCATCCTTCCCTCAACTTAACGGAAAAATCGAATTGACTTTTTTGTGAATGACCAATAACACTGCTTAAGGTTTTGCGTAGGGCGAGGTTGAGGGCACCATCAGCGTTGTGATGAACAAACCTATTGTGCCCTCTACCCGCCGTGTGAAAGATCGTTGGTGTGACGGCGGATTGGAAGCACGCCAAGGTCTTTGATTCACAATGGGTGCAGTGCTTCCAAGCTCGCCCTACAACCATCTCCCCTTGTTGAAAGAATCGGTGCCTGTAAAAAAGTTTACACCGTTCGTAACGGCATCCCTGCCGATTACGAGGTTTAGCCGAAGGCTTCATGCTTTTGTAGGCTTGGGAGACCTGCGGTCAAATCCTGTGCTCGGTCTGGAGGCTACCCATACGTTTCACGGTGGGCACAGGCGGCACGATCAAAAATAAAAAACGGGATGGGGCAAAAAGCCTCATCCCGCTTTCCTTGTCTATTTACTTCTAACTATGTATCGCGCCGCCAAGCGCGTCCTCAGCCGCTTCCAATACCGCTTCTGCCAGCGTGGGATGGGCGTGAACGGAATGGGCGATTTCCTCTATCGTGAGCTCATTCGCCTGGGCCAAAACAAGCTCGGGCAGCAGCTCAGACGCGTCAGGTCCAACAATCGTGGCACCCAAAATCTCGCCATACTTCTCATCGGTGATGATCTTCACCCAACCTTGATACTCTCCCAAGCCGAGCGCTTTACCATTGGGCTGGAAGTTGAACTTGCCAACCTTGACCGCAAAGCCCGCCTCTTTCGCCTGCGCTTCGGTGTAACCAAAGGACGCCACCTGCGGAGAGGAATACACTGCCCGCGGGATCATGCGGTAATCCAACGAACGCGGTTCTTTGCCGGCAATGTTTTCCGCACAAATGATGCCCATCGCCGAGGCGGTATGAGCAAGCAGCAGCTTGCCAGTCACGTCGCCGATCGCCCAGATGCCGGGCACGTTGGTTTGCATGCGTTCATCCACCACCACGAATCCGCGTTTATCGGTCTCAACGCCCACCTCTTCCAGACCGATGCCCCTGGAGTTGGGTTTGAAGCCCACCGCCACAAGGGTCAGATCGGCTTCGAGGGTTTCTTCACCCTTTTCGCTCTCGATCAGCACCTTGGTACCCGTCTCGGTTGGCTCAACGCTCTTCACTTTTGTGCCAGCATGCAATTTTACGCCGCGCTTTTTCAGGGCTTTGGCAAGCTCAGCAGCGGCTTCTTCATCTTCATTGGGCAGGATGTGCGGGAGCATTTCCACCACGCTCACTTCCACGCCATAACCGCTCCAGACCGTGGCAAACTCAATTCCGATCGCCCCGCCGCCAATGATCACAGCGGATTTTGGCAGGCTCTCCGCTAAGATCGCGTGTTTGTAATCCCAGATTTTGGCACCATCCGGTTCCATGCCCGGGATGACGGTGGGTTGCGCGCCTGTCGCCAGGATGACGTCCTGCGCGTGCACTTCCTCTTCGCCGCCACCCTCAAGCGCCACCAGGAGCTTGCCCGGAGCCGTCAGTTTACCTGCGCCAGTGATGACTTCGATGTTGTTCTTTTTCATCAGGAAACCGACGCCCTTGGTCAGGCGCTGGCTCACCTGACGGCTGCGCTTATAAGCAGCTGAATAGTCAAGCTGGAGGTTGTCGAAGCTGATGCCAAAATCCCTGGCGTTTGTGCGCATAAGATGCGCCAGTTCGGCATTTCGCAAAAGCGCCTTGGAGGGGATGCAGCCCACGTTCAGGCACACTCCGCCCAGGTATTCCTTCTCAATGATGCCGACTTTCTTGCCGAGTTGAGCGGCTTTGATCGCCGCGACATAACCGCCAGGTCCTGCTCCTAATACTACAACGTCAAATTGTTTCATGCCTGCCCTTTCTCTTTCAGGGTATTAATTTTGATATGAATCGGCTGTATCATTGTGGTTGATTCCCAACTCCAATGCGTGATCGATGATGCGGTCGACTTCAGATTGAGGAGTTTTCTCTGATCCAAAGCGGTTGGTCCCAAGCCCAACTCTATACACTTTTACACCGCTGTTACCAGGATTTCTGACCTTCATTCTTTTTCCTAATCAGTTTTATCGTTGTTTTTTTCTGGATTATTATCCAACTTCCCTTTACCTAATTGTTGTGAACGTGAATATGCAGCCCAAATGGCTCGTGAAATTGCCGTGCGAAATCCGGCTTTTTCCAGATAATACAATGCGGCAGCAGAGGTGCCACCCGGCGAAGTCACTTTGTTTCTCAGGTCAGCTATATGGACCGATTGGCTCTCATAGAAATCGACAGATCCACGAATCGTTTCGATGACAAGTTTTTCAGCCACATGCCTGGAGAACCCCAAATGAACCGCTGAGTCCATAAATGCTTCCATGAAAAGATAAACGTACATTGGGCCGGTGCCTGAAACTGCAGTTGCCATATCCAGATAATATTCCTCATCGACCTGGATATTTTCCCCCAATGCTTGCAGCATGAGGTGTGCTTTCTCCAAATGTTTTTCAGTAACAGCGTTGGAAGCGAACCAAACCGTGATCCCTTCGCCAATTTGACCCGGTGTGTTTGGCATAGTGCGAACAACCGCTTGATGTGCCAATCCATTGGAAATCTTTTCAATTGGAGCACCAGCTACGATGCTGATAACCACAGCTTCTCTTGGGATAAGCCCCTTTAATTCCTTTAATACCTTATCCAATATTTGTGGTTTTACCGAGAGCAAAACAACATCTGCATCAGCTAAAACCTGAACGTTTTGAGGAGAAGTTTTGATTTTATATTTGATCCGCAGTTCTTCACAACGTTCCAGGCGTGGTTCTGATGCGTGAATATTCTCCGGAGAGGTCAGTTTTTGTCTGAGTAAACCAGCAATGATGGCTTCTCCCATTGCACCTGCACCAATTATTGCGAATTTCGTTTGATCGTTCATTGCATTTTCCTTAAGAGTTATTTACCAGAGACCATCTTCAGGTCGGATATCAAAAAATTAAGGATCAGTCATCTTTTCTGTGGCGCGAAGGTTTAGCCACAATTGCAAACCAAGAAAACATTCTGCTTCATGGTTGCTCCTTCTTACTTGATAAACGTTCCGGCTCTGAGTTCGTCAAAAGCCAGACGTAGTTCTTCACGGGTGTTCATGACGATCGGTCCACCCCAGGCAACTGGCTCATGCAGCGGTGGCGCTGATGCCAGGAAAAAGCGTAAGACTTCTCCCGGCAAAGCGCTGACTTCCACCAACTCGCCCTCACCCAGTAGCAAAGCCGTTTTTTCTTCAAAAATCTCTCCATCAAGCATGCCCGCGCCTTCGATCAGAAAGACAAAAACCGTCTCACCTTCCTTCACGGGAATCTCGATGCTTTGCCCTTCGTCGAGCTTGACGTCCAGCAGCGTCGCCTGGATGTGGTGGGGAGTCACTCCCCTGACACCTTTATATTCACCGGAGATAACTTTTACAAATCCGCCGTTTTCCTCCACCAGGCCCACATCATGTGGTTCGATGTCGAAGTACTTCGGGTAGGTCATTTTCTCAGCAGCAGGCAGGTTCAGCCAGAGCTGCAGCCCCAAAAGACGTTCAGCTTCCTGCGGCATTTCCTGGTGCAGGATGCCGCTGCCAGCTGTCATCCACTGGCAGGCACCAGAGGTGATCAGACCCTTGTTGCCAAGGCTGTCCTGGTGCGCAAGCTCGCCAGATACCAGGTAGGTGATCGTTTCGATTCCCCGATGGGGGTGCGTTGGGAAGCCCCTGATGTAGTCCTCGGGGTTGCGCGAGTCAAAAGAATCCAGCATCAGGAAGGGGTCAAAATCCTCGATGGTGCTGGTGCCCAAAACGCGGGTTAGGTGAACGCCGGCGCCATCAATAGCCGGTTTACCTTGTACAATTCGTTTTATTGTTCTTAACTTCACTTGTTAAATCCTCACAAAATCAGTAGCCAAACTCGCCGGTCAGGGATTCGTCGCTATCGATCCATTCCTGCACAGCAACGCGGCGGTAATGATCTTTATCGTCGCGGATAAAAACCTGTTCGATCCCGGCGTTGATGATCAAACGTTTGCACATCGAACAGGGATTGGCGTTCTTAACGTAGTTGCCGTTATCCTTCAGATCAATGCCAGAAAGATAGAGCGAGCTGTTCAACATGCGCTCGCGCGAGGCGCTGATGATCGCGTTGGCTTCGGCATGCACGCTGCGGCAGAGCTCATAGCGTTGCCCGCGGGGAACCTGCAGCTTTTCGCGGATGCAGTAGCCAAGATCAATGCAGTTGGCTCTTCCGCGCGGCGCGCCAACATAACCCGTCGAAACAACTTCATCATTCTTGACAATAACCGCGCCGTATTGCTTTCGCAGGCATGTGCCGCGCTGGCTGACTGTTTCAGCCAGGTCTAGATAATAATTGATTTTGTCTCTTCTTTCCATGCGATACCTTCCACGTGGGTTTTGTTCTTATATCAAGATTTTACCGTGATTCAAGACCCTTTTCAGACCAGTAACAATAGCGTCCCAACCACAATCAACACCAAGCCGAGCAAGGCCTGGCGAGAGAGCTTTTCCTTGAAGAAGAGGTAAGAGAGCACCACGGTTACCACGATGCTGAGCTTATCAATCGGCGCGACGACGCTGGCCGGCCCATCCTGAAGTGCTTTGTAATAGCATAACCAGGAAGACCCGGTCGCTACTGCCGATAGGATGAGAAAAATCCAACTACGCTTGTCGATTGATTTGATGGTGTTTTGCTTTCGGGTGATGAAGACGATTGCCCAGGCCATGGCCAACACGACGATGGTCCGGATGGCCGTTCCGAGGTTGGATTCAACCCCCTCGATGCCTACCTTGCCGAGAATGGAGGTCAGGGCCGCGAATACAGCTGAACCAACCGCGTACAGCATCCACGCCTTACTGCCAACCTCAGGCGACGCTGGAACGGTTGAAGCTGACTCCTCCTGGTCTGGTTCCAAAGGAGTTACCTCAGCCGGCTGGGCTTCCTTGGGCGCTTTCTTTTGAATCATCAGCCACGTACCGATGCCAATCATCACCATGCTTAGCACTTTCAGCCAGGTGACGCTCTCATTCAGGAAAATGATGGCCAGTAGCATGGTCAGCACCAGGCTGGATTTGTCGATTGGGGTTACTTTGTTGACATCCCCGAGTTGCAAAGCCTTAAAATAAAACAACCACGATGCCCCGGTGCTCAATCCGGAAAGTACCAGGAACAGGAGACTCCTGGAGCTGATTTGGTTTATCTGCCCTTGCGAGCCAACCACAAAGACCATCAGCCACGCGAACATCAAGACAAACACAGTCCTTATGGCCGTCGCGACGTAAGAGTCAGTTTTCCTGATGCCAAACTTGGCCAGGATCGCGGTTATTCCCGCGAATAAGGCCGAAAGAAATGCTAACAAAATCCACATAATGCCTCCCAAAGCCATCCCACGCGCCCATTATTTTACAACAGGCTCGTTCAATGGCTCAAAATTTATAATCCCTCATCTTCCACAAACTGGTAAAAAGCCTTTTCAGACTTCTGATCAGCAGGAGAAACGGTGCCAACTGGTGAAGCGTAAACCGTGAACTCTTCCTCGCTGTCCAGTCCGAAGAGGGCATCGCACACTGCCATGTCGAAAGCAGCAATGGCGCAGGTACCCAACCCGAGCGCTTCACAGGCAAGGTAAAGGTTCTGACCCACATGCCCGGCATCGATCAGGGCAACCCGATGCGCCCAAATGCCGTAGCGCCATTCGCAGCGGTAGGGCAAAAAACTCCAATAAAAGATCACGCTGGCTTTGGATGCCCAGTTTTGCCCTTCAAGGGAGATGGAAATGGCTGCGGGCAGGTCTTCAACCGGATGCAGGAATTCGAGCTGGTGTTCCAAGGGCAGGTAGTGGTACGCTCCTGGCTGCAAGCCCTCAACGTTCTGCACGAGCAGGTAGGTTTCAAAGCCGTGGCGCGCGCCGCCCGAAGGCACCGTGCGCAGAGTGGCGTAGGATTTTCCGCGGATATCTTTGATTCCCTGGGTCGCCCAAAGCATGAAGGAGAGCTGCAGCAGGCTGATGGTCTGCCGGGTGTAGACCCGTGAACTTCTGCGCTCAGTCAGCAGTTTAATGAAATTCTGCTCAAGGTCGAGGTCCTCAAAGTTCCTGGGCAGTGCTGTGGCGTGCTCAGTCATGGGGGCTTTCACCAGAGGTGGTTGCGGCAGCTTTAGCTGCTGGTCTGAAACAAAGTCATGATAATGGCTGGTGGAAAAGCTTTTCATAAATTTCCGCCCCTCGGCGATCAGTTTCTTTTGGATTTCTGGATTTAGCATAGTTTGTCCTTTTATGGTGCGGCTTTGGATGAATTATAGACGGATTGGCAGATTGGTTATCAGATTAGTTTCAAAAATGCATGCGCGTAGGTCAGGTTCTTCAGTTGAACCTGACGTCACAAATGATTGCATTAAACACCCTCATCAAGGTTTGCGATGTCAGGTTGGAATCCGCAACCTGACCTACGACTTGTACCGTTTCGTTTGGATGGGTTTACGGAAGGGGGCGAGCCCCTTCCCTACGAAAGAGTGTTCACCTTAGGGAACAGTCCCTGCCCTGGTAGCGAAGCGGATAGGGTGCGCCGTTCCGGTTTGCTGTGTTACGAAAGGATACTAATCAAGCCGGGTTCAATGACGGAACCCGGCCTACGAAAAATTACTTCCCCGAAATCGTGACACCCTTAACCCTGATCCATGGCAAAAGCCAATAGCCGGAGTTCTCGCGTTCCTGGCTGACCGCAACCGTATCGCGCAGCATATCCGCCAGGTTACCGGAGATCATGACCTCACTCAAGGCTTTGGTGATGCGCCCTTTTTCGATCAAAAAGCTGTTTTTTGCCACGCCGCTCAGATCGCCTGAGGGTCCGGGGTTCCCACCTGAGAACCGACCCATCAGGATGCCCCTCTCCACCCCTGAGATGACATCCTCCAAGGGCGTGTCGCCGTTGCCGAGCACGTAAGTACCTCCACTGTTTTTGGAACGCGGCAAGCCTGTTCGGGCGGCGCCATATCGGCTGAGGCTGAAGTTCTTGAGCACGCCTTTTTCAATCAGGGGCATGTTTTCAGCCACATAGCCATCACCGCTCAGCGGACTCACCCCCGGCAGATCGGGATGCTCCGCGACCAGTTCAAAGTTGATCAGGGGGCTTGCAACCTGCTCACCAATCTTATCTTTCCAGGGACTGGTGCCAGAGATCAGCGCACCATCCTCCAGATAGGTATCCGCCACATAATACAGGATGTCATTCAGACAGCCGGGAGTGATGACCAGATCCCCTTCAAAACTGCCCGTAAATTGCTCCGTCACAATCTGACGTTGGGTTTCATCCAACAAGCGCCTCACCCGGTTTTGCTCCAGGACTCTATCGGACGGGTTTTCGTAGACCGTGCCAAAGTAATTGAACGAAGAGCTTTTACCCTCCTCCTTGGCTACAAACATATTGCTGAGCTGATAGACACCCCGCCGGTCAGACAACCTGACGCCATTGGTATTGGCATACAGTTTCTCGCCGAAGTTGTGCTCAATCCCGATCGAATCAAAGCTGATCTTCGGGAAGTCCTTCCGAACGTCCTTCAGCAGCTGATCCAACTGCCCGTACATGGCATCCAGGTCAGGTTGTTCTTCGCCGGCGGAGAAGCTAAGGTTCTCCTGGAGCTCAGCGATCCCCTCCGCCTCGTCCGTGGCAGCCGACTGCGCCGCCTGCCAGGCTTCCTGCACCGCCAGGCGAATATCCTCCGGAGCGAAGCTGTTGAGGGTGGTGCTGCCTTTGCGCTTGTCTTTCAGCAGCTTCAGGCTAACCTTGTCCGAGAAAACCGTTCGCACCATGCTGACTTTTGCGAGTTCGTAATAGACCTCGGTTAGCGCGCTGCGGCTTACCCAGGTTTCGCCCTCATCCGCCCCGATCGCCTTGATTTCAGCCAGGATCAAATCAGCTGCTTCGAGCAGTGCCTTGTCTTTCACTTCAAAACCTTGTTTCATGACCGACCTCCCACATTGATCTGAACCTTGATTGCCGGTCCGCCCATGCCAACCGGGATCATCTGCTTTTTGCCGCACATGCCCGAGTTGGTCCAGGTGACGGTGTCGCTGACCATGTCGGCTGTTTTGAGCACCTCGAACGCCACGCCCGAGACGGTGGTGTCCTTGACTGCCTTGCCAAGTTTGCCGTTCTTGATCTCGAAGCCCATCGGCACACCAAACATGAACTCGCCGGTTGAGTCCGCCTGACCGTTGTTCATGTCGGTGAAGTAATAGCCGTCCTCTACGGAAGCGATCATGTCTTCGAGCTTGTCCGTGCCGGGGAGGATGCAGGTGTTGCGCATCCGGATCAGCGGCTCATCAGAGAAATCATATGCCCGGGCGTTGCCATTCGGCGTGTGTCCGTACTTCAGAGCTGATTCCTTGTTGTGCATGTAGCCGGTCAGAATGCCGTTTTCGATCAGCATCTGGTCCTGCGCCAGCGTGCCTTCATCGTCCACAAACACTGGCACGGGCGCGAGTTGGCCAAATGCAGTATGGGCAATATCCACCAGGCTGACCTTTTCGCTGGCGACCTGTTTGCCAAACATCGGACCACCGACCGAGCCAGTTTCCACGAAATCCGCCTCCACGGTATGCCCGACGGCTTCATGCGCCAGGATGCCCGCCAGGTCGGAATCCAGGATAACCGTCTGGATGCCGGGTTTGGCATAAACACCCTCAGCCTTCAGGATCAGCTGCTCGTATTGCTTTTCGAGCTTGCCAAACAGGTCCTCTGCGTTGGGGAATTTCGCCATAAAGTTGCCATAACCACCCATAACATCGTAAAGCTCCACAGGCTGACCGTCCTTGTCCTGGGTGGTCATGAAAACGTAAACATTCGAGCGCGGAACGTATGAGTGCGAAATTACACCATCGCTGGTGTAGAGCAGCTTTTCCATGTCGAGCACGCGGGCGAAGATCCGCCGGCTGAGAAGCTTGGGAAAACGCTCAGCGATGTAGCTGTCGAGCTCGTCGACGATGCCCAGCAGATAACTCTGCTCCACGGGCACGTCATGCTCGAGCCCATCCTTCCGGGCAAAAGGCGCGTTAGCCGGGAAGTCTGGCTTGCCGCGCTGAACACGGCTGTCCAGGAAAGCGGCGTGACTGCTGGCAGTCTGCACCACACGCGCGATCGCCTCCAGGTCCTCCCCATAGCCAGTTCCCGAGGCAAAGCCATAGGCGCCTCCCTTCACCACCCGCGCCGAAAGACCCTGGCTGGTGCCGCTGTTATTGGCGGTCAGGCTGCCGTTGAGCATCATCACGCCGCGATTGCGGTTCTGTTGGGCACGCAGCTCGGTGTAGCCCGAAAAACCATATTTTTTGACATACGCTTGAAGAAAATCCTGAAGCATTCACTACCTCCTTCTTTTACTGATAATTATGATAACACTGCTCAAAGGCAGACGACAAAACCTTGTCAAATCCGGGCATTGAACATCCTCCCACCCCGGATAAAACTTGCCTCTAAAGCTCGCAAATGCTACACTTAAGCGAGGTGAAAGGCGGTTCATGGAAACTCCGGAACAGCAGGTCAACTATCAAATCGTGCTCAACAAATACCGACCCCGATACCCCGAAGGGGTGCTCGGCGTGTTGGTGTTTGATGGCGCCAGGCTCGAAGCTTCGAGCGGCTCGCTGCTGCCCACCTCCCTGGAGGGCTTTCCCCCTCCAGCCACACCCCAAAAGATCAACGCCCGCAGGGTGAACGAACAGCCCTGCCTGGTCTATAGCGATTGCCTGCCGGATAAAAAGCAGGTCTGCCTGATCTTCCCCATCAACACCCGCCTTTCTTCCCTGCGAAGCCAGGCTGCCAAAGCAATGGAAGAGCTCAAAACTTTGAGCGTGCCAAAAAAAGGCGGACTCAGCAGCCACGAAGAGGCGGTATTAGCGGAATTTATCGAGGCTGCCGCCAGATCAAAATATGCCCACGATTCCGAAAACCACACACAACCTGTGCGCGTAAGCGGAACACAAACTACCCCAAAATCAGCCCAATCTGCCACCCAGGCGCTCTACTGGC
>CAZOYK010000019.1:6197-21022 GCA_964584065.1 uncultured Anaerolineaceae bacterium | reverse complement strand
GAACCCACGAATGTTAGCTTGGGAAGCTAATGCCTTACCACTTGGCAACACCCGCAATTGCGTTTCTATTTTATCTTAATTATCTTTTTTTTGAAGGGTAGAAAATGCCATGAAATCCAGAAAAAAGGAAACCGAGCAATTTATTCGAGGAAGAAGAAATTCATTTCAATATGCGTTTGCAGGCATCAAGTATGTGCTAAAGACACAAAAAAATGCCTGGCTGCATTTAGCAGCAACTGTGATCGTGGTGGCTGTTTCGCTCTGGTTGAGGATTGAACGGATCGAATGGATGGCAATCCTCTTAGTGATCGGCTTGGTTTGGATGGCGGAGTTTATGAATACCGCACTCGAAGTCATTGTGGATCTGGCAAGCCCTGAAAAGCACCCACTGGCAAAAGTAGGCAAGGATGTTGGTGCAGCGTCGGTTCTAATTGCGGCAATTCTGGCTGTGATTATCGGGCTAAATGTTCTCTGGCAGCCTCTCCTGGATAAGATGGGGTGGTAATCTGAATAAGCTTTTGGATTGAAATTCATCCAAAACACTTGTATACTGGAACAAATTAACCGGAGGATATTATTAAATGATTGAAGAACCTATTAACGTTACAGATGCCGCTTTTCAGAAAACCGTCATCGAAAACACATTACCAGTTATAGTCGACTTTTGGGCGCCTTGGTGCGGTCCTTGCCGAATGGTAGCCCCTACCTTGGAAAAAATCGCCAGGGAAAATGCCGGAAAACTAATTGTGGCCAAAGTCAACACTGATGAAAATCAGCAGTGGGCTGGCAAGTATGGAGTGCAGGGCATTCCCACCATGCTGATGCTGAAAGATGGCAAAATCGTCCATCGCCAGGTTGGCGCTCTTCCTGAGCCCATGCTGAAAGATGTTGTAAAGCAATTTCTGGAAGTTTGTGAAGCTCAGAAGTAACTGAACTTATCATAATTAATGAGGTTGGCTAGTTTGCCAACCTCATTTTTGGTTAATCAACTGCTGGAAGGTTTTACCGGAACTTAGGCAGCTTCCCTGATGATTTCAGCTCCGAGGTTTCTTAGTTTCTCATCGATGCGTTCGTAACCGCGGTCGATTTGGTTTACATTGCGAATGGTCGATACGCCATTTGCTGAGAGAGCAGCCAGGACCAGGGCAATACCAGCCCGAATATCCGGACTATCCAGCTTTTCTGCATTCAGGCGGGTCGGACCATTGACAATGCAGCGGTGAGGATCGCATAATACGATTTGTGCTCCCATTGAAACCAGTTTGTCAATAAAGAACATGCGACTCGGATACATCCAGTCATGGAACAGGATGGTGCCGGTTGACTGTGTGGCAATCACGATGGCTATGCTCATCAGATCAGTGGGGAAGGCAGGCCAGGGCATCACGCTGATCTCAGGGATGGCGTTGCCCAGATCAGGTTCTATGACCAGGCGTTGATTGGCACCCACGAGGATGTCATCCCCGATGAAGGTCATGTCTACCCCAAGCCTTTTGAGAACCAGCTGGATCATCGAAAGGTGCTCAACCCCAGCATTTTTGATGCGGATCTCACCGTGTGTCACGACTGCAGCACCGACGAAACTGATCACTTCCAGGTAATCGGGACCGATATTGATTTCCGCTCCGTGCAGACTTTCCTTTCCTTCGATAAGCAGTGTATTTGAGCCGATGTTCTGGATGCCAGCACCCATCGCGTTCAGCAGCTTGCACAGTTCCTGGATGTGGGGCTCTGAGGCCGCGTTGCGTATAGTCGTGTTGCCTTTGGCAAGCACAGCCGCCATGATGGTGTTTTCTGTCGCTGTAACGCTGGCTTCATCCAGCAGGATGTCCGCGCCTTGCAGCCTTTCGGATTTGAAGTCAAACACGCCATTATAGTTAAAGGTTGCACCAAGCTTTTCAAGCGCGAGCACATGCGTGTCGACGCGCCGGCGTCCAATCACGTCACCTCCGGGGGGAGGGAGCACCAGATCACCAAAACGGGCAATCATGGGACCAGCCAGTAGAATCGAGGCACGAATTTGGCGGCAAAGATCCGGGTCAAGGTCTGATGGGGTGATATTCTTTGCCTGAAAACGCCAGGAGGATGGGTTTTCCAGCACCTCAATTTCCACGCCAAGGCTCTCGAGAAGCCTCCGCATGGTCTGGGTGTCTTTGATGTTGGGCATGTTGTGCAAGATGACAGGCTCTGCAGTTAGAAGGCAGGCTGCCATCATTGGCAAAGCAGCGTTCTTATTGCCAGAAGGCTGCATCGTGCCATGTAATGGTCGTCCCCCGGTAATAACAAACTTGTCCATCAGACCTCCAATCAGAAGTTATTTGGTTAGTTAATGCGGGGTCCGGCTTCTGCTACAGCGAGGGAAACCGAATCGCGATACTTTTCAAAATTTTTAGCAAATTGTTTTGCCAGTAAGGTGGCTTCCTCGTGGTAGGCGCTTTTATCGCTCCAAGAATGTTCCGGATTCAGGACTACCTGTGGGACACCAGGAACTTCGTCAGGAATTTCAACCCCAAAAATGGGGTGGGTATGGGTTGCAACCTGATCCAATGCGCCGCTCAGAACGGCTGAGATCATTGCCCGTGTCAAAGGCAGGGCAATGCGCTCACCAACACCAAAGCCACCGCCAGACCAACCCGTGTTGAGCAGCCACACCTGGGTGCCGTGTTTGATCAGCTTTTTTGACAGCAATTCGGCATATACTGTTGGCTTGAGGGGCAGGAATGGATCTCCAAAACAAGTTGAGAAGGTAGCTTTGGGTTTATCGCCCAGACCGCGTTCTGTTCCAGCCAGCTTGGAAGTGTAGCCGCTCAGGAAGTAGTACATCGCCTGGGCATTGCTGAGCTTTGCCAGTGGGGGCATAACGCCAAAAGCATCTGCTGTCAGGAAGAAAATGTGACTTGGATGTCCACCCATACCGGAAGGCTCGTAATTCGCAATGAAATCCAAGGGATAGGAAGCACGGGTATTTTCAGTGATGGCACTTGAGTCAAAGTCAGGGTGATGTTTCTCATCCAGGGGAACGTTTTCTATCAAGCAGCCAAAACGGTTGATGGCTGACCAGACCAGGGGCTCGTATTTCGGATTGATCCGGATGGTTTTCGCGTAACAACCACCCTCAAAATTGAACATACCATTATCGCTCCATCCGTGCTCGTCATCGCCAATCAAGGCGCGTTCCGGGTCGGAAGAAAGTGTGGTTTTGCCAGTGCCGCTGAGCCCAAAAAAGAGCGCAACGCTACCATCCTGACCCTTGTTGGCTGAACAGTGCAGGGGGAGAATGCCCTTTTTCGGAAGCAGGTAATTCATAAAAGTGAAGACGGATTTTTTAATTTCGCCGCCGTAGAGCGTGCTGCCAACCAGGATCTTTTTGGCATCAAAATTCAGGATAACCATTGCTGGCGAGCGCAAGCCGTCTGCTTGTGGATCTGCTGCAAATTGGGAAGACACCAAAATGGTGAAATCTGGGTCGATGTGTGTTTCCCCAGACTTTGATTCGATGAACATATTTGAAGCGGCCAGATTTTGCCAGGCAAGGTCAGTGATGACCCTAACCCGGGCAGTGTGGTCAGGGTCGGCACCAACAAATACATCCCGAACGTAAAGTCGCTGGGTGTTCATCTTTTGAACCAGTTTGGCTTGAAGATTCAAGAATTGCTCGTTGGAAAGAGACTCGGTGCCGGAAGCATACCAAAGATCAGGGTCGCCATTCTCAATCAGGTACTTGTCATTTGGAGAACGCCCAGTGTAGGGTGAGGTGTTGACGACCAGGGCACCTGAATCACTGAATTTGCCTTCATCGTCCAGGATAGCCTTAGTGATCAGATCAACCCTGTCAAGATTGTAACGAACATCCTTGACCTCACCAAATCCTAATTTCTCCAACTCAGATCTTAATGCTTCGCTCAACGTTTCCATTTACCTTCCTCTTAGTTATTTTGTGTGGTGAGACTTATAAAAGAGTTCATCGCTGGCTTTCCGTAAATCGAAGACGAAAAGTCAGTCATTTTCAGAATTGGGAAGAAACCACGTGAACTGATACCGCTGACCCATTCACGCTGAGTCAAAACCGTAGTGAAGACCTGGTAAAAGTAATCTTGTGAGGCAAGATCAACATTGCCAGCACCATACTGCGGGGTGTATGGACTTACCAATTCACGAGTCGCAGTTTCAGAATCAACCCGGTTGCTTGTCAACGAGGCTGCACCAAGACCAAAAAATAGCGGTTTGCCGACAGTTTCATAAAACGCGTATATGGTCCCGTCGCAGTAGTTTCCTACCGAATACTGATCGTACCCATAGGATTGCAGGTCCTGATCACTCATAATGAGATAGAAGCCATCAACCTGGTCAAAGAAGCTATATGCCTTAAGATTTCCATCATCTGCGGGAATGCCAAACAGCAACTGACCAGTGTAGTAAGTGTTGACTTTCGTCAGTAGATCCGTCCAGAGCTGTTCAGCAGTTTTTGGGGTACCAAAATTGGAACCCTTGGTTTTGATTGCACCCGGAAGGCTGGCTTCCACTCCACTTCCACCCAAAATGAGTTGATCAATGCCGTTTACATTTGCAAATTGACTATAGCTGAGGATAAACCGTTCATACTCGGCGTACCACTGCTGCCACCAGAGAGAGTCTTTTTCAGAATTTGCCCACCAATTTTCTGGAGAAGATCCGGGAAAGACAATTTGTGGATAAAGTGCAACGGTAAAGCCGCTAGATTTTGCAAGAGCAACAATCTCTCTTAACTCGCTTAAAAGAGGGGAAGAGCTTGCATCAAATTCGAGATAAGGTAGCCCTTCCCTCTCCATGATTCTCCATGAGGGTGTAAATATCAGCCAGTTAATGCCATACCCTTTCAGTTCTTCTGGAAGCTGTCGATAGTGGCTGAGAAAGCTGGGTTGGTAACCAGGCATCAGCTCCAAGCCAATGAGCCTATTTGATTCTGCTCCATCCATATCAATTGAGATTGGCTCTTCAGCAGTCCATGAAGTCCAGCCATCAATGTAAACCGTTTGAGGGGTGTCAGAGACGTAATCAACTCTGTAAGGATTGGTACTGCTGACGGGATCAACAGAAAGCTCGACCTGGTCGTTCCTGGCAAAGCGATAAGTCACCGTCCCCAGGTTGGAGTTGCCAAAGAAAAGAAACATCCACTGATTGTTTCCCATCGGCCACATGGGGATGGGTTGGTGGGCGTGGTTGGTGAAAAACTGGATGCTGACGGCATCCTCAGGTGGCGTTGAATCCGGAGCCTGGGCAAGAATAGTTATGGGTTTTTGATCCTCAATCCGCCACGTGGAGATTTGATCTGTGATAGTCACATCCTGGTCGGGGAGGGTTATCGTTCGTAAGAACAGTTCACCGTTTTGATCTCGTTCAGCGTTTATATAACCGTTACCCAATGTGTACTTATAGCGAAAAACATTGCCCGCATGCAAATTGAGCTGAATAGAGTAGCTGCCATCTTGATTGCGCGACATCAGAGGCATGCGTGAAGCGTAAGAACCCTGGGAGTATTCATTGAATATTACACCGGTTTGCGCGTAGTTAGCAGCTACTCTGACAGGCGCGCCATTTGCATCAGCCAGAGGCTCAAGGTTCAGGGTCACTTTTATTGGAGGTAGGGGAGTCATCTGGATTACTGCTGGCGTTGAGAGACCAGTCACCAGGTTTGCCTGCTGCTGGAAAGTCTGATGGCTTCCGTCAATGGATATTGCGCTGAGGTTGTGAAGGCCAGCAGGGAGGTCATTTAAGACGAATCTTCCGGTCATATCAGTAAAGGTCTGATATCCGGCAATATTGATTTGAACGTCATGAAGCGGCTGGTTGCTTTTGCTATCGTGCACGATGCCATTCAAATCCGCAGTTTCTCCGGTGTATGGGTTGTTTGGCCAAGCGGAGATAATGTCTTTGATAACCGCATTCTTTTGCACAAATACAACACGGTAGCCAACAGGCGTGCCATCTGACTTATGCTCCGCAACTTCCAGCGGGGCAGTCATCACGTAGCGATATCGAAGGGTAGCATTCTCGGGAAGCATCAGCGTAGCTGCAAATTTACCGTCTGCCTGGAGAACAAGCGGGAATCGTTCGATGTTGTAAAGCATGCCGCTGACTTCATCAAACACATCGATCGCAAGTTGGGTTTCTGATGATGCAGGAACGCGAAGGTCCACGGAAAATTCCTGTGGGATCAAATCCGGTATAGTAATTTTTGCTGGAATGTCGGGGGTTTTTGTTGGAATTGGTTTATCAGTAGGGTCGATGCGTATAGCGCAACCAAACAATAGGCTGACCACCAACAAACTCAAGGTCAGTCGGAGGGTTGTTTGTAATTTTTTCAATGGCATAACAACCTGCTACTTATTTAGAGTCTGTGTAATCGTCTCGATATTATCTGCCAGGCTTCCTAAAACACCATTGACAAAGCGAGCGGAGCTATCCGTCCCGAAAGCTTTAGCCAGCTCAACCGCCTCATTTATTCCAACTTTAAGAGGAGTTTTTCGATAAACTGCCACTTCCCACAAGGCAAGCCTTAAAATGTTGCGATCGATGACCGCCACTTGATCCAATGGCCATTCAGGGGCATGCTCAGCAATCAGCAAATCCAATCTCTCTGCATACTCTTGAACTCCGGCTGTCAGCATCCGGGCAAACTCGTACTGAGTCTCGTCCAGACCCATTGCACCGATCCTGTCAGCAACGACCTCACCGAGCAAGTGGTCGGTGAGGTCGAGCTCGTAAAGGGATTGGAGGGCACAAATGCGCGCCTCGGTTCTTGATTTCATTGCACCTACGCTTCTAAATCGATATCGGTTACATGCACGTCTATACGAGCAACTTCCATGCCAACCATTTCTGTTATTGCCCGGGTTACTCGCTTTTGTACTTCCTGAGCCACCAGGCGGACGTTTCCTTCACTACCGGGAATGATGTAGATTTCTACTTCAATTTTCTCTCCCTGAACGGAAACCTTAATCCCATCCTCAGGCGTGTTGCTCAGACCTTCGCGGTTGCTGAGCCGGCTTACACCGGGTGTTGCCAGGGTGGTAAGTTTGGCAATCGTATGCAGCACACTCGGTGCGATTGTTGTCTTTCCAGTTGTTTCGTCCATGATCTCTCTCTTCTAAAGCAGGTAGCCGGTTAGTAGAACACTCAAAAGAGCAGTTTCATCCTTACTTAAGGGGAAGTTCTCAATTTGGGCGGTGATCTTTTCAAAAAGGGTATCGAAGTCAATCCCTTCGGGCCAGCCTTCAAGAAAAGTGTTTATTGGGTCAGGGTAGCCTGCAGCAGCTTGTTCTGAAATGGAAAATCCCAGACCTGTAAGATTTTGCTTAAGTTCATCATGCCACTGAGAGTACAGCGACATCCAACTTTTCAGGGAAATCAAACTGAACCTGGTGTCTTTTTCGAAAACAGTTTCGGCATCCCGAACCAGCAAAGCTCGGGGAGCAGCCATGGAATTGCGGAATCCACTGATCCTTACTTTTTCCTTTACCTCAGCGATTAATTCCCGGCGCAAATCAGCAGGGAGGCTGTCGATGTTCTCAAATATTTTCTGGACAATTTCTTTTCGAAAATAAGGTTCAATGAAGACGTTTAAAGCAACAGCTGGTTTCAAGTCTTCCATAATTACTCCATTTCGCGCAGATACACTGCGCATAACTAACAGGCGGAACTAATAGTCTTCGTTCTCTCCGGCCAGGTCGTCGTCGTCGTCTTCGTCTTCTTCGACCGCCCAGAGATCTTCGTGTTCATCTTCCGCGCCCATTTCATCCCAATCATCCAGTTCTTCGTCTTCCCAATTTGAACCGGCATGATCTTCCTCATTAGGGGAATATGTCAGGCAGCCTTTGTCAGGGTCAATTTCAACAGCTGCTGCACTGCAATAGCGTTCATCCAAAAATATACAATCCAGATAATGGCAGCGAATTCGTGGCATTTTTATAAACTCCGTAAAAAAAGATAGTTATTTTTCGAGGGCATTTTACCTTAGTAAACATAAACCGTAAAGAACAGCATTTTGTCAACCCGGTTTGACCCGAATAGCCTCGATCACATTTGGAAGGTTTTCGAGTCTGGCAAGCAAGCGGCTTAATTGTGAAATGTCTGAAATCTCAACGACCAGGTTAACTTTTACGATATGCTGTCGGGTGTTTAATGAGAGGTCGACTAAACGGGCAGGTTCGCTGGAAAGTATCGCAGAAATATCAGCCATCAAACCCTGGCGATCATAAGAGGTGATCTGCAGCGGCACCGGGAAGGTCTGGGCAGCGCTGCCCCAATCCACTTTAATTAAACGTTCAGTATCGTTGACACGCAAGACATTGGGGCAATCGGAGCGGTGTATCGTGACACCACGTCCGCGGGTGATATAGCCAATGATCTCATCGCCAGGCATCGGGTTGCAGCAGTGTGCGAAGTTCGTTGCCAATCCAGAAAGTCCGGAAACACGTACTGAAGTGCTGTCACCGCTGCTGCGAGGAGATTCGGGGATAAGTTCATCCATCTCTGCGAGACTTGGCTTGCTGAGTTCCTCAATTTTGGTGATGAGTCTTCCCATCGGGATGTCACCACAGCCAATTCCAACGTAGAGGTCCTCAAGCGTGCGCACGTTGAAGCTGGGTACATACTCATTGAGGTCAATATCGGTCAGTCCAAGACGTTTGAACTCTTTTTCGACCAGGAGTTTGCCGTGCTCAAGGTTTTGTTCGCGAGCTTGCTGCTTAAACCACTGCTTAATTTTGGCACGCGAGCGTCCAGACTTAACCAGTCCGAGGTTAATGTTCAGCCAATCTCGGCTGGGACCACCGCGATTAACTGTCAGGATCTCAACCTGATCGCCAGTATGCAAGGTATGATCGAGCGTCACCAGTTTTCCGTTGACCCTTGCGCCGCGGCAGCGATGACCAACGTCTGTGTGAACCTGGTAAGCAAAATCGATGGGAGTAGAACCATAGGGAAGGTCCACAACGTCACCCCGGGGTGTGAAGACGTATACCCGGTCGTGGAAGATGTCCGACTTCATGCCTTCAATTAAGCTCTTGCTATCGTCAACTTCCTGGGACCAGACGAGCAAATTGCGCATAGATTGCACTTTTTGTTCGTAATCACTCGAAAGGGTAGCAGCGCTTTCTTTGTAACGCCAATGAGCCGCAATACCATACTCAGCATTGTGGTGCATCTGCCAGGTCCGGATCTGAACTTCGAGTGGCTTCCCATCGCTGTAGATGACCGCTGTGTGCAAAGATTGGTAGTTATTAGGTTTTTTAGCTGCGATGTAATCGTCAAATTCGCCTGGAATTGGCTGAAAATGCATGTGAATGATGCCGAGCACCTTGTAACAGGTCTCAACATCATCAACAATTGCCCGCACAGCCCTTAAGTCCCGGATCGAGTCAAAGTTTTTGCTCTTTCCCTGCATCTTCCTATAGATTGAATAGATGTGCTTGGGGCGGCCTGAGATGTTCGCTTTAACTTCTGCTTTGGTGCATAGCTGCTGTAGATCAGCCACGATGCGATCGATCTCTTCCAGGCGTTTTGCACGCCGTTGGGTGAGTTGATCGGAAATTTCTTTGTACTTTTCAGGATTGGTATAGCGGAAACCCAGATCTTCAAGTTCCCACTTGAATTGCCAGATGCCGAGGCGGTTTGCCAGGGGTGCAAAGATATCCAGGGTTTCCTGACCGATGATGCGCTGACGGTCCAACGGCAGGGAATTCAAAGTTCGCATGTTGTAAAGGCGGTCAGCCATCTTGATCACTACAACCCGGATGTCGTCACCAATTGCCAGCAGCATCTTGCGCAGGGTTTCAGCAAGATCGTCAGAGAGTTTTAACTCAGAGAGGGGTGTTGATGGCGCAAGAGGGGTGCGTTCAGGTGGATGTTGGTCTGCACGGGAAAGCTGAGGGAGTGCGGTGATGCGGGTGACATCCTCCACAAACCCGGTGATTGTTCGCCCAAACTCCTTCCGCAAGCGCTCCACCGTCGTGGGTGTATCCATCAGGACATCGTGAAGCAGCCCGGCTGCAACGATGTTAGGAGAGGCTTCAAGGTCAAGCAGAATGTTGGCAACGCCAAGACAATGCGTGAAATAAGGCAGACCGTTTGCGCGTGTCTGACCCGCATGCGCTTCTTCCGCAAAACTATAAGCTTTTTGAATGAGCTCACGTTCAGCTGCAGAGTAGCTCTTGGGTAGTTTGTTGATAAATTGATCTCTATCCATGATTAGGCTAATTGTAAGCCACAATTAAAAGCTTACTTAAGCTTTTCCATGCTTGTCCAGTCCCTGTTCAGACGCATACTATAAAGACATTGGCTTTCCTGATCAGAGATTGTACCCTGGATCAAATGGGCCATGAGCTGCCCAACGCCTGGTCCCAGCATAAATCCCTGACCACAAGCGCCTGTTGCAAGCAGAAAGCCTTCAATACCCTCAACTTCTCCCAAAATTGGGTTGCCATCGGGGGTCATCGGGTAAGTGCCGCGCCAGGTGCGCCTCACCCGGCAATTTGCCAGTTTTGGCATGGTTTCAATTAATCGCCTGCTGGAAAGCGGCAGGAAAGCGCTGGTATCCTGGTCCAGGTACCCCCAAATTTGTGGATTTGGGGTAACACAGAAGATGATCTTGCCCGTCGGGTGTTGATAAAAATAGAAATTACTTGAGCCCGGTCTTGAGCGGATATCGACGATCATAGGGTTGAACATGGGTTGGACAGCTTCAGTAATGCCTGCTTCATGCGCATCCGGTCTGACTGGCAGGTCCAGCCCCACCATCCGGCCAATTTCAGCAGACCATGATCCCGCGGCGTTTATGAAACAATTAGTGGAATATTGCCCCTTATCAGTCGTGACTGATCGCACCTTACCGGCTGCTGTTTCAATGCCAATAACTTGCTCGTTGAATTGAAATACTGCACCATGCCTGGTTGCTTCCTTGTAAAAGGCAAAAGAAGCTTTTAGCGGAGATGCCGAACCGTCCTCTGGTGAGTAGGTGCCTCCGTGCAGATCTGCGGGGTTAATATCGGGCACGAGCTCAAGAAAAGCTTGTCGATCAAGCCAGTTGATATTGAGCCCCAGTTTACGCTGCATGTCGAGCAGGTCTTTCAGAGTCTTTTCGATGGCATCATCGTACGCGACAAAACTATAGCCACCAGCCTTCCATTCGATATCCTGCCCATGCTCATCCTCCCAATGTGAGAAGATGTCGATCGAGTTGGAACATAGCAGGATCTTGGCAGGGTCAGAGTGGGTGGCACGGATGCCGCCGATGGCGTGTTTGTTGGAAGCCTGACCGGTACTGGGGCGGGGATCAACCACTAACACCCTGAACCCGGCTTTAGCAAGGAAGAAAGCAGTTGGTGTGCCAATTGAGCCGGCACCTGCGATAATGACGTCAAAGTTGGTCTGTGGGCTCATTCGGGTGCTCCTTCGTCTGGCAAATTTGCCAACACCCTGACGGGCATTTCGACGAAAACCGGTCTGACAGGCGTTTCTGTGACCTCTGAAAGGGGAATGCCTTCGGCCAGAAACATGCGCCTGATCATATTCAGGCAGGTTTTACCGCCGCAAGCGCCCATGCTGGCCTTGGTGACGGCTTTGATTTGGTTGATGTCCCGCACGCCCTCGCGGATCAACGCCCGGATTTCACCCGCCGTAACCCTCTCACAGCGGCAGATGTAGGCATCATCGGCGAGATTTTCGGGATGTTCTGTGTCGAACTCAAAAGGAGATGGTTCGGTGGTTTCAATAATGCGCAGTCCGGAGACTTGTTTGGCAATCGCACGCGGCACTTCCACGGTTAGCAGGGAGGTGCCATTCGCATAGTCTTTGATCTTTTTTATGGTCTGAATGGTCGCCTTGCCGAGCGCCATTCCTTCGGTGCTTGTCAGCTCGATCTCATCGCCTTCAGCTACGCTCAAAGGGTCCTGTTCAAAGGGAAGGGTCACCAGCGCGTTTTGGTTGCCCTTGCGATAATCAACTAGCGTCACTGCCAAACCCGGGCAAACCGCCACACAGCGTCCGCAGGCGATGCAGCCTTTCTCGGCGAAATAATCCACCTCCGGGAGGTGACGGATATCTGTTTGGTCGACATGAATCAGGTGCCGTGGGCAGACGGTTGAGCAGGGATCGCAAGGGATCTCCTGCGTGCAGTGCATGATGGGGAAGACCCCTTCTTCAAGGTCAGGAAGGTCTGGATCAACGGTTTCTCCCGGGCGCGATTTCAGGATCTCTTCGATCGTTGCCCACTCAGTGGGGATTGCCTCTGTCCGCTTGCCAAGAAAACCGGCAATTTTTCGACCGGCTATTTTACCCGAGAAGATCGCTGCTGAGGCTTCCGCAATTTCTTTGGCGTCTCCAGCTGAAAAGACGGGCAGCCCAACTCGTTCCGCCTGCCCGGTGAACTCATTGACAGGATCAAGGCCAACCGCGATTAGAACTGTGTCGCAGTCGTACTGTTGCTCAGTACCCGGGATCACTTTGAAGTTCGCGTCCACTTTGGCGATGACAACTTTTTCAACATGATCTTTTCCAAGAGCTTCCACAACCGTATGAGATGTCAGCACAGGAACCCCGGACCGTACCAGCTTGTCTTTGTGGACCTTGTAGCCGCCGCATTCGGGGGCAGCTTCAACCAAACCGCAAACATTGATCCCAGCCTGAATTGCGTGATAACCGGCAATCAGGCCGACGTTACCACCGCCAATGATGAAAAGGTTCTCACAGGGGCGCACAAGGTCTCGATTTACGAGTGTCTGGAACGCGCCTGCGCCGTAGACTCCGGGCAGGGTGTTTCCCGGGAAGGCCAGGCTTTTTTCACGCGCTCCGGTGGCCATGAGCAGCATTTTTGGATGGATAAGCACGTAATCTTTCCCGCCTTTGTAAACGCCGATGGATTTATCCTCAAACACGCCCACAGCCGTGCTATTTTCCCAAATCCCCACCGAAGCGTGCTGCCTTAGGGCAGTTTCAAGTTTTTTTGCGATGTCAATCCCGCGTGTACCGGCAAAAACCGCTTCACTTGATCCAAAGAATCGGTGAGTCTGCAGAACAAGTTTGCCGCCGAGATGGGCTTTATCATCAATTAAAATCGTGCTCACACCAGCATGGCCAAGTTCGATCGCCGCTGAAAGTCCGGCAGGACCGCCTCCGATGATAAGCACGTCTGTGTGAAATTCCGGGGTAGGTCGGTTGACGTGGACATTTTTGGGTTGCACATGCGGCAACTTAGGAAGACCCTCCGCAGGAAAAACTTGCATATTCTTTTTTACGGGTGTCATGCAGGCTTTGACAGGGAGAGAGTCGGCAATCACCAAGCACTGGGAGCACTGCCCGTTGGCGCAAAAAATCCCCTGGGGAGAGTGGTCTTTGGGATGGTGCCCGAAGATGGTGACGCCATTTGCCATGAGTGCGGAGGAAATCATTTCACCTTCCTTTGCCAGGAAGGTTTGGTCTTGCCAGTAAAACGGAATGTCTGCTACAGAATCATCAATCAGAATTGGGTGAGCCTTGATACGATTCTCAGTCATAAACTCCTCAAATGTTCGGTTTCAAGGAAGTATGATACCACCAACAAGGCATCAATCGAAGATTTGTTGGTATTCCTGGTCCAGCTCGCTATCGCTCAAATGCGAGTAGCGCTGAGTGACCGCGATGTTGGTGTGACGCGCCAGCACTTGCGCGAGTTTGAGGTTGCCGGTGCTTCCGAGGATCGTGGTCACAAAATAGTGGCGGAAGGAGTGGGGGGTGATGGTTCCGACGGCTTCCTCGCCCAGGGATTCCCGAACGCGCTGGTTGACAATTTCCCTCCCGGTGGTGGTTGAGATAGGCTTGACCTTCTTGCCTGCGCCGCGATCGTGGCGCGCGAAAACCGGTTGCGACGCCAGCGCCTTGCCGCTGTTGCCATCCAGGCTGGCGCGTTCGGAGAGATACATCTTGAGGGCGTCCAGGCTGCGTTTTGAAAAGCGCACCACCGCTTCTTTGTTGCCTTTTCCGATCACAATCGCGCGGTGTTCCAGCCAGTCGATGTCTCCGCGGCGCAGGTTGCAGGCTTCGTGCACGCGCAGGCCGGTATCGGAGAGCGTCAGGAGGAAAGCCCGGTCGCGCAGGTTAATCAGGCGGTCTGACTCACTCTGCGTAGGTACAGAGGTCAGCGTCGCGGCATATTTCAGCACAGTATCTATGGCGCTCTTGGGGAATTGCGGCAGGCGGATGCCCGGTCGACGGGCGCGCTGCTTGATCAGCAGGCGAATGCGGGGCAGGTTGACCGGCGCGAGGTTTTCCCCGGCGATGAATTCAAACAGGCCAACCACGGCAGTAATGTAAACCTGCTCCGTGGCTGAGGAGAAATCCTTTAGCGCTGTTAGCACCCAGATAACCGCTTCTTCCGGCAGGGACGTAACATCAGCGCTTTCAATTTGTATTCCATTCTCACTCAGCACCTCTGTAAACAGGTTCATCGCGTTAGTGTACGTGCGAAACGTATTCGCGCTGCGCGAGAGCTTGACAGAACTCAGGTACTTCTGGATGCATTCCTCAACCGTAATTTGCATTATAAACCTTGCAATAACATATTGTTGCGCATAGTATAACATTTTTATTTAAAAAGTCAATTATTTAATATCATTATAATCGTGAAAACAGCTGTCAGAGTGAAGGTGGGCGTCACTCATCCATAATAATGTAACAAAGTTAGAATTACACCTGTGAAGGAGCAAAAATGAACAAGACAGAATGCACGTTTACGAGTGGGACGGATTGGTTTCGGCTGAGGGCTTGCGGGATTCTGATCAACGATAGCAAGGTGTTGATGATCCGGAATGACA
>CAZOYK010000019.1:0-6187 GCA_964584065.1 uncultured Anaerolineaceae bacterium | reverse complement strand
ACGGGCTGGAAGTTTGAGATAGAAAGGCTCGTTTTCATTCATGAGAACTTTTTCCGCGGAATAGCCGGAACGATTGAAGGGCTAAACTGCCACGAATTGGCGTTTTACTTCCTGATGAAGTGGGATCCCAATTGCGTCACTACTTCCAACAGCAAATCCATGGGTGGTTTGCCGGAACGCCTGGAGTGGCTGGAGATCTCTCAGTTGAACAATCAGAAAATGCAGGTATATCCGACATTCTTTGCGGACGAACTTTTAGACCTTCCTATACACGTAAAACACATTGTGACTTACGAATCTGAATTCTGACGGATCAGAGCACATTCTTATCTGAAAGAGCTACGCTTCCTCGTTGATTATGCTTGCGATAATGATACTTATCATAACCTTAAAGTCATTTTTACAATTAAGCCCCCGCCCACCTGTTTAGCTCTCAAAAACACCCAATAATCAGACCGTTACTTTTTGGATTGTTTCAACGCGTTCCATGCGCCGATCCAGGGTTCGCCAATGCGATTTTTCTCCGCTATCTTCACGTTACTGAAACGCTGCCCCACTGAAATGGCTTCTGTCGCGATCTGCGCCCAGTCCTGCGCCAGTACCGCAGCTTTCAGCCGCGCGTTGCTGCCTTCAATCCATGCCCATTCCTGGCGGAACTGGTCGGCCTTCACCCAGTAATCACGCTTTTCCCACGCTACCATTGCTGCATCAATGGTTTCGTCAATCTTTTCCAACGCCAGGACGATGTACGCGGCCATGTCCAGGCTCTTCTCATCCGGGCTGCCCTGCTGCATCAGCGTCCGGATCGCCAGGACTATTGAGCGCGCTAATCGATTGCGCAGTGTTGTGCCGCTTTCAGTTGTTTTAATGGCCATAAGTCACCTTTAATTCAAAGTCAGCCGCTATTATACTCACCTCCCCCACCCTCCTCAAGTTTTACAAAGTAGCATATGTACAAACATTGTATAAACTTATGTTCAAACAACAATCATTTTGGTTGGCAAAATTTCGGAGTTTGCCCTTCCGGAAACAGAACTCTCAGGCTATAATCTGATTGTCGGGATTACCTGGCAAAAATTGAATAGAAAATCATTAGAGGCGCGGCGGATTGGGTAGTAACTTCGCTGTATTCCCAGGACTGGGAGAAGAAACGAATTATCCGTCGCCGAAGGGCCAAAGGAGAGTCCTCTCCTACGCCTTGGTGCGCCTAACGAAATTAGGCCACTGTCATGCGATTGCATGGAGCGCTATGTGTCTTTTTGAGCACATAGCGTTTTTAATTTTTAGGAGAATGCGATGAACGAAGTAATAATACGACTGAGAATTGGAGCGGAAAACGCGCACTACGGCGGCGGCCTCGTGGACGGAGCTTACCTGACCAAGCTGTTTGGCGATGTAGCTACTGAACTCCTGATCCGGCGCGATGGCGACGAGGGGCTTTTCAGAGCTTACGACGACATCGAATTTCTCGCGCCTGTCTACGCCGGGGATTTCATCGAAGCCAAGGGTTGGATCACAAGCGAAGGCAACACCTCGCGCAAGATGGCCTTCGAAGCCTGGAAGGTAATCGGAACCAGGCCCGACCTGTCCGATTCAGCTGCTGAAGTTCTGGCAGAACCGGTGCTGGTATGCCGAGCGAGCGGCACCTGCGTTACCCCGAAGAATAAGCAGCGTCTGGGCTAATCTCAGGCGAATATTACCAAGGAGAGAGTTATGAGTGCACACAAGGTTATCATCACCGCGGCAATAAGCGGTGCTGAAGTCACCCAGGAAAATAACCCCGCTGTCCCTTACACCATCGACCAATACGTCCGCGAGGCAAAACTTGCTTACGAAGCCGGCGCGGCGATCATCCACTTGCACGCCCGCTTCGACGACGGCACCCCCACACAGGACCGCGAACGCTTCAGGGTGATCATCGATGCAATCCAGGCAGCCTGCCCGGACGTCATCATTCAACCTTCCACGGGCGGCGCAACCGGCATGACTGCCGAAGAGCGCCTGCAACCAACCGAACTGAACCCCGAAATGGCAAGCCTGGACTGCGGCACGATGAATTTCGGCGGAGATGACATTTTCGTCAATACTGAAAACATGATCATCGCGTTTGCTACCCGCATGAACGAACGCGGGATCAAACCCGAACTGGAGTGCTTTGATAAGAGCCACATTGACATGGCTTTACGTTTGGTCCGCAAGGAGTTCATCCATCCGCCATTGCATTTCAATTTCGTCCTGGGCGTGAACGGCGGTGCCACGGGCACCCCGCGCGATTTGTTGTTCCTCAAAGAATCCCTGCCAGAAGGAGCCACATTCACCGTGACCGGGATTGGACGCTGCCAACTGGACATGAACGTGATGGGCATGCTTCTGGGTGGACATGTTCGCGTTGGTTTTGAGGACAATCTGAAATACAACCGCGATAGAAACGCCGTCTCGAATGCAGAATTTGTCGAACGGATCGTTCGTATCGCAAAAGAATTGAACCTGGAAATCGCCGCGCCGGCAGAAGCCCGCCAGATTTTGGGCATGCCTGAGCGTGTAAATTAGTTAAATTAATCTACGGAGGAATTGTTTTATGGCAATGGGAAATAAGTATGGTGCACACCGCGTGATCGAACCCAAAGGGCTGCTGCCGCAGGCCGCGCAAAAGATCGACAACACAATGGAGATCTACGACAACGAAATTCTGATTGACGTCTCGGCATTAAACATCGACTCGGCCAGTTTCAGGCAACTCTGGAGCGCGTCTGAGCAAAACGAAGATCGCCTGAAGGAGATGGTTTTCGGGATTGTCGCTGAACGCGGCAAGATGCAGAACCCGGTGACTGGCTCTGGCGGCATGCTGATGGGCAGCATCGCGAAGATCGGACCTGCCTTGCAGCATCGCACCGACATCAAAGTTGGTGATCGCATCGCCTCCCTCGTTTCCCTTTCCCTGACCCCACTTCACATCGAGGAGATCCTGGCAGTTCATCATGAAACCGACCGGGTGGATATCAAAGGGCAAGCCATTCTCTTTGAGAGCGGCATTTACGCCAAACTCCCGGATGACATGCCCGAAGCCCTCGCCCTGGCAGCGCTGGATGTTGCTGGCGCACCCGCACAGACTGCAAACATCGTCAAACCCGGCGATTCAGTGCTCATTCTCGGCGCTGGAGGTAAAAGCGGCATGCTTTGCGGGTACGAAGCCATGAAACGCGTGGGTCCCTGCGGCAATGTTGTTGGGATGAGCCGTAACAACCGCTATGAAAGAACCTTGCTGGACAATCACTTTGTGCACAAGTACTTCGTGGCAGACGCAGCTAATCCAGTTGAAGTGCTTGAAAAAGCGCTGGAATGCAACGGCGGCAAAGAATACGACGTTGCCATCAACGTTGTCAACATCCATGGAACTGAAATGTCCACCATCCTGCCTGTTCGTGATGGTGGATTGGTTTATTTCTTCAGTATGGCCACCAGCTTCACGCGTGCCGCCCTGGGAGCAGAAGGCATCGGCAAAGATGTCACGATGATCATCGGCAACGGTTACACTCGCAACCATGCGGAATTTACCCTGCAGGTGCTGCGTGAATCCAAGGCGCTGCGCGAAATTTTTGAAAAGAGTTACATCTAATATACGGGGAAAGACTGCAGAAAAAATTGCAGCCACTATCAGAAACAAAGGAGTTAACTGATGAAAGCTGAAGAAAAATACATCAACACGAGCGGTGAAGCCAGGCGAAGGTTGCTCTTTCCGGATGTGTCGGACGAACAGTGGAACGACTGGCACTGGCAGGTTTCCCATCGAATTTCAGATGTGGACACACTTAAAAAGTATTTGCCGCTTACAGCCGAAGAGGAACAAGGCTCACGAAAAGCGCTTGAAACCTTCAGAATGGCAATCACTCCTTATTATTTAAGCCTGATTGACCCCAACGACCCTCACGACCCGGTGAGAAGGCAAGCCGTGCCAACTGGCGACGAAGCTTATCGCAGCCCTGAAGATCTGGTGGACCCTCTCGAAGAAGATGGCGACTCCCCTGTACCCGGGCTCACCCACCGCTACCCTGACCGCGTGCTGTTTCTGATCACAGACCAGTGCGCGATGTACTGCCGGCACTGTACCCGCCGTCGTTTGGCTGGTCAGAAGGATGGCGCCCGCACACGCGCGCAGATCGATGCCTGCATCAACTACATCCGCAATACCCCGGCTGTACGGGATGTTCTGCTTTCCGGAGGCGATGCACTCCTGATGAGTGATGAACGCCTGGAGTACATCCTTTCCAACCTGCGTGCCATCGATCACGTGGAAATCATTCGAATTGGCTCTCGCACGCCAGTGGTTCTTCCTCAACGGATCACCCCTGAGCTGGTTGAAATGATTCGGAAATACCACCCGGTCTGGCTTAACACCCACTTCAATCATCCAAATGAAATAACCCCGTATTCCAAACGTGCAACCGCCAGGTTAGCTGACGCAGGCGTGCAATTAGGCAACCAGTCTGTCCTTTTGCGAGGCGTAAATGATTGTGTGCATGTGATGCGAAAACTGGTAAACGGGCTGGCGTTCATCCGAGTTCGCCCCTATTACATTTATCAGTGTGACCTGTCTCTCGGTCTTTCTCACTTCCGTACACCTGTTGCAAAAGGTCTTGAAATTATTGAGAGCCTGCGGGGGCACACTTCTGGCTTCTGCGTTCCTACCTACGTGGTGGACGCACCCGGCGGCGGAGGAAAGATCCCAGTGATGCCCGATTATCTGATATCCCAGAATCCTGATCATATTGTTTTGCGTAATTTTGAAGGCGTTATCACCACCTACAAACAGCCTGATGAATACAAGAATGAGTGTAATTGCCCGGTTTGCAGAGGTGAAGAGAAAGTGGAAATGATCGGCGTTGCCAGCTTGCTAGCCGGTCAACAAATGACCCTTGAGCCTGACGGTTTACTTCGCAACAGAAGGAAACATAAGAGATAATTGGCGGTTTGGATGAGCATGGTTGCGGCAAAAAAAGGCAATGAGCTGCTCCAGCTGACAGGTTTACAGGACCTGCAGTCGCTGGCGATCATTGGGCTGTCTAAAAACGCGGGAAAAACAACCTGCCTCAACCATATCATCTCAGCCTGGCAAGAAGCGGGTCAAACACGACCACTAGCCCTCACTTCGATCGGTCGGGACGGAGAATCAGAAGATATTCTGAGTGGTTACGAAAAGCCGCGCATCTACGTTCCAACTGGCACACTGATCGCTTCCGCACAAGCAGCCCTGCAGAACAGTGATGCTCTACTCGAGATCCTTGAGCTCAGCAACATCCGAACAGCTTTAGGCGAGGTGATTGTCTGCCGGGCGCTAAGCGATGGCTATATGGAGTTGGCTGGTCCCAGCGTGACAGATGAGATAAGCAGTATTGAAAGATTAATGCGTCAGCACGAACCGGAATGCCTTTTTATTCTTGATGGAGCTCTCTCGCGCCGTTCGCAAGCCGGCTCGGGAATGAGCGAGGCTGTCTTCCTCTGTGTTAGCGCAGAGACTTCCACGGACCCCGAAGTCCTGGCTGACATGACCAATTTTGCGCTTGATATGCTTCAAACACCGGCTCTTCCAGAGAATATTGCTAACTTGTTTGCCCAGGCAACCAGAACGAATCCAGGGAAACGCACGATTATGCTAAGCGGCAAGGTCCCAAATTTGGACATTTCAACTTTGGATACGCCTGCGTCGGTTGGTTATGGAAAAGACATCGCAAATGCCCTGAAACCTGACACACTTTTCCTGTATCTGCAAGGTGCAATGACCGATCAGGTGCTGGAGGAGTTATTGAGCGAAACAAATTTTGCCAATTTGACTCTGGTGGTCGAAGATGGCACACGTTTGTTCATCAAACCTAATAGTTACCTCAAACTTCGCGAACGAAGAGTTGATCTTGCGGTACTCACCCCAATAGATGTGCGCTTGGTTTGCCTGAATCCCACCCGGGTTGACGGACAATGCCTTGATTCGCAGCCTTACCTTGACGAAATGCGCAAAAAACTGCCTGTTCCCGTAGTGGATCTGGGTCCAAGGAATGTGTGAGCCTGCAATGCAAACTTCGGTAATGATTTCCGCGGAATTTTTAGACGATTTAGGATTGCAAAACGTCCTGGAAGCCTGCCGCTGTCGGTCGCCTCAAGGCACTAAACTAAAGAATCACCTTCAATTCTATTC
>CAZOYK010000018.1:3898-22038 GCA_964584065.1 uncultured Anaerolineaceae bacterium | reverse complement strand
CCAGGCGGGGGTTGAACTTGATGCCCTGCCACTCCGGAGGGTTGTGGCTGGCGGTGGCGATGATCAATCCGGCTACTTCGTCTTTCGGCAGCACCTCGGTCTCATAAAAAGCCAGGGCTGGGGTGGGCACGTCTCGCGTGCCAACATGCACCTTGAAGCCGTTGGCAAGGCAGGTTTCCGCGATCCACTGCGTAACCAGGTCGGAGTATCGGCGGGTGTCATGCCCGAGAACAACCACTTTACCTGCGAGGTCTTCAGCACCGACAAAAGCGGGCACGTTTTCGCTGTTCAAAAAGTCGCACACAGCCTGCACAACCTGGCGGGCACGTGTCTCGGTGAAATCAAAGCCCCATCTTCCGCGAACCCCGGATGTGCCAAAACGCAGATATTTTCGGTCATAAATTTCGCGCAGCAGCCCCTTTTTCCCTGCCAATCCAAGCAAAATGGGGTCCCATGTGCGAAGTCGCAAAGCAAACAGGCGCTCAAAAATATTGCCGATCTGGATCACGCGGTATGCCATAAACCGGTCCGGGTCTGCCTGGTCGTCCAGGCTGTCGAGCAGGGGCAGGATTTCGTGGCTGATCGCCTGCGAGATGCTGGCAAAGACCGGGCTTTGGAGGTAAACCCTGGCAATTGCAATGGCTTTACGGCGCATGTCGCCAGAACTGGGCAGGTAATCCTCATCGATCTGAGCCCGGAGCACCTTGCTTGCCTCGTCCTTTGCGAGGACAAGCTCCAAACGACCCTGAGTACCTGTGGCAGCCAGGGTGAGGAGCAGGCTGAATATGCGCGAGGAGGTGACAATATCTTCCCCGATCACGGCAGGGTTGTCTGCCAGCCAGGTTTCCAGCTGTGAAAGAAATACATTCATTTCCGTAATCGCGGGCTGCCAGCTTTGGGGTTTGTCTGCCACCAGGATGGCGCGGTTGAGGCGGTTGAATTCTGTTGCCAGTCCTGAGCTGAATTCTGATGTTCCAGTAGTCAGTTGCATAAATTCTCCTTGTTAGTTTTCAGTTGCAGGCCGGGGAACCAAGCCCCCGGCAGAAGCGTTGAGCACTTCGATTTTCGCTCCAGGCGGCGTGCCTGTCTCACGTTGGACTACGTCGCAGACTTCCCAGCAGATCACTGCCAGTTCGTGGGTGCTGTGGCGGGTGTCGGTTTCGATCATCAAGCGGTATTTTGGTTCGGTACCCGAATAGCGCGAGTTTAGCTGCACCAGGCCGGGTAAACGTTGTTTGATATCTTCCAGCATGGCCTGTAAAGGAGCCATGGTTTTCAAATCGAGCTTATTGGCGACGTTGCAGGATGCCACCATTTGGGGATATTTTTGGATCCTGGCAGCAAGCGCCGCCATGGAGGGCTGATCCTGTTGGAGCAGAACGCGGAGCATAAAGACGGCTGTGCGCAAGCCATCGCCAGTGCGGTGGTTTTGGTCCAGCAGAATAATGTGACCGGATTGTTCACCACCCAAACCATATTTGCCTTCAGCGTCATTCTCAGCCGTCAGACCAAGCAACACCTCAGTCACATATTTGTCTCCCACTGGCGTCTGGATCAGCTCAAAGTTGTGTTCCGCGGCATACTGATGCAGGGATCCATTTGCCATGACGGTCGTCACCAGTGCGTTTGCCAACAGTTGGTTCTCCTGGTTCAGCGCGTCTGCCAGGATTGCGAGCATGTGATCGCCATCGATCAACTGACCAGTCTCATCCATCAGGATCACACGGTCAGCGTCGCCATCGAATGTGATGGCAAGGTTGGCTTGGTGCTCGGTGAGCAAGGCTGCCAGGGCTTCCGGTTTGGAACGGGCATACTCTGAACCGCCTTGGACATTGATGTTGACCCCGTCGGATTCTGTATTGAGCGCAACCACTTCTGCGCCCAAACCCTTGAATAGTTCTGGACCAACGCGATAGGCTGCTCCGTTTGAGCAATCCAGCAGGATTTTCAACCCGCTCAGATCCAGACCTTCCTGGGTAGCAAGCAGATCCTGCAAATAGAGGTCATAGAACTTAGTTCCATCCACCCGAACTCCAGTTTCGGGCAGGTCCAGGTCCCCTTCGGGCAGGCTGCCGAAGTAGGCTTCAATGGCTGCCTCCTGGCTTTCAGAAAGCTTCATGCCCTGTGGATTTAGAAATTTGATGCCGTTTTCTGAGGCTGGGTTGTGCGACGCGGAAATGACCGCACCAGCGGTTGCGCCAAGCTCACGTGTCAGCCAGGCAATCCCGGGCGTGGGCAGAATTCCGAGGTCCATTACGCGCGCGCCACTGGTGAGCAAACCACGCGTTAGTGCTTCTTGCAGCAGTGGACCTGAAACGCGCGTATCCCGCCCGATCACAAACAGATCAGGACCAGGTGTTTCCGCGCTGAGCACATACCCAACCGCTACTCCCAGGCGATAAACAAATTCCGCAGTCATCGGCGGTGTGCCGGCTGTTCCGCGGATGCCATCCGTACCAAAATATTGATTGTTTGCCATAAAAGGCTCCTTTATTGAATGATTATGTCAGCTACAACTGGCAAATGATCCGAAATCGAGTGCGAAAGTGGTGTGCTGACAATAAAACAGGTGTAATCCACCAACCGATTGGTTGGGTAGAAATAGATATGATCGACTGCCCCTGCGCGGGGATGGGTGGCAATGCTATCTTGCGGCTTTAACTGCAGGATGCCGTGCTCCTGTTCCAGCATATCGCGCAGCGTGTACTCATCCGCGCTGGCGTTGAAGTCGCCCATCAGGATCATTGGCAATTGCGGTAAGAGCACATGCTTCTCAACCAGGCTGATTACACCGCTGATCTGCTGCGAGCGCGTGATCCTGGCAGCATCCACCACTTCGCTCCAGGCGTTGTCTCCCCGTTCGCCAACCAGCGTGGTCAGGTGGAGGTTGAGGACGAAAGGGTAAGGGGCTTGCTTCAGGCGGGTGAGGATCACATAGCGCGGGTCGGTGTCCCGTGAGCCTTCATAACTGACAGGCTGAAAAAGCGGGACGTTTCGAGGTACGCCAACTTTGTTGGTATCGCTCAAGCGGCTGAAGGGAATGTTCGAAAAAATTGCGTTGCCTTTGGACCAGTCCCACCAGTCATTGAATAAACCGTTCACCATCAAGTCTTTTTTAACCTGCATGTGACGTTTCATGGAAAGGGTCTCGCCGTAAAAAGCGTGTTGGAAGCCGCAATCCGTATGGATGCGGTCAACCATGCTGTGGGTGATGCCATCTGCATCAATGTAGTGTGCAATTTCCTGGACGCCAAAAATATCCGGTTTAATCTCTTCAAGCAACTGAACGAGGGCTTCAGCCTTATTCTCCGTTTGTTCAGGAGAACCAGTGAAGTTTTTTTCCCCACCGCCCAGATTGAGAGTCATCACCCGAATTTTCTGCATATGCACAACTTTCTCCAATGTACTGAGAGGTATTATACCAATCAACCCCCTGCTTTTTTGGCAATGTATGTGGGTATGCACAAGGGCTTTACATTGTCGATATAAATTTATAGAATCAAGCATGGCTAATCAACAAGAACGCGATCAAATCACCCCTAAAGCACTTTACCTGAACCGCAGGCAATTTCTGAAACAAGCGGCTGTATTTGGAGCAGGCCTGACCATGGCTGCCTGCATGCCTGGCGCAGCGCCTGGCGGTGCCCCAACAGCATTTGCGGATGAGGTTACCGAGAAATCAGAAGCACTGAATTTCATCAATTATTACGAATTTTCCCTGTCGAAACGCTCTGTGACAGAACTGGCAAAAGATTTCACGATCGAACCCTGGCAAGTGGAAGTGAGTGGATTGGTAGCTAACCCCGTCACGCTTAGCATTCCCGAGTTGATTGAGCGCTTTGAGATCGTTGAGCGAGTCTACCGTATGCGCTGTGTTGAAGGGTATTCGATGGTGCTGCCCTGGTCGGGTTTCTTGCTCAGAGAGCTGCTTGAAGAAGTGCGGCCGCTTCCGGAGGCGAAGTTTGTCGCCTTTGAGTCTGTTTTACGACCGGAGGAGATGCCCGGGCAAGTTTCTCTGCGCAATTACCCCTGGCCCTACCAGGAAGGACTGCGATTGGATGAGGCCATGCACGACCTGACAATTATGGCAACCGGGATGTATTCCGAACCTCTCTCAAAACAGAATGGTGCTCCACTCAGAGTGGTGGTGCCCTGGAAATATGGCTTCAAGAGCCCCAAGGCAATTCAGCGCATCACGCTCACAGCCGAACAACCACCCACGCTGTGGAACACCCTTGCGCCCCAGGAATATGGCTTTCTTGCGAATGTTAATCCATCGGTGGACCACCCGCGATGGTCCCAGGCAACAGAACTCCGGCTTGGCGAAAGCGAGCGTCGCGCGACCTTACTTTTCAACGGTTACGACGAAGTCGCCTCCCTCTACGAAGGCACAGACCTGAGGATTGAGTATTAAGCTGTCAAGTTCTTCTGTTAGAGTGGGAGTGCTTTTCAAGACGCAGTAATGGCAGCTCCAGGGTAAATTCTGCTCCACCTCCCGGGTGGTTGCGGACATATAAATGACCTCCATGAACGCGCGCCAACTTGCGGGCAATGGCCAACCCCACACCATGACCGCCAGCGTTCTGGTAATCATCACTGTTCAATTGATAATAGCGATCAAAAATGGACTCCAACTTGTCTGCTGGAATGCCGGGTCCATGATCTCGCATGCTCAGAATTGCAAGTTTTCCCTTGGCGTAAACAGCAATATCAATCGTACTGTTCACGGGGGTGTAGCGCACTACATTTTGGAGCAGGTTTTCAAGGATTTGTTCAATTCGGTCGCGATCGATATCCACGATCACACCATCTTGTATCGCAGCCGTTTGAACGCGACGTTGTTGTTTTGTGAGCACCCCTCTAAACCTGTTCACAACATCCCGGGTGAATGCACCCAAATCCTGGGGACTCATTTTTGGTACAAACTCACCTTCATCCAGCCTTGCGACCAGGCTCAGGTCTTCCACCAGGCGCACGAGATGGGCATTTTGCTGCTTTAGCATGGTGAGAGTTTCCTGGTTGAATGGATAAATGCCATCTTCCACCGCCTCGATGCTTGCCCTCTGCACTGCCAGCGGTGTGCGCAGGTCATGCGCCAGATCAGCGAACAGGCTGCTACGTTTGAGGTCGTTTTCTTCCAGGGTGGCAGCCATGTCGTTGACGGCAGTGGTCAGGTCCGTCAGGTCTTTGTAAGATTGCACGGGTAATCGCTGCTTGAAGTCACCTTCAGAGATCTTCTGCGTTGCTTTTATTGTTGCCTGGATCGGCTGAAGCAGGCGAAAAGCCATCAAGGCTGCCAGGATCAAACCAATGACAAGCGTAACTATAGTTGCCTGTACCAACGAATCCCAAAGCAGATTGACCAAGGTGTTGCTGAAATCCGGAGGCATACTATTCACAAAGTGACCGGAAATGATGTAGCCGACCAACTCTCCCTGAACCTGAATTCTTGAGGCGAAGATCAGGTAGAAGGGCTCAATCTTCATTCCGGACATATTCTCGTCCATTGCGTAGATTACATCCCCTTGTGTAGATACCAGGGCAATCCGTTGTCGTCTAAAGAACTTCAGGTTATCTTCAGGAAGATCCGAAGATTCAAAGTAATTCTCCACGCCTTCCCATCCACCAGCCTTGGAGTAAAAACTTGCCAGGTCTTGCAAGTAGGAACGGGGACCGGGAGTTTGGATCCGGGCAAGGTAGTCGACGCTGGCATTACTGAGGAAGAATATCGCGCTGCTAAAGGCAATGATAATTGTCAGGAGCATTACAAAAGCATAGGTGAGGATGAGACGATTGCGCATCTTTAGACCTTACCCCACAGCCCGATAACCCTGACCAAATACCGTCTGGATATAACATCTGTCTGGATCAATCCGCCTGATCTTCTGCCTTAAATTCATGATGTGGACATCGATTGTACGTTCGTAACCGATGTAGCAAGCGCCTTGGGTTGCCTGGAGTAATTCAAGACGTGTAAAAACCTTGCCCGGCTTACAAGCCAATTGGAAGAGCAGATTGAATTCGGCAGGAGTGAGATCGAGCTTTGTGCCTTTTAGCTCGACTGTGTGAGAATCCAGATTGATGGATATTTCGCCAAGCCGGATGATTTCCTCATTGAAAAGTTGACCCTTGCAGCGGCGCAGCACGGCTTTGACACGCGCCACAACTTCCCGGGGTGAGAAGGGTTTGCTGATGTAATCATCCGCACCCAATTCCAGTCCGATCAGCCTGTCAAGCTCCTCTTGCCTGGCTGTGACCATGATGATAGGGGTCTGGCTTGATTTCCGGATCGTTCTTGCCACATCCAATCCGTCCATATCCGGCAGATTCAGATCCAGCAGGACCAGGGCGGGTCTGGCTTCCTGCCATTGCTGCAAACCTTCTTTGCCTGTGTGCGTGGAGACGGGCAGAAATCCGTTATGGCGAAGATAATCGAACAGGATTTTGTTCAGATTTACTTCATCTTCAATGATCAATATGGTGGTCATATAGTTTTGCCCATCACTTTTCGAGCAGACAAAAAGCACTCGTTTATAAAATTGCCTTCATTCTAAATCAAATCTGAATAAGAACTGGATATAAACTCAATCAACACACTGTAAATTAACAGCATCACCAAATGAGTGGTGAAATAAAAAATAAGGAAAATATGATGAACAAGAAAATTTTAGGTATCGGTTTAACAATTTTGGTGCTTGGCGCCTTGGTATTCTCAGTTGGTGGCTCGGTTTTTGCCCAGGAAGACACCCCTGAGGTGGAAGCAACGGAATTACCCGACCCTGTGGTAACCCGGCGTGGTCGTGCCTTTGGCGCTGCTGGTGTGTGCGATGGAACTTGCGACGCTGATGGTGATGGCGTTCCTGATCAACTGCAGCAACGTCTGCAGGACGGAACCGCAGCCGGTATGCAATACGGTAATAGCTACGGACCTGGCGACGGCACATGCGACGGAACATGCGACGGAACATGCGACGCTGATGGCGATGGCATTCCCGATCAGATGCGCTTGCGCGATGGCAGTGAAGCCGGCATGCAATACGGTCCCGGTACGATGCAGGGCGCTGGAAACCAAGGTGCTGGTGGTCAGGGTGCTGGTCAGGGCTTCGGATCTGCGAATGGTCAGAACCTTGGAACAGGTGCGGCTCAGGGATTTGGATCCCGCAGAGGCCAGGCTATGGGACAGGGCGCTGGAATATGTGACGGTTCCTGTATTGGTGACTAAACAGTCTGTCTGACACGTTTCACTTCTTTAGTAACCACCTGGCAACGCCAGGTGGTTCGTTTTAAAGAAGGAAAGTTAAAATATTAATGGAACTCGTATACAACTTATAACCCCGAAGAAAGAAAAAACAGGCAAAATGAGATAGAATCAGCTCGACAATGGAGTATGATTTAAAAAATAAAATGACAACAACGCAACGCATTACTGATGATCTGGAGGCGATGCTGGCAGTCTTCCCTCCGGAAGTTGCCCAGGCAGTACAATCCAGAGATAATTTTGACAACCTTCTCGAGGTCATTCTGGACCTTGGTCGCAATCCCAGCGCGCGCTTTACGACCGGTGAAGTTGAGCTGCTCGATGAACCTGTAACACACGAAGATTTGAAGTATGTTACAGACCGCATTGGCGATTTTGACGCAGACAACCGCGCTGGCATGGAGCGCACGTTGCACCGTATTTCGGCAATCCGCAACCGCCGCGGCAAAGTGGTTGGGCTCACCTGCCGGGTGGGACGGGCGGTTTATGGCACGATTGAGATCATCGAGGACCTGGTTGAGTCAGGTCAGAGCATTCTGATCCTGGGAAAACCAGGCGTAGGCAAAACAACCATGCTGCGCGAAGCAGCCCGCATTCTGGCGCAAAAGCACCGTGTGGTGATTGTGGACACCTCAAATGAAATTGGCGGTGATGGCGACGTGCCCCATCCAGCTGTTGGGCAAGCCCGGCGCATGCAGGTGCCCAAGCCCTCACTGCAGCATGAAGTCATGATCGAAGCAGTCGAAAACCACAACCCGGAAGTGATCGTGATCGATGAGATTGGGCGCGAGCTCGAAGCTCTCGCCGCCCGTACGATTGCTGAACGCGGCGTGCAGTTGATTGGGACCGCGCATGGAAATGGGCTTGAGAACCTGCTGTTGAATCCGACGTTGTCGGACCTGATTGGCGGCATCGAGTCTGTTACCCTTTCTGATGATGAAGCCAGGCGTCGCGGCACGCAAAAAACGGTGCTTGAACGCCGTTCACCGCCAACCTTCACGGTCATGGTCGAAATTATTGATCGGGAGCGTGTGGCAGTCCACCGGGACGTAGCCAGCTCTGTAGACGCGATCCTGCGCGGCTATCCTATGCTGCCAGAAGAGCGCTACCGCGACGAGTATGGAAAAGTCCACATCGTCAAGGCAACCAAACCCAACATGCCCACAGTCTCCCAGTCTCTGCGGCGCGGAAATAATATGGAGACCACTCCTTTCCAGCGCAACGGAGGGCAGGCGGCCGCTCAAAACAAGCAGCATGCCCAGCGCTACAGTGCGATAAACGAGATACGCCCAACGCAAGGCGAAATCGGTGGCGTTTCAATACCTGCTGAAAAACGCATCTACCCGGTTGGCGTTCCCCGCAGCCGCTTGATCCAGTCGGTCAGAGAACTGGGCGTGCCGGCGATGGTGGTTAAGGACCTCAAAGACGCTGATATTTTGGTAACCCAGCGCCGGTACTACCGCGATCGTCTCCAGCCAATTGTTGATGCTGAAGACCGGGGCATACCCATCTTCGTGGTCAAGTCGAATTCCATTGGTCAGATAGAACAGTTTTTGGCAGATTCTTTCCCCGGACAGCTGACTGTCCGCAGGGAGGGGACCTCATCCGAGGCAGTTGAACAGACCATGCAGGCGATCGAAGGGCTTGGGGAAGGTCAGAAATATGTTGACCTTCAACCAGCGCCGGCTTCTGTGCGCCGCCAGCAGCACGAAATTGCCCGTCAGGCGCATCTTGTCTCGGAATCTTTTGGAAAGGACCCCAATCGCTTCGTGCGAATTTTTCGGGATTGACCATGTTTATTACATTAGAAGGTCCGGAAGGCAGCGGCAAGAGCACCCAAATCAGGCGTTTAGCCAAACGCCTTGAAGCGATGGGATATCCAGTTATCATGACCCGTGAACCCGGGGGCACTTCAATTGGCGATCAGATCCGGCATGTTTTGGTGCGAATGGAAAACAAAGAGCTTCACCCTCGCACTGAGATCCTGCTCTTCCTGGCAGCACGCGCGCAGCTGGTTGAACAACTGATCAAGCCGGCTCTTCAGGATGGTAAAATCATACTTTGTGACCGTTATGGCGATTCCACCCTGGCCTACCAGGGCTATGGCCATGGCCTGGATCTTGAGAAGCTGCGCCAGATGCTTGATTTTGCGACGGATCATCTTAAACCTGATCTGACAATTTTGTTGGACCTGGATGTGAAGACCGGTCTGATGCGAAAAAAAGCTGAGGATGAATGGAACCGCCTGGATGCTTATGAGGTTCTGTTCCACGAACGTGTCCGCCAGGGCTATCTTCAGTTGGCCCGGGAAGAGCCCGAACGCTGGCGCATTGTGGACGCCTCGCAAGGAATTGACGCAGTCCAGGAAGATCTTTTTCGGATCATCCTCGACGCGCTAAAAGAAAATGAATGACCAGCCAGCCTTAGAATAGGGTCTGGATGAAAGGATATCAGCATGAATAAGTATTCAAGAATCGTTTTATTTTTAATGGTGGCAGCATTAACGCTGAGCGCCTGTAAAGTCGCAACCATCACACCTCCCGTAGAGGAGCCGACTGCCATCGTGGAGGAGACTGAAGCCGCCACCGAGGTGGTTGTTGAGCCAACTGAAGATCCGGGACCGCAACCTACTGCTGATACCCGCCTGACTGGCGATGATGGCAAAATGCTCTGCACCATAGTTGAGCCGCTTTTTGGGGAATTAACGCCAGAGGAAGAAGCCCAGCTGGCTGTATTTCCACCTGTTTCGGAAGAGGACTGGACCAAGGGTCCCGAAGATGCCATGATCACCATTATTGAGTACACAGAATTTCAGTGTCCTTACTGTGCCATGGCATACCAGGAATTTGAGAAGCTGATGGATATGTATCCTGAAGATGTCCGCCTGGTTTATCGACCTTATCCGCTCATCAGCATCCATCCCAACTCGCAGGTAGCAGCTCAGGCTGCTGAAGCGGCTGGTCTGCAGGGAAAATTCTGGGAGATGTATTCCAACCTCTTTGATAAACAAAGCGAATGGAACAGCCTTACGATTGATGAATTCCGTGATTGGTTGGCTGGCGAAGCGACTGCGCTTGGTTTGGACGAAGTGCAATTCACACAAGATACCGTTAGCGATGTTATTGTGGAAAAGATTCAAAGTGCTATGGACTATGCCCAAAGCATCGGTATGAACTCCGTTCCGACTGTGCTCGTCAATGGTCGCCCGATCAGCAATTGGCAAGCCTCTGGTATTTCGCCCATCATCGAAGTGGTCAAAATTGAGGACAGCTTGATGAAAGAGTGTCCACCGTGGGTAATTGACGTGGAAAAGACCTACACTGCCACAATTACGACCCAAAATGGCGACATGACCCTTGAGCTCTACCCTGAAGCTGCTCCGCTGGCAGTCAACTCTTTTGTTTACCTGGCGCGTGAAGGATTCTATGATGGCGTTACTTTCCATCGCGTTTATCACGATTTCATGGCACAATCTGGCGACCCGACCGGCACCGGCTGGTCTGGAGCTGGATATCAGTTCCGTGAAGAGACGGTGGATGACCTGACCTTTGACGAGGCTTACATGGTCGGTGTTGCCCGCGGGCAGGAGTCCGGTACAAGCGGCAGCCAATTCTTTATTACATATGTGCCCTACCCCTCGCTGAATGGTCTCTACACGATTTTTGGCAAGCTGGTGGATGGTGTGGATGTCTTTGAGCAGATCACTGAGCGGGATGCGGATCAGAACCCTGATGCACCGGTGGGTGATGAGATTATCAGTATTACCATTACTGAAGAATGAACCTGGGGCAAGAAACGAAGCAAAAATATTATCACAGGATTGATATCGCCCAGTTGGCGGTATCAGTCCTTCTCTTTTTCCTGAGCCTCATCTGGATCGGGTTGGCAGTGCTGGCTGAGTTTGGCCAAGTAACCTTGGATGATGGAACTGTAGTTACCGTCGAACCTGGGATGCTTATCGGCCTGGCGTTGGCGGGATTGGTCTTTTTGGTGATCGCGTTTATTTCGATTGTGACCACCATCCGGAAGATCACCGGAAATGCAAGGCCACTTAAGCCTGCTGCTGAGAAAACCTCGCTTTGGCTGATTGCAGGATTTATGTTGGTATTTGGATTGGCAGCCCTGGCAGGGGTTGCCTCTCCGGAAGGAAAAGCGATTGTTTTGGCTGTTTTGGCGATTCCCGGGATTACGATCCCTGTTTTTTTGCTCCTGCAGATTGCTTCGCGCAACCAAAGGGATCTCAACCCAAAACGCGATTCCGGCATTCTGACCGTATCGATTGGAATTTCGACCCCCTACATTGTCCTGGTAGAGGTGCTGGTTTTTCTCATCCTGGCGATCACGTCATTCTCCAGCTTATTCAGCAATCCTGAGTTCATGGAACTTTTCAATACCATCCTGAATAACCCTGAATCACTGCAAAATGATCCCGCCAGCTTGTTTTCCGAGTTTGAAACAATGTTCGACCTGACAAATCTGATGGGTTGGTTGCTCCTGGTGGTTGCCGGGATCATGCCGCTGGTTGAAGAGCTGTTTAAGACAATTGGCGTGTGGCTGCTTAAGGTTCGCAACCCTGATCCTGCAGAGAGCTTTCGGGCAGGCTTGCTCAGTGGAGCAGGTTTTGCACTGTTTGAGGGATTGCTGAGCGCGAGTTCGCTCCAACAAAGCGCGATTGGCTACGGGGAATGGGCAGGATTGGTCCTGGGCAGGTTTGGCGGCACGCTTCTGCACATGCTTGCCGGCGGGATTGTTGGGCTGGCAATTGGCAGGTACTGGCAAAACCGCAAGATTGGCTCTCTTCTGCTTGCGTACCTGGCTGCCTGGCTGCTGCACGCTGCCTGGAATGCCCTGGCACTTTTTGGCGGCGTCAATCCACTGATAAACGGGAGTCAGGTGCAGGCTGTGTGGCCGTACATCGGTCTTGTAATCTTGTTTTTGGGGATGTTGTTTATATTTGTGCGGCTGATAAAAAAGGTGCAAACAATGAGGGACCTGTCGATTTTCCCCATCGGATTGGAAGGTTAGGATATGGAACGCCAGCGTATGATGAAGCTGCTGCATTTCCTGGTTGATCGCCTGGTAGACCTCAAGGTCACGGGTGGTGAAAACGTCCAGGATGGAACGCCTTACATTGTTGCTACCAGCCATATCAGCCGTCTGGATACGCCATTCCTGATGCTTTCCACGCACCGCCTGGATATTATTGCCATGGTGGCCAGAGATTATCAAAAGGCGCCTTTCTTTGGCTGGTTTCTGAATAAACTGGGTGTGATCTGGATCTCGCGTGATGGATATGACCTTGGCGCGTTTCGTGAGGCATCAGTTAGCCTGAAAAAGGGCTGGATTGTGGGAATTGCTCCCGAAGGGACGCGTTCCAGGACGCAACAGCTCCTGGAAGGTAAACCGGGGGCGGCATTGCTGGCGATTCGCAACCAGGTGCAGGTGATCCCAACCGCGGTAATTGGTTCGACGGAAGTTATTCAGAGTTTATTACGTCTGAAAAAGGCGCAAGTGGAAGTGCGTTTTGGGAAACCCTTCCTGCTGCCCCAAGTGCATGATGAGAGACCTACCAAAGACCGGCTGCAAGAGGCAACCGATGAGATCATGTGCCGCATTGCTCTGCTTTTGCCAGAAGAGCGCCGCGGTTTTTATGCCGACCATCCGCGTTTATTGGAACTGAAAGCCGAACAAGGCTAACCAGGCTTGGTCGAGATTATCCCAGGTGGAGAACAACAATGATCCCAATTCGTGATGAAATAAAGACACACCGAATCCCAGTTGTGAATTACGTCTTGATCGTAATCAATGTGGTAGTTTTTTTGTGGGCATACGTATTTAACGCGAACCCTGATGCCATATATACAGAATTTGCGCTTTTCCCCAATGAGATCAAGCAAGGTCTTGATGTGGGAGATATGCGAGATATTCTCACCAGCATGTTCATGCACGCTGGCTGGTTCCATCTTTTGGGCAACATGCTCTACCTGTGGATTTTTGGTGATAACATTGAAGATAGGCTGGGTCACATCCGGTATTTGCTTTTCTACCTGGCGGGTGGAATTTTTGCGGCTTTTGCCCACTACTTCACCAACCCCAATTCGGTTATCCCAACGGTTGGAGCGAGCGGCGCTATTGCCGCGGTTTTGGGGGCTTACCTGGTGATCTATCCGCAGAGCCGGGTCTACACCTTCATTCCGATAGGTTACTTTGCCCGCCTCCGACTCGTCCCCGCGGTTGTGGTGCTGACCCTGTGGTTCATTCTCCAGCTCTTCAGCGGCGTCGGCTCACTGGGGATGGCTGACCAGGGCGGCACCGCCTATTGGGCGCATATTGGCGGTTTTGTTTATGGTCTGTTGGTGGGATTCTTGTTCAAAAAGAGCGGAACAGCGCCAAAGCCCGCTCCGCCCAGCTGGAATTGAGGAAATCAAGAGAACTGGTAGGTAATATTAATACAACTTACCACTTGCGCAAAACAGGGATATTAATAGTATAATAACTCACCGGCGTTTAGGAAGCATCAGGCTTTCGAGGCGCATTTTGTATTAACCCTGCCCGATTCGGGTGTTTGGGATTTAGAAAAGGTATTAAGGACAAAAGTATCATGCCAAGCTCATACTTAACCCGCGAGGGATATGAAAAATCGGAACAGGAATTGGAATTTCTGCGCACGATTAAGCGCAAGGAAGTTGCCCAGCGTTTGCAGGATGCGATGGAAGACGGTGAGCTGATCGAAAACGCGGAATACGAAGCTGCGAAAAACGAACAGGCTTTCACGGAAGGGCGCATCAAGGAGCTGGAACTCCTGCTTGCCAATGCCCACATCATTGAAGATGGCGAAAACGAGCACGGACTTGTTACTGTCGGCTCACATGTGACCATCTGCGAAGAGGGCGGCGAGCCTGAAATGTACAAGATTGTTGGTCCTGTTGAGGCAAACCCCCGCGAGAGACGAATTTCCAACGAATCCCCCATTGGTCGTGCTTTGATTAACCATCGTGTTGGTGATAAGGTTAAGATTGAAGCCCCGGGTGGTGCTTACACCGTGGAGATTCTAAAGAGCGAGTAGTCGCCTGAATTCTCAAAGCCCCACCCTTCATCACGGTGGGGCTTATTTTAATCTAAAGGACGAACCATGCTTACAGATAACTTTTCCGAACTTGAGAACCTCCGTTTGGCAAAAATGGAGCAACTGCGTCAGGATGGGATTGAACCTTACCCAACCCGTTCTTACAAGAACAGCAGCAATGCCGATGCCATCAAGGCATTCGAAGTCCGCGAAGCTGAAGGCAGCACGGAAGAATTTAAGCTGACACTCGCTGGTCGGCTGCGTGCCATCCGCAACATGGGCAAACTCTCTTTTGCCCACATCGAAGATCGCAGCGGCAGGATCCAACTCTTCATGCGCATCAACGAGCTCGGGCAGGAAAAACTGGATCAGTTCGTGCGTTTCTTTGATCTTGGCGACTTTATCGAAGCCACAGGCACCATGGTACGCACCAAGCGCGGAGAAGTCACCCTGCAGGTTGAGGATTTCAGAATGCTCTCCAAAGCCCTCTATCAACTGCCGGCCGCCAAGGACGAAGTGGTTGACGGAGAGGTGATTCGTCACGCAGCCCTGACCGACCCCGAAACCCGCTATCGCCAGCGTTATGTCGACCTGGCTGTCAACCCCGAAGTGCGCGACATCTTCCGCATGCGCACGGAGACTATCAAAGCCTTGCGAGATTTTTTGGATGAACGCGGCTTCCAGGAAGTGGAAACCCCCATCCTCCAGCCTATTTATGGCGGCGCGGCAGCCAAACCCTTCACCACCTACCACAACCAGCTTCACCAGCAGCTCTTCCTGCGCATAAGTTTTGAACTTTACCTCAAACGGCTGCTCGTTGGTGGACTGGACCGGGTTTATGAGATCGGGCGCGACTTCCGCAATGAGGGCATATCCTTCAAGCACAACACCGAATTTACCCAGCTTGAGTTCTACATGGCTTATGCCGATTACAACGTGATCATGGAAATGACCGAGCAGATGGTTGCTCAGGTTGCTCAGCGCGTTTTAGGTACGATGATCATCCACTGGGGGGGGCACGAAATCAACCTTACCCCACCCTGGAACCGGATGCAGATCCGACAGGGTCTGATCGACCACGCTGGCATTGACATCAACGAGCACCCCACAGCTGAAAGTTTAGCGGAGCTTATGCAAGCCCGCCAGATACCCTTCAAACCAGGAACTCCACGCGGCAAACTGATCAACACCCTGATGGAAACCTATCTTGAGCCGCTTATGATCCAGCCGACCTTCCTCTACGACTACCCGCGCGACATCTCGCCTCTGGCGAAGGCGAAGCCTGAAGATCCCAACACGGTGGAGCGTTTTGAGGGCTATATTGGTGGGGTGGAGCTTTGCAACGCTTTTACTGAGCTCAATGACCCGCTCGACCAGGAAAAACGCTTCCTTGAGCTCGGACGTGCTTACACCGAAGATGATGAAGAGCGCAACCCGATGGACGAAGACTACTTGCGCGCCCTGGCATACGGCATGCCGCCAGCTGGTGGTTTTGGCCTGGGCGTGGATCGGTTTGTGATGATGCTCACTGGTCAGCATTCCCTGCGCGAAGTCATCCTCTTTCCCCCTTTGCGGGAGGAAGATAACCCCTCTGCTGAAGCATAAATAATTGAAAAGTACCAATCTGTCAAAAAGAGTGCCTCGGGCACTCTTTTTTTGCATATAATCGCTCCTTTATAAGAGAAATTCCGAAAAATCAGATAATTATCTTTATATATACGCTTTTTATTGAATTGTAATTGCGATAAAATCTAAGTGAAGTGTTGTCTCGTTGGCTTGACTCTTGCACAGAAAGCAATCATGGAAGAGACTGAACTAATAACGCGTGCTGTTGATGGCGACCTTGACGCCTTTAATCAACTCGTTCTTCAGCACCAGGAAGTCGCATATAACGTCGCCTATCGCATTATGGCAGACGACAATGCGGCTGCGGATGCCACCCAGGAAGCCGTTATCTCCATGTACCGCAAACTGGATACCTATCGCGGCGGCTCGTTTAAGAGCTGGTTTTTGCGCATTGTAACCAATGCCTGCTATGACGAACTGCGCCGCCAGCGCCGCAGACCAACCATTCCGATCGAGCCCGAGACTAATGAAGGCGATCTAATTGAATCCCCTGAATGGTTGGAGGACAAATCTGCTGGTCCCGAAGAAATGATGGGAGCTTCTGAGATTGAGGAAGCTATTCAGCACTGCCTGAGCGGGCTGGACCAAAAATTCCGGGTTGTTATCACCCTGGTGGATGTTTCGGGTGAGGATTATGAAACGGTTGCCCGGATCATCGGAACCCCCATAGGTACGGTCAAGAGCCGTCTTGCGCGGGCGCGCCTCAAAATGCAGCAGTGCCTGCAGGGTTTCAGGGAACTTTTACCAGACCAATTTCGTCATATTACCGAGGAACATGATGAACTGGCAAGCTGAAATCTCTGACAAGGACATGACGCTGCTGTGCGAATACCTCGACAACACGCTGTCTATCAAAGATCGCGCGAAGTTCGATAAACGCCTGCAGCAATCCGCCGAGCTCAAAGAAGCTCTGGCGGATATGACTGCGTTAAAGCGCAGCATGCGCAGCCTGCCTTGCAGACCAGTACCACATCATTTCACCCTCACTCGCAGTGAAGCTGAAAAAGCCCGGCGTGGTCGCTTTTTGCTGCCAAGCTTTGGTTGGGCAAGCGTGGTTTCAATGATTTTGCTGGCTGTCATTTTTGGAAGTGAGTTTATTTTTACCAATTTTTCCGCCCCACAGACCGTATCTGAACCGGTTGCCATGATGCTTCCGGATGATGCTGCTCCTGAAAGCGCATTGAGACAAGCTGAAGAAGAAGCCGGTGAGCCTGTCTATCTTCTCAATTGGGGGTCTGTTGGCGGCAAAGGCGGAGGCGGCGGTGGGGATGTTGCCTACGGGATAGGCGGCGGAGGAGATGCTTTCTACGGAATAGGCGGCGGGACGGCAGGAGCATATGCTGAAGATATCGCGATGGCTGAACCAGTGCCGTCAGAAGATATTGCGATGACCGAACCAGTGCCATCGGAAGAAATCGTGATGATCGAGCCGATGGAGTCAGAAGAAATCGTAGAGCCGACCGAAGTTGCGAGCACGCTTGCTGGCGAAAAAATTACTGTTGAACCTTTGATCTTTGGCGTACGTGAGGACCAATTGGGGCAGGTAATTGATGTACAGCCAGATGAGAATGAGGTTTTAACAGTAATTGCTCCTCAGGATATTGTTGAGCCGGAAAAAGAGCCGCTGATAGCAACAAACATAAAATGGATCCTGGCTGGTCTTGCCGCTGCGTTTGGTCTGGTCTGGCTGTTGCTGCGGTTCAGGCGTTAGGGTCTATTCGAAGAATACTAAAAGTCCGGGACACTGTCCCGGACTTTTTCTTTAACAATCAGGATGCTTACTTGCGTTTGATCGCGCTGGCTTTTTGCAATAACTTACTTAATGCAAGACCAAATCCGATGGTGGACAGTCCCGCGATCATAAAGGCAGGACCAGCAAAGTTATCATCCCGACCAGTATTTGGCACCGAGAATGTTGCAGTCACAGTTGGGGTTGCAGGCGTCGCAGTTGGATCTGCCGGCGTAGCTGTTGGGCTGGGTTCTGGTGTGTTGGTCGGTGTCTCCGTAGGCGGCTCAGTAACGGTAGGGGTCTGTTTTGGCGGGTCTGTAGGTGTTACTGTCGTGGCAGTAGGCGTGAACGTCGGGGTGTTGGTGGGAGTGGAGGTGGGGGTCAAAGTTGGAGTTTCCGTAGGTGTCTCAGTAACGGTAGGGGTCTGTTTTGGCGGGTCTGTAGGTGTTACTGTCGTGGCA
>CAZOYK010000018.1:0-3798 GCA_964584065.1 uncultured Anaerolineaceae bacterium | reverse complement strand
GTAGGCGTGAACGTCGGAGTGTTTGTCGGGGTGTTGGTAGGCGTAAAGGTGGGTGTGTTGGTCGGGGTGTTTGTTGGCGTAAAGGTTGGCGTAAAAGTTGCCGTACTGGTTGGTGTTGGCTGTTGTTGGCAGCCATATTCGCCAGCGTAATCACCGGGATTATGAAGGGTTACCAGGGTGCTGTTTACCCAGACTGAAGCGCTGGTTATGTTGTAATAGCCAGGCGCCACGTTATCCGTAAAGTGGACAACGTTTCCATTACGTGGCCCAGGCGGGATGGTGCCATAGGTGTATGTAAGATCTGAAATGCTATCTCCCTCGACAGTATTCAGTAAAACAAAGTGGATTTCAACGTACGTTCCGAGACATTCAATATGCGATAAGTTGAGTTGGTATTCTTGAACTGCCTGAACAGGTTGGCCTACCTGGCTGAGAGTAAAGAGCAGAAGTACTGCAATCAGAATTGTGGATATTGTCCTCATATTTTAACCTTTCTATTAAGTTGCAAAAAGCCTAAGAGAGCACCATTTTAATACTAATTAAGTATTAATTACTAAAAATTGTAAAAGGTTTGTAGATAGAATTTGAGAGGGCTTTGTTGATTTACCCGTTGGGGGACTGCGGAAAAGGTAGAATAGAGGAGCTTGCTGCAATGAATTTTTGGTTGCTGGCTTTTCAGATTCGGCACTTACTGAGCTGAAAAGGGGCCCAGTAGGGTGATCTTTCCGATGACGACAAAACGCTGCCCCTGCCAATCATTTGTGCAGGTATACAGCGTAACCAGGCGATCTTTGGGCGTAAGTTCAATTTCAGTTTCGATCACGGAATTCTCTTGGATTGTTTGAATTAAGTCGCGGAACTCTGCATCAGAGTTGAAATCGACAACCAGGTAAGTGACGTCCGTTTCGCTGACGACAATACCCGCAGCAATGTCCACCCGGTAGACCTGCTCCGGTGTGTACAGGTAGTAAAAGGGGTGTTTTTCATAGAACGGTTGACTCTTATACCAAACCAGGTTGCTAAACATGAGCCCGTTATCAAAATTGTGCCCGTAGATGATCGTATTTGGATCGCTGAAATCGGTTTGATTCCGGAAGTCAAAAAAGATCGATCCCATGGCTTTATACGACCGATCGAGGTCGTGAGTCAGGTAGTATTCGTTATCCGGCGACTTTAGCACCGGGTGATCCACGCGGATTGCCTCGTTATGAATCCAGGCGCTCACATCTTCGTTAAGGCTTTGCCAGGCAGGAAAGTTGATTTTAACCATTGAAAGTGCAAGTTGCAGTTCCTCGGCGTGTGGATTAAAGGTGGGCGTCGGCACAAGGGTGGCGGTAGGCGGGAGCGGTTTTGTCCCTAATGGGCTCGGGGTGGTGATTGGGGTAGGGCTTGGGGTCGGGCTTGGTTGAGCGGTGGCAGTCCGATAATAATCTGCCATGTATGTGGCAACGCTTAGTGCCTGCTGGGCTGCTTCTTTTACCGGGCGGTTTCTTGCTTGGATGTATTGCAGACCAAAACTGACCGTCAACGCGGCTGAGAGCAGAAAGAGCATGCTCAGGATCACCAGAATTAGCCTTCGTTTGAATTCCATTTGGAAAGAATAGTATTATTTTTACCGCATCAATATCAAGTCAGATTGGTGCTGAGTTTATACAAAAACAGAAGCAGGCACACTAGCCTGCTTCTGTTGTCAGTTTGTATTGAAAGGGTTTTATTCTGCGGTGAGGTGGCGAACGGCTTCGTTGAGTGCGTCAGCCCGGTTGGTTCGCTCCCACGTCAGGTCCAGATCGTCGCGGCCGAAGTGCCCATAGGCAGCCAGCTGACGGTAGATTGGGCGCAGCAGATCCAGGTCGTGGATGATGGCGCGCGGGCGCAGGTCAAACACTTTGCTGATGGCGGTGGCAATTAGGTCATCATCCACCACACCCGTACCGAAAGTTTCGACGTTGATGCTCAGCGGGTGTGAGACGCCGATGGCGTACGAGACCTGCACTTCACAGCGTGCAGCCAGGCCGGCTGCCACCACATTCTTTGCCACCCAGCGGGCTGCGTAAGCTGCAGAGCGGTCGACCTTTGTCGGATCTTTACCGCTGAAGGCGCCGCCGCCATGCCGTCCCATGCCGCCGTAAGTATCCACGATGATCTTACGTCCGGTCAGACCGGCATCGCCCATCGGACCACCAATAACAAAACGACCAGTTGGATTGACGTAGATCTGGGTGTTCTCATCCACCAGTTCCGCGGGGATGACAGCCTTGATCACGTGTTCCAGGATGTCTGCCTCAATGCGTTCGTGGCTGACTTCTTCGTGGTCGAGCTGGTCGGCGTGCTGGCTGCTGATGACGATGGTGTGGATGCGAACAGGCTTGCCGTAGTGATATTCCACGGTTACCTGGCTCTTGCCATCGGGGTACATCCAGGGGATAGTGCCGTCTTTGCGGGCTTCCGCCATACGGCGCGTCAGTTTGTGGGCATAATAAATTGGCATTGGCATCAGGGTTTCGGTTTCGTTGCAGGCAAAGCCAAACATCATGCCCTGGTCGCCGGCGCCGCCAGCTTCGATGAAGGCTTCGTTGTACTCAACCGCTTCCTTCACGCCGTTTTGGTCCACACCGCGCGAAATATCGGGGCTCTGATTGGCCAGTGCCACCAATACGCCACAAGTGGAGCCGTCGAAGCCCTTCTTGCCGCGGTCATAGCCGATGTCGTTGACTACCTCGCGCACGAGGGCGTCGATGTCCACATAAGTCTTGGTGGTCACTTCGCCGTAGGTCAACACGAAGCCGGTCTTGATGGCTGTTTCACAGGCAACCCGGCTGGCTTTGTCTTCCGCGATCATGGCGTCCAGGATCGCGTCGCTGATCTGGTCGCACATTTTGTCGGGATGACCTTCGGTGACCGATTCAGAAGTGAACAGGTACTTGGGTGATTTCATGAAAGTTGTTGTCATAGTTTTAACCTCCTCAGGTTACGTAAATAAAATGCCCCTGCAAGTGAGGGGCATTCCGCTTGGTATGCTTTAGCCTCTCATCTTCCAGATTGTCTGCCGGAATTGGCACCATACGCTAAGTTGGTTGCCGAGGTTTCAAAGGGCCGGTCCCTCCACCTCTCTGGATAAGAGCGCCGCAAGGGCTATGTAATTGCGTGTGTTATACCACAAGCTGTTCAGGCAGGCAAGGGAAAGAGAATTGTTGAGGCAATTGCACCGAACTTCTGATAATGCTTTTCTCCGTAGGGCGAGGTTGGGGGCACCGTGTACCTTTTGATAGGTCGTTGTGTTGTGCCCTCAACCCGCCGATGATAATGTCTGAGGTTTATAACGCTTTAATGGCGGATTGGAAGCACATCAAGATTTTTGTGTCATGACTTGCACAGTGCTTCCAATCTCGCCCTACGACCAATTTTTCTCATTGCGTGAGAGACGAGAGCCAGGTTCTATGCTTTTCCCAACTTTGGAAAAAATAGGTTATGCTTAAGCCTCGTAAAAACAACGGAGGAGGTCACTATGATTGATGAATTATTAAGAGAGTCCAAACAGCGCATGCGAGGTGCTTTGGACGTGTTGGAAGATGATCTGATAGCAATCCGAACCGGGCGGGCATCACCCGCACTGGTCGAAAGACTGCAGGTTGAGTACTATGGCTCCAGCCTCTCTTTGATTCAGCTTGCCACCATCAGTGTGCCCGAATCACGCCAACTGCTTATCCGTCCTTTTGATGCCTCATCGTTTAAAGCCATCGAGCGTGCCATCCAGGCTTCCGATCTGGGGCTCACGCCTAATAGTGATGGCAAGGTGAT
>CAZOYK010000017.1:0-23363 GCA_964584065.1 uncultured Anaerolineaceae bacterium | reverse complement strand
TCGGGGCATCATCCCGGCTCGATGCTTTTCTACATCCCCGAACTTGAGATGGCAGTAGTGGGGGATGCGATTTTCAGGGGCAGCATCGGCAGGACTGATTTTGAAGGTTCCGATCATGCCTTGCTGCTCAGGAATATCCGCGAGCAGATCTACACCCTGCCCGATGAGACCACGCTTTTGCCGGGGCACGGACCGGCGACAACTGTCGGGTTTGAGAGGGCAAATAATCCCTTCGTGAGGGGATAGGTAGGGAATATTTCGTCATCGCGAGCGTAGCGCGGCGATTTACTTTTTAATTAATCTATTCCATATATACCATGGTAGGGGCGAAGCATCCAAATATGAAGAATTTTGCTTCCTGTAATCATTCTGTTAAGATGCTTCACCCTCGGGACTGGATCAGCGAGAACAAAACGATCCTGTTTTTCCTCTCCCCCATCCTTGGAAGGGGATTGAGGGGTGGGTCTTTGTCATCCTGAATGAAATGAAGGATCTGAACATTGATAATTTGATTCTTCGCAAAAAAGGCTCAGAATGACAAATTTTGCCCGGTCGGTGTGTGCAAAGAGGTTACGTTTACATCACGACGCATAATTCAATGCAGATTGCCGAGGTCGCTGGCGCTCCCTGGCTAAGACGGGTCACGACGCACCCCCCAAGGCAGGGCTATCTGCAAACCAGGAGAAGTTAAGCGGGAGATTACTCCCAAGGCGATGCTCCGGGGAGCAAAAAAAATGGTAAAGTTTATGCTTGATGTTTTGATTCGCACTTCAAGGAGCAGATATGGATGTCATCCAGGTTAGTGACCTAACCAAGTATTATGGCAAGTCCCGCGGCATTGAGAACCTCAGTTTCTCGGTGCGGGAGGGCGAGATTTTTGGTTTTATCGGACCCAACGGCGCCGGAAAATCCACCACCATTCGCCTGCTGCTTTCCCTGATCCATCCCACCAGTGGGCAGGCAGCCATCTTCGGCAAGGATGTCACCAAGAAGGGTCCCGAGATTCGCAACCAGGTTGGCTATTTACCCTCGGAGGTCTTTTACTACGACCATATGAAAGTTGGCGAGCTGCTGAAATACTCCGCCAGCTTCTATCCCGGAGATCACAAGCAGCGCATCAGCTATCTTGCCGGGGTGATGGAACTGGAGATGAACCGCAAGATCCGCGATCTTTCGTACGGCAATAAGAAGAAGGTCGGCATTGTGCAGGGGCTGCTCCACAACCCAACCCTGCTCTTTTTGGATGAGCCTACCAGCGGGCTTGACCCCCTGATGCAGCGCAAGTTCTTTGACCTGATCCGCGAAGAGAACAAAAAAGGCGTCACAGTCTTCTTCTCATCCCATTTCCTGGGCGAAGTACAGCGGCTCTGCGACCGGGTGGGCATCATCCGCGAGGGCAGGATGGTGGAGGTCTCAGATATTCGCACCCTGCAGAAGAATAACTACAAGAAGATCCGGGTTCTGAATCGACATGCCCTGACCAACCTGGAAATGCCTGGCGTGGGCAACCTCCACCAGGAAGGTGAATGGATTCAGTTCTTCTACTCAGGCGACATCAACCAGGTCATTCAGCGCTTGGGCAGTCTCGCGATCGAGGATCTTAACATTGAAGAGCCCACGCTCGAAGAGATCTTCATGCACTATTACGAGTAGGCAGGCGATGAACAGAGCTATCTATCGTTATGAATTACGCCAGCGCTGGTCCTCCGTCGGGATTTGGGTAGGATCTTTGGCTGGCTTGCTGCTGATGTTCATGGCGCTCTTTCCCAGTTTTTCTGCGGATATGGCAGCCGTGAACCAGGTGTTGGATAACTTCCCGCCTGAGTTCAAAGCCGTGTTTGGATTGAACGCGCTCAACCTTGCCACCCTGGAGGGCTACTTTGGCTTTTGCTTTGTCTTCTGCCAACTCTGCCTGGCTATCCAGGCTGCGAATTACGGCTTGAGCCTGGTATCGGTGGAAGAGGCTGAACTGACCGCGGATTTCCTGCTGACCAGGCCGTTGAGCCGTTCCGTCATCCTTACCAGCAAGTTGCTGGCAAGCCTGACGAGTTTGTTGGTGACCCAAATCGTATTCTGGGCTGTCAGCCTGGCAAGCATCGCCCTGTTTAGAGGCGATGCACCATACGAACCGGCCGCCATTATGCTTTTGCTCGGAAGCGGCGTGATCTTCCAGTTGATCTTTTTCAGCCTGGGTTTGTTGATTTCGCTGCTTGTTTGGCGGATGCACAGCGTGACTCCCTGGAGCCTCGGGCTGGCCTTTGGAACCTACGTGATCAGCGCCTTCAGTGGGATCCTTGGGGATGTGAGGCTTGAATACCTGAGCCCTTTCAAGCATTTTGACCCCGGCAGGATCATCAGCGACATGCAGTACGATACGCGCCTGGTCATCCTGGATGGGGTAATCGTGATCGTGGCAATCGGCGTTTCTTACTGGCTTTATCAAAACCGCGACATTGCCTCGCCCTCTTAGGAGCAGCATATGAGAATGTATTTTCGAGAACTGAAAGCCGGAATAAAGTCGCTGCTCATTTGGACGGTGGTGATCGCGCTTCTGATCATCGTTGCTGTGAACAAGTTCGCCGCTTTTGAGGGCAACCCCGAAAGCCTCGCCATTTTGGACACAATGCCGCCGCAACTTCTGGATGCGCTGAGCATGCGCGCGTTTAACCTGACCACACTCGAAGGTTTCTTTGGCGTCATGTTCGTCTATTTCGCCCTGATGGGTGCGATGGCGGCTGCGCTCTGGGGCAGCGAGGCAATCGCCAAGGAGGAGCGCGAGCGCACAGTGGAATTCACGCTGGTGCTTCCCATCCCACGCAGGCAGATTGTTACCGCCAAATTGCTGGCAGCTCTGACCAACTGTGCCCTATTTGTGCTGTTCACCTGGATTATCTCGGTTGTCACAGTCCGCGGCTATGCGCCTGAAAAATCCCTGTTTGATATTCTGCGGCTCGAAATGCTGGCGATGTTCATGATTGAGTTGGTTTTCCTGAGCCTGGGTGCCCTGCTCGCATGTGCCTCAAAAACACCGCGCAGGGTGGGATCGATGGCGATCGGGCTGATCCTGGGGCTCTACTTTTTGAGCATTTTCTCAGGGATGCACGAGAAACTGAGCTGGTTACAATACCTGACCCCCTTCAGTTGGTTTAATGCCAGCGAGTTCTTCACGAGCGGGCGCTTTGAACCTTATGCCCTGATGCTGACGGGTCTTAGTGTGATGCTTTTCCTGTTCGCGGCATACTTCACCTACGACCGCCGGGATCTGTATATCTAACTGGATAAATAGGTGATACAAGAGAGATTAATGTACTGATTTATCACCATCGACTGTGTAAATCTGCAAGTTGTGGGTGTAATGGAACTTGAGTTTAGCGACCGAGTCCTTGTTGACAGAGTATTAATGCTAGAAAAATGACATTTGAGTAGGCGGATCCTTGTCCAACTCAGCGTATAAACTTAAAAAGAACTCAGTGTTCAATAAAGCTTCTTCTAATCGGTTGAGTTCACAGAGAGAAACGTACATTGCGGCAGAACGAGCTTGACAATTTACTGACTTTATTGGGTTAAATTCAATATCCGAAAAACCATTGTAATCTAACAACTTACTACTCTCATTAGGGTTTTGGCTTAATGCGGTTAGATACAGCCAATCGTAGAATGCCGTCCTTGGAATCAATTCCCAGCTCCTTCCGAAAAGACAAAAATTTGTAAGCCTTCCCGAATTTCTTAAACGTTCGTCCCGTTTTGCCTCGATTGGGGATGATGATATCAAGTCAACGAACGGTCCGCCATTTTCAAAGACCTTGCTGCTCTGGTAGAAATTTTCTACGTTTGATAAAGTACCATCCACCTCAATTTTCAAGTTGAACGCACTCAGACTTCTCCCCAAAATGTTTTCTGATTTAGTTGAAATTTCTAAAATTGGAGCATAACCCAATATCGAGGCTTGAAAATGCAGATCCCTAATATTTTTTTGCTTTTGAACAATTGAGAAACCTGAATGCCACTCAAAGTTGACTTGAATTTCCTGTACCAAGGTGCTTCGTAAATTTGATGGTATAAAAATCGGTCTGGTAGCCATGAAATTTTGACCCTTCTAGAAGTAAATGTATTCTAATGGAATGTGAGAATGGACTAAAACCTCAGCTTGAAAAGCAGATTTCTCATCAGGACTGTTCCAACTTGAACCACAAGCAATCGAAAAATCAATACTACTAAAATCGTTTATTGTCCCCCCAATTCTAGCTTGATTAGAAGCAGCATTTCGATCACTAAAAAGGGTTGATATCCAGAAAATTACCGAAGTGTCGATTCTTAGGATTTCAGGGTTGCGTATCCGGCCTTCATTCTTCGCAACATACAACATCGGGTGCTCTTGGTTAAAGGCTAGATGGATGTAATCATCCAAGTTCTTACGACTATCGAGTTCTCTCGACAATGAATTTCCACCAGGGCACGAAATTCTTATCCCATTCTTAAAACAAGATTTCCAGCTATATAATCCTCCATGTTCAAATATCGAGGCTACATTACTCATATCAGTGAAATGGTAAAGGTAATCAATGTGGTTGTTTCGAATAATGAAATCAAATGACCGCCAATCAGATTTGAGATTTTTGCTTAATACTTCTTGGTATCGTTCATCTATGGAACGAACTTGGACAGGCTTAGGGGCTTGAGAGACTGGGGAAGTTCTCTGAGGGAATTGGGATGTGTTTGCTTTGTGGGGCTCTGTCTGTTTTGAAAAATTATTCTGATCGCTTTCCTGCCAATCAAACTCATCGCGTTCAGACAGAATTTCATCGATTTCATCATCATATGGGGGACTTACATCCTCTACATATCGGCAATAACTTGTGTGGCTTGGTGAAGCATATGTTGTTGGTGTTTTAAAATAATCAGATTTTGATTTGTTGCTTGTTTTGTTTTTGTTCTGAGACTGCTGATCTGAAGAGTATAAAATGATAACAATAATCACAATTATCAACCAAGTCGGACAGCCCTCTGATTCAGCAGAGAGAGGGAGGAAAACAACGGAAGATAGTAAAAAAACGCTCGGGTTCATGTGGTTTCTAAGCAGACACGGTTATTGCGAAAATGAAGAAAATTTATGTCTTCTTCCTTCTGATATTCTACCAATTGTTTTAGTACTTAACGATAACATTTTTGTCTCCCCACAAACAGCTATTACTGAATCCATTTCATTGAATTTTCCCACCTCACCAAAAATATCGGAGATGTGTTTTACAGAATGTTCAGACTGTTGGTTGGCGAGACATGCGAAAGCTCACTCTGATCATACTCGTCGTTCTGTGGGTGTAAAAAAGTCTACTCCGGATGGATTGACTGCCAAAAGAGAACTGAAGTATGTAAAAAAAACTACCCCCATCAGATTGAGGGTAGTTTTGATTGCTTGGCGAGTGTTCTATTTCGCGTAACTGACCGAGCGGGTTTCGCGGATGACGGTCACCTGGATCTGACCGGGGTACTGCATGGTTTCCTCGATCTCGGTGGCGATGTCTTTGGCGATGCGATGCGCTTCGAGATCATCAACCTCTTCAGGTTTGACGATAATGCGCACTTCGCGACCAGCCTGGATGGCGTAGCTCTGCTCAACACCCTTGTGGGAGTTGGCGATGTTTTCAAGGGCTTTCAGGCGCTTGATGTACTGCTCCAGGTCCTCGCGGCGGGCACCGGGGCGCGCGCCGGAGATGGCATCTGCGGCTTCCACCAAAATGGCTTCGATCGAGACCTGGTCCACTTCGTGGTGGTGAGCGGCGATGGTGTTGCAGACTGCGGCACTGACGCCGTGGCGTTTGGCAAACTCCGCGCCAATCTGGGCGTGCGTGCCTTCGGTGTTATGGTCCATGGCTTTGCCCAGGTCGTGCAAAAGGGCGCCAAGCTTGGCCACATCCACGTTCGCGCCGAGTTCAGCCGCCAGCACACTGGCGATCTTGGAGGTTTCAACAGCGTGGGCAAGTTGATTCTGTCCGTAAGATGTGCGATATTTCAGCCGACCCAGTTTCTTGACAATTTCGGGGTGCAGGCCATGTACGCCGGCTTCATAGACTGCTTCACTACCGGCTTTGAAGATATCCTCGTCCATTGCTTTGCGCTCTTCTTCAAGGATCTTTTCGATATATGCCGGGTGGATGCGACCATCTGTCACAAGCCGTGTCAGGGTGCGCCGGGCAATTTCACGGCGGACGGAGTCAAAGCATGAGATGGTAACTGCTTCGGGGGTATCGTCCACAATGACATCCACGCCGGTAACCTGTTCGAAGGCGCGGATGTTGCGCCCATTACGACCAACAATGCGACCTTTCATTTCTTCATTGGGCAGCGTCACCAGGGAGGTGGTTACCTCGGCAACCTTGTCGGAGGCGACGCGCTGGATGGCATCGGCGATCAGTTCGCGTGCTTTTTCCGTCCCGGTTTCGGTGGCTTCAATTTCAAAATTGCGGATAATGCGTGCCATATCTCCGCGGGCTTCCTTTTCGACTTCTTCGAGCAAGAGCGTGCGGGCTTCGTCGCTGGTCATGGCTGAAACACGTTGCAATTCGGCGAATCGTTCACTGTAGAGCGCTTCGATCTCATTGGCGCGCTTGTCGACCGCACTCTGGCGTTTGTTAAGGGCGGACTCGCGCTGCTGCATCTGGTCGAAGCGATGGTCGAGCTCTTCGCGGCGCTTGACCAGGCGGTCATCTTCTTTGTTGAGTTCGCTGCGCTTATGCTGGATCTCATTCTCTGCCTGCAAAGTGATCTTCAGGGCAGTGTCTTTAGCCTCCAGTTCCGTGTTTTTGGCATTTTCCTTTGCCTGGTCAATAATGTCCTCAGCGGTTCTTTTAAGTTTTTCATCCTGGTTTTTTCGGATGGTTGAGAAAATCAGGTATCCGATCAGGACACCCAAGATAACGGCGAGTCCAACCCACAGAAAGAGCAGGTTGGGACCTGGGCCTGGTTGAAATAAGGTTTTCATTGTGTCAATTGCTCCATTGTTTATTTGGTTCCACAGTCTCATCTTGCTGCATCTCATTCCAAAGAGTGCGCAAAGTCTCATTAACCGTGGCATAACTGAAACCGCGTCGTAAGAGCGCGTTTCCTAGTTTTTTTCGATAAATTTCGTAGTCGGATGAAATATAGCGATGTGCCTGTTTTCGCGCGGCTGCCATCGCCAGGGTGGCGTCGTCAATTCCGGATTCCTCAAGAGCTGATTCGATGGAAATCTCTGCCAAACCCTTGAAGCGCAGCTCGGCTTTGAGCTGGCTTTGGCTTCGCGGGCGGAAAGTGTTGCGATTCTCAATCCACTCCCTGGCAAAGCGGTCGTCATTGAGCAGACCTTCTTCATCGAGTCGCGCCAGAACAGCCCTAATGGTTTCCGGGGCGTAGCCCTTACCTTCAAGGTAGCGGGTCATTTCTGCAACAGAGCGGCTTCTGTGGCTCAACAAATTGAGAGCCTGGCTGACGCCGATTTCCACCTCGTCGCGCGTTTGGAGTTTTTCGATCTCTGCGTCGCTCAGTTCGCGCCCAACCTGCAGCCAGGCAGCCGTCAATCGGTCCAACGAGAATGCGTAGGACCCATCCAGGCTGATGTTCACCCGCCTGCGATTGCGCTTTTGCGCGCTGATCTCAGTGATCGTCTTTTTCATCCGTACCAAACAGCCATGGTCCATGACCATGGCTGTTGAATTCCGGACTTACTCGATAACCCTCTTGCTCAAGACGAATGAGCTAATTTCAATTAGGTATTGGAAGACTGACAGTCAGCGACTGTCAATCCGAGCGTTCCTTTTCAGGTTTGGTTTCGTGCTGTTGATCGCCACCAATGTCGGGGTTCAACAGGAATGATGATTTTTTCACTCCACTGCCAAAAAGGTTCATTTTTTCCAATACATAAGTCAGTTTTTAACACTGACGGTTCCTATCAAGTAAATCGCGCAGCAATTCTTAGCCACAATCGGAGGCTTGATAACCGTAGATAGCCTCCCGGACGCATGTGCGATAGTTTTCCTTGCTTCATTATACATGAAAAGTATGCCAATTTGTTAACAAAAACCATTTGTTCTAATGTTTTGGAAGGAGTTTATATAAAACCGAAAGACAGGCGAATCTCATGCTAAAATACAATAACAGGTGAATACCATGTCTGAAGAATTTAACTTACGGGAAGTAATCGACAAAGCGCACAAACGCAACCGATTTTGGGCGATCCTTTTTCCGGTTATTTTGGTCAGCCTTATTGTGGTGGGGTTGATCGTCTGGATTGCAATCAGAGGTGGAATTGGTGTGGCTGACACGGAAAATTTGGCAGGTGTGGCAACGGTCTTGTTAGTGTTGCCGACCTTGCTATTCGGACTGATCACGCTGGGCGTTTTGATTGCATTAAGCATTGGAGTGATCAAATTATACGCGCTTGTCCCCCGGGCAGGTAAAGCCATCAGGAGCTACTTGAGCCAGGGTCAGCACTACTTGCGCGTTGCTGGCGATGCATCCGCAGAACCGGTCCTGGCGCTGCGCGCCTTAAACGCAAAGATTCATCAAATTGGGACCAGTCTGACCGACCGGTTCTCACAAAAAGGATAGAACTTATGAAACCAAGCATTCGAATACTGACTCTTGTGATTGGAACACTTGCCGGTGCTTTCTTTGGCTATAGAGCTGCAATGACTTTCATTGAGCAATCCGAAGCGGAAAACAGAAGTGTGCCAATTACCGCGCAGCAGGGTTTGCAGGTTGGCTTGACGGCACTGGGTGCCCTTAAACAACTTACCGGCATCAGCCAAAACAAGAAATAATCCGGAGACTCTGACCCTTGTTCGAGCTCATTTTCCTGGGCACATCCGCATCTGCGCCCTCAATCAAACGTGGTTTGTCGTCACTCGTCGTGAAGCATGACGAGTTTCGTTTCATGGTGGATTGTGGTGAGGGCACGCAGCGGCAGATCCTGAGGTCCGGGGTTGGCTTCAAACGGCTGAACCATATCCTGCTGACCCACGGTCATCTGGACCATATCCTCGGTCTGGCTGGCATGCTTTCGACCTTCATGCGCTGGGAAGCCATCGAAGAGGTCAACATCTACGGCAGCCGGCATACGATGGACCGCGTCAGCGATTTGATAAACGGCGTTGTGCTGCGGGGAAACACACCGCCGATGCCGCTGAACATGCTTGAGATCAAGCCGGGCTTAATTTTCCAAAGCAAGCATTTTGACATCCAGGCTTTCCCGGTTGACCACCGTGGTTCCTCCTCGCTGGGCTACCGTTTTACAGAAAAGAGCCATCGTCCCTTCCTGTCGGATGTGGCGGAAGCCTTGGGCGTGCCAAACGGACCTTGCCGGCGCGATCTCGTCCAGGGGCAGGCAATAACATTGGATGACGGCAGGGTGATCAAACCGGAGGAAGTTTTGGGTGAGGAGCGTCCTGGTGTAAACCTGGTCATCGTGGGGGATGTGGGCAAACCCGAAAAACTCAAACATCACGTGGCTGGGGCGGACGTGATGGTGATCGAAGCGACCTATTTGCAGGAAGACGCGGAAATGGCTCAGATCTTTGGTCATTCCACTGCCGCGGATGTGGCGCGCCTGGCTGCGGAAACAGGGGTGGGTAAGTTGATCCTGACCCATGTCTCCCGACGCTACCGGGATGACGACATCCTGGCAGAAGCGCGTGCCATCTTCCCGGAAACCACCCTTGCCAATGATTTCGACCGCTTTGAAGTCCGCAAGCCTGAGCAGGCGGAATGAGCATGCCCTGCTGCAATGGCTGAGAGTGCTTTCATGTTAGAATCCCGTTTTGTATGTCAGAAAAAAAGTTGGTTTTAGCCTCCACCTCGCCTCGCAGGAATGAACTCCTGCGCTTGCTTGGGATTCCCTTTGAAAAGCGTCCCTCCAACGCTGATGAAACTCACCACAGGGATGTGGACGCGATTGCATACGTGCGGCAGATGGCGCGCGAAAAAGGGCTTGCCGTCTTGCACACAGACGGCGAATGGATCCTGTCTGCCGATACCATCGTAGCTCTGGATGGGCAGGTGGTGGGCAAGCCGGCAGATGAGGCTGAAGCCTGGCAGATCCTGCGGGCATTGCGCGGTCGCGCGCATAAGGTCTATACCGCCTTGTGTTTGCGGACTCAAAATGGCGCTGAGGCGTCAGAGTCGCTTTGCGCCACCGACGTTTTTATGCGAGACTACTCAGAAGAAGAACTGGCGGCATACATCGCCAGCCAGGACTACAAGGACAAAGCCGGCGGATATGCCATCCAGCACAAACAGTTCCATCCCTGCACGGGCGTGGAGGGCTGCTATGCGAACGTGATGGGGCTGCCGCTTTGCCATCTTGCCATGTTGCTTGAATCGGCTGGCTGTAAGCTGGACGGGGATGTGCCTCAAGCCTGTCAGCGGTATAATCAAATAACGTGTGAAGTCTATCCGCAGATTTACCGTAGAGAAAACCCAGGGTAAGATGATGAAATCCCTCAACAAGATGCTTTTTGTGTTCCTGATTGCAGTGATGTTGCTCTCTGCCTGCAATGGCGGCAGCTCATCACCTGCTCCCACCTTGACCCCAATATCATCATTGCCCGAGCCAGTGATCAATGTCGAATCTGCACCGGATGTGGAACGGGCGGCAAAAGCTTACCTGGACCTCTGGAAAACAGAAGATTACCCCGCAATGTACGACATGCTCAGCCAGCTGACCAAAGACGCTGTTTCGCTTGAAGAATTTGAAAACAGTCACCGGAATACTGCCGTCAAGCTCACCATGCAGAGTATGGACTACTCAGTACTCTCCAAAATGGTCAACCCTACCAACGCACAGGTCAGCTACGAGATCCGCTACACCACTGCTTTGATGGATGAGATTTCCCGCAATACCATCATGAATCTGCGTTTGGAAGACGGAGCCTGGCATGTGCAGTGGGAAGCGGGCATGATGCTGCCGGAATTGGCAGGCGGAAATTACCTGGAACTGGTCATCGAAGTGCCCGCGCGTGGCAACATTTATTCGTCGGATGCCTCGGACAATTATCCCCTGGTTTCCTTTGAAGAAGCGGTGACGGTGATGGTCACTCCGGGTCAGATTGACCCCGATAGCGAAGGGCGGATGGTTTCGCTTTTGGCGGAAATGTTCGACCGTTCAGAAGCCTCCATTTATGCTGAATATGAAAACACGGCTGATTATCAGTATGCTGTGATTGGTGACGTCACCCTGGACACCGCCAACCAGTATTACGATCGATTGACCCGTTATGACGCCATTTCTCTATCCGATTTCCGCTCCCGCTTTTATCACGACGGCGGCATCGCACCGCACGTGACCGGTTTCGTTTTGACCGTACCGGCGGAGGAACTCGAAGAGTACCAGCGTTTGGGCTACACCGGCGAGGAAAAGATCGGCGCTTCCGGGCTTGAAGCCTGGGGTGAGCAGTATTTGGCCGGCAAGCACGGCGCGGATCTCTACGTCAAGGATCCCCAGGGTCAGGTGCTGACCAAGATCGCCAGTGTGCCCGCCGAGCCCGCCCAATCCATTTACAGCACGATTGACAGCGCGTATCAGTACCGCCTGCAGCAAAGCTTTGGCGATATGATTGGCGCAATCGTAGTCTTGGAGCGCGACACCGGCAAGGTCATCGCCATGGTCTCCAACCCGGGCTATGATCCAAACGTCTTCATAGCCCCATACTACACCTCGTATTCGATCGCTGAAATTACCCAGAATCCCTTCAACCCTATGTACAACCGGGCATCACAGGGCGTATACCCTCCAGGCTCGGTTTTCAAGATCATCACCATGGCAGCGGCGCTTGAAACGGGTGTCTATCAACCCGACTCTTCCTATTATTGTGACAGCTACTGGCGCGAGTTGGATGGATGGGTCGGCGAGGACTGGACCGTAGCGCGAGGGTTTGGACCTTCGGGGCAGTTGACCCTGCAGGAAGGGCTGATGCGTTCCTGTAACCCCTGGTTCTGGCACATCGCTTATTCATTATGGAATGAGGGCTACCGCACTTCCATCCCTGACGTGGCGATTGATTTTGGCTTGGGTAAGCCGACCGGCATCGAGATCCCGGACTTTGCCGGCAGCATCAATCCTGCGCCGACAGAGATCAGCGAGTATGTGCAAATGGCGATCGGGCAGAGCACTATGCAGGTAAGCCCGCTGCAGGTTGCGGCTTTCGTGGCGGCGGTTGGCAATGGCGGCACGCTCTACCAACCAACGCTGATCGAAAGAATCGGTTTGGCGGGTCAGGAGCCAGTTTATAGCTTTGAACCGATTGTTGTCCATGAGCTGAATGTGCAGCCGGGAACCCTGGAAGCCATCCAGGAAGCCATGATTATGGTAGTAGATAGCCAAGCCGGCACAGCCCAATTCCAATTCAGGAACTATCCTTACAACATCGCCGGTAAAACTGGCACGGCTGAAAACCCGATTGGAGAATCCCATGCCTGGTTTGGGGGCTACACCTTCGAGAATAACCCGGACTACCCCGATATTGCCGTCGCGGTCATCCTGGAGAATGCTGGTGAAGGCTCCGAGATGGCGGCGCCGCTCTTCAGGCGGGCGGTTTCTTTGTACTTTTCTGACGGGCAAAGTGCTGGCGGAACCATGCCCTGGGAAGAAAGCCCCTACGTGCCTGCAAAACAAGAAGAGGATTGAACTTGGGCGCTTCGCAGCCGCAAATTCCTGTTGACTCCCAAAGTGAATATACTGAAGGCTTTGTGATCCGTTCCCAGGCAGGCTACCTGACCGTGCGGACGGAAAAGGGCGATATCCAAACGCGCCTGCGTGGGCGCTTGCGCCAGGGTAGAGCCGAAGGCGACCTGGTGGCGGTGGGGGATAATGTGCGTATTGCCATCCACGAGGACGGCACGGGCAGCATCGAAGAAGTGCTGCCAAGAAAATCCGTTTTTTCGCGACAGCTTTCAGGCGTCAACTACGATTATCAACAAATCCTCCTGGCGAATGCCGATTTGGCATTGCTGGTGTTTGCCTGCACGCAGCCTGACCCAAGCCTGCGCATGCTCGACCGCTTCCTGGTGGTCGCAGAGCGCGCACACATCAAGGCGGTGATTGTGGTCAACAAGGTGGATCTGATGCCGCTTGAGCAGGTGGACAAGCTTTTTGGTCTATACAGCACCATCGGGTATGATGTTATTTACGCTTCTGCGGTCACAGGGCAGGGCGTTGAGGCACTGCGTGAGTGCATTCAGGGCAAACTGAGCACCCTTGCCGGACCTTCGGGCGTCGGGAAGAGCAGCCTTCTCAACAAGGTAATACCCGACCTGCACCTGGAAGTTGGCGCCTTGAGCGAGGGTGTCGGAAAAGGAAAAGGGAAGCATACCACCCAGGTTAGGCAGCTCTACCCGCTTCCCGGCGGTGGATACATTGCCGACGTGCCCGGGCTGCGAACGCTGGCGCTTTGGGACATCCAGGACGAAGAACTGGATGCCTATTTCAGGGAAATTGCGCCGCTGGTGCCTGAATGCCAGTTTAACGACTGCAGCCACAGCCACGAACCGGGCTGCGCGGTCCGCAAGGCGGCTGAGAGTGGGCAAATTGACCCGCGAAGATACGAGTCTTACCTGAGGTTGCGTTTCGGCGACCCGCTGGAAGATGATGAAGTTTAGGAGTTGGTTTTTTGAGACCTTTATTTGTTCGAACAAACACTTTACTGGCTCTTCTGAGCCTGCTCTTGCTCTTTTCAGCCTGTGGAGGGAATTCAACCCCATTAGTTGTGCCGACTGAGACGCTCAGCCAGCCGACCCAAGTGCCCCCAACCCCAACCCTGACCCCCGAACCGCCCAAAGTGTTGAACGTCTGCCTGGCAGAAGACCCGGGCAGCCTGTTCCGCTTTGAGGGGCGCGAAACTTTGGCAAAACAAAGCGTTTTTTCGGCGCTCTATGATATGAATGGCTTGTTTGAAACGCTCCCAACCTATGCCAACAACCAGGCCGTCAAAATAGCCGTGGATGTGAGGCCCGGAATGAACGTGCTGGACGGATTCGGAAAACTGACAGTATTAAAGGAAGGTTCCCTGGTCACCCCGGTAATGAACGGACAATTGGGAGAGCCAGCAGCCTGGAGCGCAACTGCCCCTCTGCAGATGATGCAAGTAAAGGTTGAATACAAGATCGCCCCGGGTCTGATGTGGTCTGACGGCAGCCCTGTCACTTCTGCCGACTTCCTCTTATCTTACGAAGCGGCTAATGAACTGCGTAATCCGCAGGATCTCTGGCTGCTGGACCGTACCGCCAGCATTGAGCAGATCGATCTGACTACCCTTATCTGGACAGGCATCCCGGGCTTTGTGCCGGTTGACCTCGGTGAGCTTATCTTTCCACCCATTCCTTTTTTTCAATTTTCTGAAATAACTTCGTCTGAGATTGGCATTTCTGCAGAAGCGAACGAAACCCCGATCGGTTGGGGCGCGTATCGAATTGCGAATCGCACACCCGGTTTAGCGATCCAACTGGAACGCAACCCCTACTTCAGCCCCAAACCGGCATATGACCAGGTGGTCATATTGGTTGAACCCGACCTGCAGCAGGCGATCAGCAAGCTGCAAAGCGGTGAGTGTGACGTTTTGGACCCCAGCTACCACCTGGAAGGGCAGGGCAGAGACGAGCTGACGGAGCTGGCAACAAACGCCACTTTGGTAGCGGAAAACTTTAAGCTTGTGCAGCAATTGGTTTTTGGCATCCAGCCGGCGGCTTACGACGGCGGCTATTCCCCCTGGTCCGCAACCCGCCAGGACTACTTTGGCGATCTGCGTACCAGGCAGGCGATTGCAGCCTGCCTGACCGCGGAACCGATTGCGTCCGAAATCCTGGGAGCACGATTGCCAGAGGGCTTCAGCTTACCCGAATTTCCGTCCGGGGGAAGCCTGGAGCAGGCACAGGCCTTGCTGGACGAAATTGGCTGGCTGCGGGACAAAGCCCAGCCGGAAGCCCCGCGAAAGGCAGCAGGAGTGGAAAATGTGCTGGATGACACAGTTTTCTCCTTCAGCCTGCTCAGTGGCACTTCCGAGATGGATAGCGAGGTGAGCCAGGCGGTGGTGAGGCGGCTGGCAGATTGCGGGATTGAGGTCATCCATCAGGCATTGCCACCAGCTGAGCTTTACGCGCCGGGACTGGAGGGGCCGCTATTTGGTCGCAATTTCGATCTGGCTTTGGTAACCTGGCAGGAAACTTCTGGGAATGCCTGTGAACTCTACCGCTCCGATGCCATCCCCAACAGCGGGAATTATTGGATTGGAACCAACCTTGCCGGATTGGCGAACGCGGATTTTGACACACGATGTACGGCAGCTGGAAACGCGGAGTTGGCGCAAAGCCTTGGAGATGGGCTTGATCTGCTCTCGGAATACCTCCCGGCAGTGCCGTTATTACCCCAGATTTCCATCTGGGCCGCCTCGGATCGGGTGGACCTTTCGGGGGGCACTTCATTCGTGGATATTAAGCTTTGGAAGCCAGTCATCCCGTAGCGGCAAACGCACATTTGTACAACGGGTTGGCAGAATTGACTCAGGGGTGTTTATGTTATACTTTGCAGGCGTTTAAACCGTAATCGCATGGATTTTTGAACAGAAATATTAGCCGATGGGCATAAAAAAGTACCTCAAAGACTACAAGACCATTCTGAGTGTCGACGAAAAGGGCGAACAGATTCGGACTTATGAATACCAGGGAGATTATTTCAAGCTGCCTTTTAGTGCCGCCCAAATGCGAAAGTTCAAGACCATTTTCCTGCTTGCGCTGGCAGGAGGCATAATTGCACATATCATTGCTGGCTTTGTTAACAATCCAGGCATGCGGAATTTTTACGTAGTCATCCCATATGTTTTAACTTTTCTGCCCATGTTCAATCTGCTTCGTTCTGGCATCCGCTTACCAGTGGAAGAACGTAAGTATCGCAGGGAAGAAATTGGCGTGACCTATGAGCGCTTCAGCAATCATAGTTTGGTTCTTTTAATCGCGCTGGGAGTTTGCCTGGCGGGAGAAGTGATTTATCTGCTTTTATTCTCCGACGGCAGCCCGGCAATTAGCGAGTATAATTTTCTCGTGGCGGAAATTGCTGCACTGGCTATGAGTTTGATAATCTTTTTTAATGTCAAGAAGATTGTCATTACCAGGGCCTCAAATGATGAAAAACAAACGTGACAATGACGGTGGTCTGATGCTGCCTTCATTGACACGATATTGTTTATAAAATATAATGAACAAAATTAGTTAAGGAGAAATAGGAGAAAAAATGAGTAAATTTGCACGAAATCTGTCCATTTTGATCGTTGCGATCATGCTCGGCGTGGCTCTCGCTTCCTGCGGAACCCCAACCCCTGAAGCAACACCCGAACCCGTTGTGGAACCAACCACCCCCCCGGTAGTTGAACCAGAACCCACAGCTGAACCAGAACCCACTGAGGCACCCGTTGTGGAGACCCCACTTGTGGTCGCCTACAATGAGTTCTCCCAGAAATTCAGCCCCTTCTTTGGCGATACCGCCTATGACATGGACGTTGCTGGCATGACCCAGATCGGCATCATGACCACCGATCGTGTTGGTGGCATTGTCTACAATGCCATCGAAGGCGAAACCCGCAATTACAACGGGACTGATTACCTCTACACCGGTCCGGCAGACATTAAAGTGGAATACGATGAAGCATCCGACACCACCAAATACACTGCCAAGATTCGTGAAGACCTGGTCTTCTCCGATGGGGAGCCCCTCACCGCTGATGACATCATCTTCACCTATTACACCTATCTGGATCCTTCCTATGTGGGTTCAACATCCCTCGGTTCTTACGAAATCCTTGGTTTGAAGGACTACCAGACCCAGACCACCAGCGAAGTCTACGATAAATACTCCGTGATGGCTGGTGAGATCTTCGCGGCTGGAGTTGATCACGAGTGGTCAGACGCTGACGCTTGGACCAAGGAACAACAGGATGACTTCTGGGCTCGCTTGAAAGAAGCCTGGATGGCTGATGTTCAAGCCATTGTTGACTACGTTAATGCCGAATATCCCGACTATTTTGTGGATTACATCGGCTATACACCCGAAGAGGTGGCTGCACAACCTGGTTTAGATGTTGTTGCTGGTATGACCCTTTGGGGCTTTGGTGGCACAGGCTGCTCTTTTAACGAAGCACCTGTGGCTGAAGAAGGCAAACAAATCGATAATTCGATTGTTGACATTGCAGTAGCAGATGGACGCTTTACTACATTAGTTGCAGCAGTGCAAGCTGCTGGACTGGATACACTTCTTGACAGTGAAGGTTCCTTCACAGTGTTTGCCCCGACCGATGATGCTTTTGCTAAATTGGAAGAGGGAACGGTCGAGGCGTTGTTAGAGGACATCCCAACACTAACAAGCATTTTGCTTCATCATGTTGTTGGAGGCGAAGTGATGGCTGATCAGGTTGTTACTCTGACAGAAGCTGAAACCGTCCTGGGTGAGAAAGTTGCTGTAAAAGTTGAAGATGGCAAAGTTTTCATCAATGACGCTGAGGTTATTATCACCGACATAGAAGCGGATAATGGCGTAATTCATGTAATTGACACCGTTCTATTGCCGCCTGAAGGTCGTGATTGCCAAACCTGGGGCTTTGAAGATGCTCTGGGCACAAAATATGACTTGGTCGAATCCTTCCCAACCGTCGAAGATTACTACAATGTGACCTACTTGGCCTACGAAGGCGATCCCGTGGCTTATGCTTCAGTGGAATCACCAAGTGGCGCTGACATTTTAGGCAATGTCACTACCGCATTTATCGGCTACTGGGGTCCAATGGATGAAACCATGGGCGAAGGTGGCGTACCCAATATTTCCGGTATCGTCAAAGTTGATGATTACACCGTGGAAGTAACCACTGCAGGCTACGAAGCTCCCGCAGTTTACTCCATCCTCGGCGTTAGCATCACCCCTCTGCACTACTACGGTGACGCTGCAAAATTTGATTACGAGAACAATATGTTCGGTTTTGACTTCGGCGACCTGTCCAAACAGGAAAGTCTGACCGCAACCCCCATGGGCGCTGGCCCCTACAAGTTCCTGCGCTATGAGAATAAGGTCGTTTATTTCGAGGCGAACGACTTGTATTACAAGGGCGCTCCCAAGATTAAAGAAGTTCAGTTCAAAGAAACCGTCTCCGCTGAAGTTCCTTCCTCCCTCGCAACCGGCGCTGCCGATGCTGGCGAAATGAGCTACAACGCGACTCGTTACGAAGAAGTTATGTCCTACAATGGCAATGGCGAAATGACCGGTCCGGTCATCACCTCCAGCCTGGTTGACAACCTTGGTTATGGCTACATCGGTATCAACGCCTCCACAGTCAATGTTGCTGGCGATCCTGCTTCCGATGCCTCCAAGAATCTGCGCCGTGGCTTGGCCACCATTCTGTCTGTCTATCGCGATGTCGCCATCGACAGCTACTATGGTGAAGCTGCTGCAGTCATCAACTACCCAATTTCCAACACTTCCTGGGCCGCTCCTCAGCCGACAGATGAAGGTTACCAGATTGCGTTCTCTGTGGACGTCGAGGGCAACCCGATTTACACCGCTGAGATGTCCTACGAAGATCGCTATGCTGCCGCCGAACAGGCTGCCTTGGGCTTCTTCGAAGCTGCCGGCTTCACTGTCACAGATGGCAAACTCACAGCTGCTCCTGATGGCGCCAAGTTGGACTACGAAGTCATCGTTCCTGGTGGCGGCACGGGTGACCATCCCGCTTTCGCTATCCTCACTGGTGCGCAGGCTTCCTTTGCCAACATCGGCCTCGAGTTCAAGATCAATGATCCTGCTGACACCAACATCCTCTGGGATGCCCTGGATTCAGCAACTCAGGAACTCTGGACTGCTGCCTGGGGCTCAACCATTGACCCCGACATGTACCAGGTTTATCACAGCACAAGTGTTGTAGGTGCCGGTGGCTCTGAATCGAACCACTACCACATCACCGATCCAGATCTGGATCAGTTGATTGTTGACGCACGCCTCAGCGATGATCAGGCCTATCGCAAAGCCATCTACAAGCAGGCTTTGGATAAGATCATCGAATGGGCAGTCGAAATTCCGACCTACCAGCGCAAGAACGTCATCATCTTCAGCACCGAACGCATCAATCTCGATACGCTGACCCCCGATATCACCACCTTCTGGGGCTGGATGAACGACATCGAGCTGCTTGAGATGAACCAGCAGTAATACTGCGAACATCAGATAAGTACTATGAGCCCACCCCAGGGTGGGCTCATAAATTCTAAAAGCCCGAGCAACCGCCTGACTGCTTGGGATTGATTTTGAAGGAAGGTTAGAGATGCGAAATTTTATCATCAGGAGGGTACTGCTCGGCATCTTCATCGTGTTTTTTGGCGCGATGGTGGTTTATTCCGTGATCCGAAGTCTGCCTTCTTCCTATGTTGAAACAATTGCGAGGCAAAGAGCCAGTAATCCTTTGAGTACGAAGACGTACCAGGAGTGGTTGGCTCAACTGAATGCTGTTTATGGTCTTGATAAGGGAATTCTGCCTGGTTTTGCAGGGTGGATGCGTAATGCTGTCAGAGGCGAATTTGGCGAATCCTGGCACTACGGCATCCCCGTAACCGAAAAATTTAACCAGGTCGTATGGTATTCATTCATTATCAACATCATTACATTTTTAGTTCAAATCCTTATCGCCATACCCTTGGGCATTATTGCCGCAAGGAAGCAATATTCCAAAACTGACTACGCGATTACTGTTTTTGCATTGATGGGTATTTCTCTGCCTACCTTTTTTCTGGCTACCATCCTGAAGTATGTTTTCTCGATCCGCTTGGGATGGTTCGATTTATATGGTCTGACCGGGCGATTCTTCAACTCAATGACTCCCTGGGAGCAGGTCGTGGATATGGCTTACCACATGGTCCTGCCGATCGTCACCTTGATGATGCTCTCAATCGGGGGTCTGATGCGCTATACGCGCACCAATATGCTCGAGGTATTGAACTCGGATTATATCCGTACGGCGCGTGCTAAAGGTTTATCTGAGAAAGTTGTCATCAACAAGCACGCCTTTCGCAATACGCTTATCCCACTGGTTTCTTATATGAGCTATTTGATCCCGAGTATGTTTGGTGGCGCAATGATCACCGAAACGCTTTACCAGATCCCCGGAATAGGCTATGTTTCCTACCAGGCTATGATCCGTGGAGATATCCCATTCGCTATGTTCTATACAACCTTCTTGATCTTATTGACCCAGGTGAGTCTGCTCGTAGCAGATATCATGTACGCAGTGGTAGACCCCCGCGTCAGAGTCAATTAAGGCGGGTGCAAAATGACAGAAAAAAATGAAGTATTAATCACCGGTTCAAATAACAGAGTCCCTCTGGATAATAAGGGCAAGGAAATGGCCCTGGATGATGCCCGACGTGTCAAGGTGCTCTCACCCGGAATGTTGGTTGCCAAACGCTTTATTCGCAACCGCCTGGCGGTTATCGGCTTGGTCATCATCATTCTGATGTTCATTTTCTCTTTCCTCGGACCCATTTTTTCACCTTATACCCAAACGCAGGTCTTCAAGGGTGTGGGCTCTATGACGAAAGATTACGCTGGCGCCATCTACAACACGGATTTGCGCTACACCGTCAAACCGAATGAGTCCTTCGAGCGTCCGGAAATTGCGCAATTTTTGCTGGCTCTCGGCAAGAAACAGCCTACTTTTAGTGCTGGCAATCGATCTTTTACGTATTTTGAAGAGGGCGAAGGGCTTTACCGCATCGCGGAACTCAATCAGGTCGCTGAAGACCTAATTTCACTGCGTGCCACAGGCGACTTTGAGATCACCAAAGCTTTCGAACTTGCTTACGAAGAAGCTAAGGCTGCCAAACAAACCATGTTTGAGGTTGAAGGTGTCACCTATGTGCTGACCACAAAGGCAAAATCGACTGTGATTTCTTCCCAACGGGATATTGCTTTGGGTATGCTTAGCATTTATGATCCTTATAACCCCAAGGATCTTGCGACAGTTGATAGTTATGAATTCAGACTGGCCAGCGGCAGAGCAATCGCCAATGATGAAAACGAATTCTTTATTGACAAGGATAAATACAGCATTGTTGAAGAAGAAGGTCTCAGTACAATTTATGATGCGTCTGGAAAAGCCTTTGCGGAAATTTCGAATATCATTGTAAATCCATTGGACCAGGCTGAAACACTCTCAATTGGCTTTAAAAAAGTGGTCAGGGAAACAATTGTAGACAGGGGAAACGAGTTTTCTTTTGCTAATCCTGGTGAAGATCCTGTTGAATATGATATCGCTCTGGTCAATACCAACTATTACATCAAGAGGGAAACGCCCACTGAGTTGATCCGCATCCTGGAAAGACCCTCGGATGAACACCTACTCGGTCTGGATAACAACGGCATGGATGTGCTGACCCGCCTCATGTATGGTGGTCGGGTTTCACTCCTGGTTGGCTTTGTGGTGGTCTTTTTTGAGATCGTGATCGGTGTAATTATCGGTGGTATATCCGGCTACTTTGGGGGAGGAGTTGACACTGCTTTGATGCGTTTTGTCGATCTGTTCAACAGTATCCCCTTCTATCCGATGGTGATCATTTTTGGTTCGGTGATGGATACCCTCGAGGTTGCGCCGATGGCGCGCATCTTCCTTTTGATGCTAGTTTTGGGTCTTTTAGGCTGGACAGGCGTGGCTCGTGTGGTTCGTGGTCAGATCCTATCCTTACGTGAGCAGGATTTCATGGTGGCTACCGAGGCGACTGGCATTCGCACCAGCCGGCGCATTTTCCGCCACCTGGTGCCGAACGTGATGCCGCTACTGATCGTTTCTGCCACAGCAGGGTTGGGAGGAATTATCATCTCAGAGGCCACACTTGGCTTCCTGGGATTGGGCGTAAAATATCCTTTGGCCTCGTGGGGAAGTATCATTAACCTTTCTTCCGACGCCTTCATTATGACAAACTACTGGTTTATGTGGATCCCGGCAGGAACGCTCATCTTGCTGACCGTGCTTGGTTTTAACTTCATCGGCGATGGTCTTCGGGATGCTTATGATCCCAAGATGAAAAGATAGGTGAGAATGATGACTGAAGAAAAAAATCTCATCAACGAAATAGTTGACGAAACTCCTGCGGCACCGAAAGAGAAAATTCATCTTTCTGCCAAGGAATCAGCCCGCATTACACGTGAAAACAGGCGCATTACCAACGCGATTGAAAAACAACGCAATCGCAAGAACGTGCCTGAAAGCGAATACATCACCACTATGAAAGATCGCCGTAATGTGGTCGAGTTTGACAACCTGCATACCTATTTCTTTACTGATGTTGGTACAGTAAAAGCTGTGGATGGGGTGACTTTTGACATCCCCAGGGGCAAGACCGTTGGTGTGGTGGGTGAATCCGGCTGCGGCAAATCCGTAACCGCGCTTTCACTGATGCAATTGGTCCAACGACCTCAAGGTCAGATTGTGGAAGGAACAGTCCGCTTTAATGGCGATCGCGTCTATGATGTTGCCAAAACACCTACCGAAGTGATGGAGACCATTCGTGGTGCCCAGATTTCCATGGTCTTCCAGGAACCGATGACCAGTTTGAACCCGGTTTTCAAGGCTGGTGATCAGATTGATGAGGTTGTCTCTCTGCACAATCCGGAAATGAGCCCTGAACAAGTAAAGGAAGTTTCCCTGCGCATGATTGACATGGTAGGCATTGCCAATAACACCGGCGTCTACCAGATGTATCCGCACGAACTTTCGGGCGGTATGCGTCAGCGCGTCATGATTGCTATGGCTTTGGCTTGTAACCCAAAGTTGATCATTGCTGATGAACCCACGACTGCTCTGGATGTCACCATTCAGGCGCAGATCTTGGACCTTCTGCGCAAGCTAAAAGATCAAATCAATTCCAGCATCATGCTGATCACACACGATCTGGGTGTGATCGCTGAGATGGCTGATTATGTCGTGGTCATGTACGCCGGCCGCATCGTCGAAAAAGGTACTGCGCAGGAAGTGTTCCATAACCCGCGTCATCCTTACACGGTCGGCTTGATGGCATCCAAACCTGTAATCAACAAATTCGTAGATCGCTTATATAACATTCCTGGTAATGTGCCCAATCCGATCAACATGCCCAATTATTGCTACTTCAGAGATCGCTGTAACCGCCGAATGCCAATTTGTGATGGACCCTATCCCGAAGAAATCTATTTCTCGGACACCCATATGGCAACATGCTATCTTTATAAAGATATGAAGGAAAAAGCTTAGTATGGAAAATAATCAAAACCTCGAAAAAACAGCTGAAATTGACGACCGCTACATTCTCAGAGTCAGACACTTAAAGCAATATTTTCC
>CAZOYK010000016.1:0-23466 GCA_964584065.1 uncultured Anaerolineaceae bacterium | reverse complement strand
TTGCTGATGAAATACTCAAGCAGCGCCTGGGTTATGTCATATTCCGAGATCACTCCATCGCGCAGAGGTCTGAGCGTAACCATATTAGCTGGCGTACGCCCCACCATCGCTTTGGCAGCAGCCCCAATCTTCAGTGGTTCACGGGTGCGTTTATCAATCGCCACCCAGGATGGTTCGTTAATGACAATGCCCTTGCCCCTGACATTGACCAATGTATTAGCAGTGCCAAGGTCAATTCCCAGGTCTTGTGAAAGCAACCCTAAGAGCCATTTTATGGGGTTAAAGAAAGCCAATTTTTGTTCTCCGTCCAATATTCCTCGAGAATAATGCACGCAATTATAACATAACAGGCTGAGTCTTGATTACGCGCAAACCGGCGGATGCTGTCAATTTTGCACACAGTCTGTGCAGTGCTTGATTAAGAATGTTCTCCACTTTTATTAGAAATGGTTTTTTTTACGAAATCAAATCTAATAATAATTCGTTCTTCTTGACATGAGTTTTTTTTGGTACAATATTGAAATTGTTAACCCACAAGCTCGTTTCGTTTTAGCAATTGAATAGTAAGGAGTCCGAATCCGTGAAACATTTTCTTATCAACATAATTTTGCTTACACTAATCCTGACTGCATGTGCTCCGTCACCGGAAATGGGTGAAACTCTTCCCGTGAAAGAGACCGAAGAAACAATTGTTACAAATACAATTGTTCCCACCCTTGTTCCTGAAAACACCCCTACCCCTACTGCAACTCTCGAACCCACCGCCACATCAACGCCCGATTTGGGTCAGCAACCTTATTTCACAGACTTCTCTTCTGTTGCTGACTGGGAAGTGCTGTTGTCTAAAAATACAACTGCTACTTCTCAGGAAAATGGGGGGTACCTGTTGCAAGCATCAGGACTCACGGCAGCGGTGGTAAGCAGTCCCAGGACTATCGTTGAGGCTTCAGAATTAAGCATTGAAGTTGATATGATTTTTTCTCAGACTGGAGATGAAACTGGTGGGGGCGGAATAGTTTGCGGCTATGCCTGGGAGAAAGCATTTTATGGCATAGGTGTAGAAAAATTGGGGAGGGAATATTATGCCACCATTTCTCAAACCACCGACAACTCTACGTTATCCTCAATAAGTTCTGTTAAGCTTACAGATTTTGTGGTTCAACAGAACTACCATCTCCAGGCGATTTGTTCCTCAACAGCCTTAGGTTTGATAATTGATGGAAGGCAAGTTATTCGATATCCAATATCTGAGTTCAGACCTGGGCGAATTGGGCTTTATTCCTCTGGAGGGAGCGGCATAAATAGCAGTGGAACTGCAATGGTCGACATGCCAAATACAGTTGTTTTCGATAACTTCTCAGCAACCACCATGCAACCGCAGGATGAATGGGTCTATGCTCCTATCGATCCTTTCGAATTCATTCGTGTTGGCGAGGTTCTCTATAGCGAAGACTTCTCAAATCCAACCGGATCATGGTCACAATTTACTGACCCGGGACAAACGGTCAAACTTGAAAATGGAAAACTGGCCTTAACGAATACAACGGACGATTCATGGGTCTATTCCAAGCTTGAATCCCTGACTTGGTTTAACTCAGGCGTAATGATGGAAACAGACGTCACCGTAGCCCCCGGGTCACCTGAATTACTTTACACTGGTTTTTTATGTGACGTTGATGGAAATTCGAATAATATTTATGCATTCCACTTTTCGGGAGCAGGTAACGCTTCTTACTTGCAATACAAAAACGGTAAATGGACTGGGCTTGGAGATTCTAATCTTCCAACCGATCAGTTCGATAGTTTGGTTTCCGGACGAACCTATCATCTGACAGGGATATGCGGCGCAGGATATTTGGGCTTGCTTGTTGATGGAGTGCCCGAATTCTTTCTAACTATTCCAGAACAAAATTTTCACTCTGTTGGCGTTGAAGGCGGTATGGCAATCGGTGAGGAAGGTGTGGTGACTTTCCTGTATGACAACTTCAAAATTACCAGAATTGATCCAATCAATAATTAAAGTTTAAAAAATTGACTGATAAATCTGAACTGGAAACAGCTTACTAACATCGTAACCTTAATGTATTTCAAAGTCATCGATATTTTTAAAAATATCGATGACTTTTTTAATCACAACAGGAGAAACTTAAACTTGGATTGCTAACAAACAGCAAAGGAGGCTGAATTATCTCTATTGTTTCATAAGCTGGATGCGGAGATTTTTCTAAACCTTGATAGGTGCAAGCCAACCGATTTGGATGTTACAATACTTACACACCCGCACCAAATGGAGCAACTATGAACACTTCCTTCACCCTATTTCGCCTTCAGACCCAGGACACCCTGCGGATGAAAATGAACGCGCGCTTGAAGGAGATCGACCGCATTATTGCTGCTGACAAAGAAATCAGCCAGGCTAACGCCAGACTGGTGGAAGCTCAGGGGATCAACAAATCTGCTGAGTCCGTTTTGAAGGGATTAATCGATCAAGTGAAAGAGAAGAAGCTCAAGCGCGAACTAACCCAGTCAAATCTCTTTTCCGGCAAGGTCCGCAACCCGAAGGAACTGCAGGATTTGCAGGCAGAAACGCATGCGCTGGATCGAACAATTGCCAAATTTGAAGATGAACAACTCCAGGCGATGATGGCGTTTGAGGAAACAACAAATGCCTTACATCAGGCTGAAAAGGAACTTCAGCATGTCTTGGATCGCAAAGCCTCCCAAAACTCACTGCTGATTGGCGAAAAACACAAAATTGAGTCCGAGATTCCCCAGGTGGACGCCCAGAGACAAGCCCTGATTGATCAACTGGATAAGGAAACTTTTGCAATCTACCGCACACTTCTAAAGAGTAAAGCCGGCAGAGCTGTTGCTGAAGTCAAAGATGACACCTGCGGCGCATGCGGCGTAACCGTACCTCCCGCGGATATCCAGGTAGCCAAGTCTCCCAACGTTGTGGCTTACTGCAAAAACTGTGGGCGAATTCTGCACAAATCCTGACTAATTAAGTGCCAGGGGAAGCAAGAAACGGCGAATAAGAGATTCGACGACATTCAGGGCCAAAAAAAGCACCAAAGGTGTGAAATCAAAGCCTCCAATAGGTTTGATCACCTTGCGGAAAGGTCGCAAAACGGGTTCAACAATGCGTTCAATTCCCTCGCGGAGCATGTTATCGGCTGGCAGGAATATCGGTAACAGCGTCCCCAGCACCAGGAAAATTCGCATTCCTTGAAACAGAGAGAAAATAAATTCAAACAAAAATTGCATCTTATTTTTCCAATCTGTTGATCCGAGGACCAAGCAGTGCTGTTCCTATGCGTATGATTGTTGCCCCTTCCTCAACCGCGATACCATAATCAGCTGATGTGCCCATGGAAAGCTCCGTCAGTCCCAAACCTGGGATTTGGAAGTTCAGATAATCGCGTGCCTGCCTTAACCTCTGAAAGAACGGCCGGCTTTGTTCTGGATCTTCGAACAAGGGAGGCATCGCCATCAAACCGGTCAGACGTAAGTGACCAAAAGTGAGGATTTCGCTGATGAATGGCAGCAGATCTTCCCACTGCTCTTCCTGCCAGGCTGGCAGACCCTCTTTTGAGGCTTCCCCGCTGACATTCAGCTCCAGCAATACTTCCAGCACTTGGGATGTTCCCTCGCATTCTCGCGCTGAGTCAAATCTGCGTGCCAGTTTGAGGGAGTCCAGTGAATGCACCCTGGCGAAGTCTGCCGCAACCAATGCCGATTTGCGGCTCTGAACGTGACCAACCATCTCCCAACGGATGTCGGGAAGGTACCTGAGCTGCTCAATCTTTTCATGGGCTTCTTCGGCATAATTCTCACCGAAAGAACGCAAGCCGCAGGCATAGGCTGCCTCAATCACACTAACAGGCTGCCGCTTGCTGACCGCGAGAATCAAAACATCACTTAAAGCTCTGCTTGTCTTTTCGGCCGCAAGCGTGACATTGGCTTGAATGATTTCAAACCGTTGTTTTATGTTCCGGATGAGCTCGGGATTAGTTTCGGTCATTTCACTTTACGGCAATTACCACCGCGAACCTGCCAGTGACGCCTTTTTCCTTTCGGTAAGAATACCACGCGTCCAGGTTTTCCGCAGTGCAGAAGCCTGAATTTTCTATCTGTTTGACGCCTGCCTGGCGCAGCGTCCATTCGTTTGCCCCCCACAAATCCAGGTAAAGCCCGGTATCCTGTTCCGCGAAAAATTGGTCAGCCTCTGCGCCCCAAGCTTTCAGGAACTGCCGCCGCACTTCCTCCCCCACCTGGTAGCACTTGCCGCAGATGGAAGGCCCCAGCCCCACGCGCAAATCGGCTGCCACAGACCCATAACGCTGCTGGATCGCGCTGACAGCCTCAGCGCCTATGCGCAGCAATGTGCCCTGCCATCCAGCGTGCACAATCCCCACTACCTTTTTCGCTGGGTCGTGAAACACAAGCGGTACACAATCAGCAAAACGCATGATCAAGGTAACTTCTGGTTTGTCGGTAAAGATGCCATCCGCCGGCGGATGTTTTTTCTCGGGCGGACGGGGTGCCTCGCTGAACAAAATGGTTTTTCCGTGCACCTGCCAGACGTCAAAGCGGCTGGAATATGGTCGTCCAAATACCTTGAAAAGCTTTTCGTGGTTGGCAAGCACCGCCTCTGGGTCATCCCCATTGGTACCTCCAAGGTTCAAACTTGCGTAAGGTCCTTTTGAGCTGCCCCCTTTACGGCTGAATATTGCATGATCAATCGCGTCATCATCGAAGCTATCGAATTTGTAATAAACTAGTCCATCTTGTTGGAACTGTCGCATAACTCAGCTTCTCTGCCTTTCCAACGCGGCCTTAGCCTCGAGCCGCATCCGCTCTTCCGAGACGGTCTCTTCAATTGTTGGTATACCAAACCAGGACGTAAACCAACCAAAAGCTGCCCCAGTCAACACGCGCAAAAATGGCGTACTTTCATGCACAGGCAGCCAGCTCAGAAAAGGAATCTGCAAATAGCTTAAAAGCTGCCAGACGCCATCCAGACCCATCGGTCCGATCGCCAGCAGGATCCAAAGCCACCAAAGCAGCGGTTTGAATTTTCTGCCTGTCAAAGCAAACACGATCCCAAAAAGCAGGAGTGAGCCATAAATGGCAACATCCCGCTGGCACAAAGCGATCTTATAACCTGCGCGTTCGTTTCCAACGAATTCACTGGCGAGTTGCATATTCTCAACAGGATTCCCGGAAATCTGCGAATAGGTCAGTCTATTAGAGCCAGCCGGCACTTCAAGCGGGTAGTAAGCCTGTTCTCCAAAGAGGAAAAAGGAACGGTATGCTAATTGGTGGCAGAGTGGTCGGTAGAGCCCATAAATGGTTTTGGCCTGCTCCACCTGCCCAAGCTTCATCATCACCGGCGCGAGCATAGGCAAACCAACATACAGAGCCAGGATTATATTGATCAAAGCCAGATAGTGCTTTGAAAACCACAAAGAAAACCGTTCTCTTGCCCCCAGGCGGTCTTTGGCTGCCATTGGGCGATAATCAGGCGAATTTGCATTCTTGTGAGCTTCACTCAAAGCCAGCTTGATGCTTTCAGGATTCTCAGGATATGATATTTGCTTCTCATCAATCCGGAGGATCAATGTTTCTTCTTTACGCTTCTTGAAATATCTTTGCTGACGAAGGTCCACCAGATTAAGTTGGTGGGGATAGACCTCCTGAAGCGAAGAAAGCCAGGTTTTTATCTTGTCGACTTTTTCACTGGTCGGATCGGTGCTTAGTAGGAAAACTTCAACCATCGCTTTTCAGCCGCGCCCGATCAGCTTTCAATCACCTGGACATAGGTTGAGTTGGTCGCGTTGGTTACTGTCAACTCACCCGGATAGTATCCCACCACCGGGTTCGTCCAGCGCCAGATCCATTTGGCGTCGTCAGGTAAACAGTTAACACAGCCATGAGATAGGGCAATGCCAAAATTGTTGTGCCAGTAGACAGCATGAATTGCCTGACCGTCGGAATGATATAGCGTGGTCCAGGCAATGCCTGGCGAATCGTATTGCGAGACCCCTCCAGCACTCATGTGAAGCGAGATCATCTTACGCCAGACCGGGGTGGTCTCAGGTGGGGTAAGCCATTTCCCTTCCTTGATGTAGCCAGTTGAGACATCACAGAAGTAGACCTCGTGTGAGCCCTCAAAACACGAGAGCGTTTGGGTCTGCAGATTGACCAAAATGCGCTTGTCACCAACATCCGGGTGGATTGGACTGACCTCTTCTGCGGTCACAGGCCGGCAGGCAGCCGCATCAACCCAGTAGTAATCAGGCAGAGCCCCATATTTTTCACCGAGAAGGTATTCCGTCCTGCCGTTGGCCTGGCGCACGTCAAATGCCCAAAAAACCTGGCTGTAATAGAGCTTCGCCAAGCCCTGAGAGTCGCGGATCCAGGAAGAAGCGTTTGATGGCGACTTGGTAAGTTCCATATCGACCACTGGTTGAGTGATTTCCACCCACAAACCCGGTTTGCCCTCGTTGTCGAGGGGCAGACTGCTAAGAGGCGTATTCACAACATGCCTGGCAGGCTGAACAAACGGGGCGTAAATGAACCCATTGGGAGTTTCATACCAACGCTGATTGTAACGATTGAAATCCAGGATGTTAGCCACAACCTCTTGCTTAATTTCAAAGACCTCATCCCGCCAGGCACGTGCTACTGCCGGAGCGTTCATGTTGGGTTCTGATTTCAAGTCCACCCAGGAACGGTACTCCCCCACGCACACACGCCCCAACTTTTTCCCAGTTGGGTAGGTCTGCTTTAGTTGTCTTGCTGCAGGTTTGACCCCGGGCAGCAGGGCTGTGCCAGCCACATAACCTGACAACTTCAGGAAGTCTCTTCTGCTGATGCCTTGGTTTAGTTTCATAGCGCAATTATATCCAGAGCGCAGCGGCAAGCCAAACTCTGTAGATACAACGTTTAGTAATCACCGGACTTGCGTGAGTTCTCGCGCGCGATGTCGCGTTCCTTGATGGATTCGCGCTTGTCATATTGCTTTTTGCCCTTGGCAATGCCGATTTCCAGCTTGGCTCTTCCGGCTTTCAGGTAGACTTTCATTGGGACAATTGTCATCCCCTTGATCCGAACTGAGTCCCATAGGGTCTTAATTTCCCGCTTGTGCAGTAGTAATTTTCTTTCACGCGCAGGATCGTGCTGAGTAGCACTGGCGTGTTCGTAGGGCGCCACGTGCGCCCCCACCAGCCAGGCCTGCTTGCCATCGGTTCGCACATACGCTTCCTGAAGGCTGATCTGCCCCAGGCGAATGGACTTTATCTCGGTGCCTTTCAAAGCTAAACCAGCCTCAAAAGTTTCCTGGATAAAGTATTCAAAGCGTGCTTTTTTGTTCGTTGCAACAACTTTTACATCCATAAGGGTCTATTTTAACATATCTGAGGCTGATAGTCTCACAAGTGCATCTATCCTGAGTCCCTGTAAGTAACTATGATGCAGAAGTCTCAGCCTGAAATACCATTTCCGCTTTTTATTAACTTATGGTATCCTAAAGGATTGAAATACATTCCTCTCAATCAGTCCTGGGGTAAGAATGGATATTAAACAACTTTTTTCAACTTTCAAGCGCTGGCTTTGGCTGGTGGTTTTAGGAGCCATTATTGGTGGAGGGCTTGGCTATTACCTGAGCAGCCGCCAAACTCCTGTTTACCAGGCACAAGCCAGGTTTGTGATTCTGCCTGCAGCCCAAACAACCTATGATTACTATTCTTATTTGAATAATCTGGACATCATCAGCACCTATACGCAGCTGCTGACCACTGAAGATTTGCTCTATGAAGCCTCCAACCGTCTTGGTTTCCCGGTCATGAAAGGGCAGGCTACCGCCTCACAGGTAGCTGAAACCAAGTTTGTAGTTCTGACAGTCAAGGACACTGACCCATACAAGGCAGCCGTAATCGCCAATGGTTTGGTGGATATCCTCATCGATCAAAATGTGAAGCTGCAAACAGTGCAGTTTGAATCGGCTGAGCGCAACCTGCAAACCCGCGTGGATCAGGCTGAAGAGCAGATTGCAGCACTCGAAAGTCAGATTACATCCCTCTCGACTGAAATCCTGCAAAAGCAAATCGAGAACGTCCAGGCTCAGATGACAGATGTCCAGTCGCAAATTAACGCGATAAAGCTCGACATGTCCGATATTGATCCTTTAACTGCCACTGAAGTTGATCGAGCTCGTCTGACCAACGATCAGGCGAAAATCGACGAACTCAGCCCCATCCTTGCCCTTTACCAGCAGATTTACACCCAACTGGTTGTGCTCGGCAAAACGCCCGATACCGGCGAAGCCAGCTCGGTCGATCTTGATCGTCTCAAGACCACTCTCAACCTTTACCAGCAGATCTACATCAGCAGTATCAACAGTCTAGAAACCCTGCGTCTTTCAAAAGCCCAATCCACACCAACCGTCATGCAGGTGGAGACAGCTAACAAACCCACCTCTCCGATATCACCTAAACCGGTTCAGAGCGCTATGCTTGCTGCCGCGATTGGTCTGTTCGTGACTGCTGGATTTGCATTTCTGGTTGAGTTCCTGGATGATACACTCAAAACTCCAGACGACATCAAAGATCTTCTGGACACGCCGGTAATTGGATTCATTGGAGAACTTAAGAACAACCCGAAACAAGGCGAAGATTCGCTGGGTGTTTTTGTGGCAAAGAACCCGCGCTCACCCGTTGCGGAAGCCTTTCGTTCTTTGCGTACCAATCTGGAATATTCATCGGTGGATCACCCTGCCAGAACCATACTGGTCACCAGCTCAGGAGAATCCGAAGGCAAATCAACTGTTGCAGCCAACCTTGCCATCGTTGAAGCCCAGAGTGGGAAAAACGTAATTATTATCGACTCAGACATGCGCCGCCCAAAGGTCCACGTACAGTTCAACAAATCTAACCGAAGAGGATTAAGTGATGTCGTCACTGGCAAACTTCACATCGATGACGTATTAAAGACTTATGACCAGGTCGAAAACCTTTCCATCATTACCTGCGGAACCATTCCTCCCAACCCCTCCGAACTCCTGGGCAGTGAGAGAATGTCCCAAACCCTCAAGGACCTTGAAGAGCGTTTTGATTTAGTGATTATTGACACCCCACCCATGATCGTCTCCGACGCTCAGATCCTCTCGGGCAAAGTGGACGGAGTGATTTTTGTGGTCATCCCCGGGCAAACCCGGGCTATCGCCGCACTGCGCCCAATCGAAGAGCTTAACCGCATTGGTTCACACGTTCTGGGTATTGTTGCCAACAAAATCCCTAAAAGCCGCGACTATTATTACGGCGGATATAACTACTATTCTCCCTACAGCAATCACTACTCTTATCACAACCAAACCATCGCTCCGAACACTGAAAAGGAAGCAGATGAACAGGTTGTGACACCGTGGCTATCTTTCTTCAACAAAAACCGAAGTAAGGATTAAGCATCTCAGTCATCCCCCAGGAAAATTCGGTGAGGTCAGTTTGCCAAAGATCGCTTTTGTGTGTACCATGAACCGTTTTCGCTCTCCCCTGGCAGCAGCGATACTAAAGCATGAATTAGCCTCACGCGAGCTGCCTGGAGAGTGGATTGTTGAAAGTGCCGGCTCCTGGGTGCATGACCTCATTCCACCTACGCCGGAGGCCTTTATCGAGGCCGAAAAACGCGGCCTTGATCTCTCTTCTCACGTTGCCCAAGGTATTGAAGCCTTGAATCTTTCCTCCATCGATCTGTTCTTAGTCATGGAACAGGGTCAAAAGGAATCAATCCTGCTCGATTTCCCCCAGCTTGCCCACAAAACCTTCTTGCTTAGTGAGCTCTCGGGACTTCCCTTCAACATCCCCGACCCCTATGTAACCAAAGAACCCCCCGACGTCATCGCCCAGGAAATTGAGATCCTCATCAAAGAGAACTTTGAATTAATTATTGATCTGGCAAACGGCAAGCCACATTAGTTTCGCGCCAACTCACTGAATAACAAAAGACCCTGAACGTATCGATTGCGATTCAGGGGCTTCTTTTAATAGATACCAGGCCTTTTTCCGTTGATCTTGTTTCTCAGATCAAATGATTGTGCGCACACCTCATCGCAATATCAGCGGAAGAAATATATTTTTGTATGGTTCCACTGTAATCGTCACAAGCGCTTCCGGGCTTTCCAAAACACCATCACTTGCTTTATAGATGAAATAATCTTCTCCACTAAAACCAGCATCCGGTGTATAGCTGAAGGAACCATCTTCATTGAAAACGAGATCCCCATGCGTTGGGCCGCTAGTCTCGACATATGAAGCTGCCAGTTCGTCTGCATCAGGGTCAGTATCATTTTCCAATACGCCTGGTGCGTCCACCACCAAAGTCTGAGACTCTTTAACCGTGTAGCTGTCAGGCAAGGCTTCTGGGGGGCCATCATTGACAGGATTAACGATAATTGTGACTCTCGCCTCATTACTATACTGCTCACCATTATTGGCGTTTATCCGGTACGAAAAGCTATCCATCCCGTAGTAATCTGAGTTGGGGGTGTATGTAAAAGAACCATCCGGATTAAATAACACTTCGCCAAAATTTGGTCCGCTTCCATCAATAAACTCGGCTGTCAGGTTCTTTTCCTCAGGATTGATATCATTCACTAACACCCCTTCTTCAATCGAAAGGATTCCATCCTCGTCAATCTCGTACACATCATGAACTGCAGTTAATCCGCGTTTGAACAAAAGCGCAGGGTCACCAAAAAGCAGGTAGGTATCAATCAGATCCAAATAAGTGCCGCTTGCCCACAATTCAAGAAGCGATTGCTGGGTGGCTTGTCCCATTCTTGGCACCAAATCAGAAAAAATTGCGACAAATAACTCCCGGTTGATGATGTCATGCCCAGTGGCAACACTATTGCCTGTCGGCGACCAGCTCGCTATGGCTCCCTTGTTCTCCGCCCTGGTGATCACCTCAGCCAAAGACTCATAACTACTACCTGTCGCATGAGGATTGATGTAATAGCCTTCCTTACAAGTCATAGCGGAGATAATCGGATACTTGTTAGGGTTGGTCAATCCAGCGACATCATTGACCGCAAGTAACCCTACACTGTCAGCCCACTGGTGTGTTGCGCCGTGGCCAATGTAATTCACCAGAAATTTTCCAGAATTGATCGCGTCGATCACCGCCGTCTTAGCATCAGCCATATCTGCATGTGTTACTCCGAGATAAACCCGCTGGGCCTGGTATTCATCCGGTAAACTGCTGGAGAGCAAAAATTGCGATATCGCCGGGAAATTCCCACCGTAATCCGAATTGTCCGCCACTGCCAAAACCGGAGTCTGCCAGTCAATGGTTGATGGATTCTGCTCATAAGCCATGATTTTATTGACAAAAGCGCTGGCCTGGTCAGCAGTCATAACTGCCATCCGGCCCAGCATCATGTCCGGGAGCATATCACCTTCCCCATCAAAAGTAACATAGCGATTATCCGCCGCTGTTTCACCAAGAGCTGGATCGGCATAAGCCAGGTAAGGTGGAATAAAACTCTCCCTCCAGGCACCATATTCAGCAGGGTTATAGCCTTTGGGGTTATAGTGACCATCGCCCATCAGTACTACATAAGATGGCGCTGGTGCTGCCCAGTTTTGATAGGCATAAGATAAAAAGGCATGGATGGGGTCCTTTCCCACGATCCCATATCCAAATTGGTCGTAGATATCCTGGACGTTCACCACCATCGTTCGCAATTCCTGGCTTTGCCTGTAGTCGGCAAGCGTTTGTGCCGGAGTCAGAAAATCCTCGTGGGTGATGATCAGGTAGTCGGCACCGTTTAGTGGATCTTCCAAAGTGGAAGTGTTCTCCTCAATGGCGTGAACCTGCTTCAAGGCTTCTGTCCCAACTGCCAGATAGGAATGCTCTCCACTTGCCTCAGACGCTTCCTGGAAGGACAAGGTATATTCCGACCCATCAGCCTGCACTTGAAAATCCGTTAGAAACTGAGGGTTTCCCGGATCACTGGTGTCAAAGAGGTACAGAGAATTTGTATTGAACCCCTCCAGGTCAAATCGATTGCTACCATCCAGGTCAAAATCAAACGCGATGGCATTATTCTCAGCTCTGAAACCCGATGGGTAAGTAATAGAGAAGGCTTCCACATATATCGCATCAGCTATTGCGCCCTGGTCATTAGGTAAGACTACTTTAAGCGTATTTTCAACTGCAAGCAGGTCAGCGGTAAAAGGCGCAGACAAATGTGCCCAGTTTCGGCCTTGCCAAAACAATTCTCCAACCCATTGATCATTGACATACACTTCCGCGTGATGCCCTTCAGGAAGGATGGTAAATCCAAGGAGTTCAAGATCCAGAGTACAGTCGATGAATGGATCAGCCACCGGTGCGTTTAGTGAAAAAGGATAAGGCCAAACCTTAGGGGTGTCACCAGACGCATAGATTATATCCCAAAGGAATCGTTCGATATTATTATCGCCGACTGCCCAAGGCATATAATTCTTATTAATCTCTGAACGCGTCTGGTCAATAAAGTATGTCTCCGCTGAGTTGTTTGAAACTGTTGAGGTTCTGGTTTGCATTCTCAACCCGTTCGCATCTCCCCCGTATGTCAGCCAGAAAACGTCATCCAGGGTGTATTTATCCTGCAGAGGTTCAGCCAAGAAGAGAATAAAGTCCGTCGAGTCGAACTTTCCGTCCGCTTCGCCTTCCACCCAAATGGCGATTTCTGCTCCCTGGTAGAACATCTGGAAAGTTCGTGGGTCAAGAAGATCGACTTCCAAACCGGCTGCCAACAGCTCAGTATAAGTGATGCGGTGAATTCCCTTTTCTCTAACTTTGATGCGCCAGGCAGGGTCTGGAGGGGTCCAGGGCAGAGTATTCAGCCCGGATAAAAGCGTCTGATTGGTTTCCGGGAGCTCCTGTTGGCTGATCGGCAAGCGCCAGGCTTGTGAAGTTGAGTAATTCAGCAATTTCTGCCTGAAGAGCTCTTCATAGGCCGTTGATTCTTGCTCGAATGAGGATTTTGCTGTTTGAACCCCGCCCTTGAAGGAAAGGGACACTGAAATGTTTTCATAAAGAGTCAATTCAGATCTCGAAGGATTGTACTGCACAGGATAGAGGGCAACACTGACCACCCGCTGCTGACGGATAGTACCATCATTAACAATTTCTCCCAATTTACCAGGATAGCTCCGGTCAGCAGTGTAAATGTCTTGGTTTGGTTCGTAAAGCAATTGTGCTTGAGGCGTCCCCAACAAAGAACCGCTACTGTCTGGTGGAAGCCAATCAATTATCTGAGTGGGTACCGGAAGGACTGGATTTTCAATCTCAATAACTCTGCTTTTGCCATGTTGAATTTTGAGCTCAATCTCAACCCCAAAGGGGACTGCCAGCAGTTGACTCATCAAAGGCAGTTGCGGCGAGCCAACCTCGGCTGTAGCAGCAGTTCCAGGCAGATTTACATGGGTATAAACTTGCCCGTCTTGATTGAAACTGTCCAGACTCAAAGAGTCGAGAGGAATCTGCACTTCAAACTGAATGCCTGTTGATGTGGATTGTGTCAGCAAAAAGCTTCCCTCGTCTAAGTCTTGAGCTTGAACCTGAGGTAAGCTAGAAGCAATCAAAAGGATGGAAACCAAGATCAATGATATTCGAACAGATAGGCTCTTCATAGATTCGCTGCCTTAATATACAGAGGTTTTGTGATAAGTGTAATTATGCCAGAATTCTGGCTAAAATGTTGTCACCAGGGATGTAACTTAATCGGCTGAAGGGGACGCTTTGTGCCAGCAGGTCCAGCCGCCCCAGGATCTTTTCAAGTACATCAGGACGATAGTAAGGGATAAAAGCGGTTTGGAGAAGTTTAGTTATACCTTGCAGGGAAGAAAGCTGTTGCAGCGAATTTTCACCGTTCTTTTCAAGGAAAAACAGCTTTTCCAACGGCGCCCCCATTGGCGAGCACAAGGATCGGTCTTGATGCCAGGGTGTTCCAAAAATCCAAAAGGTATCCCCAAGATGTCTCAACACTACCTGGTCTTCGCCCAAAACAGTCACCCCTGGTTCATCTTTAAGCAAGCCTGCCAGGGTGGACTTGCCGACACCGGAAGGTCCCACAAAGGCATAGCCTTTGCCATCCAGGGCAAACCCTGACGCATGCAAGATCAAATCTCCATATTCTCCCAGCCAATTTGCGTAAAACACAATCTCAAGATCCTGCGGAAGAGGATAATTGCCAACTTGTTCAAATCTCTTGAAATCACCAAGCAAGCGTCCGTGTGTGAAACCGTTGTCAACCACCAACTTGCGCCGCAGGGCTTGCATGGGGTTGGTAAAGATATATTGACCTTCCTGGTCAAGGCTCAGTTGCCAGATCTTTGTCTGGCACAGAACGGGACCTGAGATACTATCTGCAGTTATTATCTGATTTTCAAGTGTGAACTCAAAATCAGCAGAAAAAACCGAGGCTTGAGGAACCTCGGCGGTATTTTCGTCTGTTCGAAAACTTTTATGCCAGGGAGGGCTATCCAGATTTAGCTGATCTTCTTCGGCAGAAAGATGTAATCTAAATAAGGCGACCTCTAACCCAGGTATTTGGTGTGTGGTTTGAATAACGATTATTTCCTCTGCAATGAAAATACACGGTGGCAAGCGACTAAGATCTTTGTATACGAAACATCATTAGGCCGTTTAGGGCATAGTCCCTACCCAACAGGTACCGGTCAGGGCATAAACCGTAGCACACCCACCAACATCTGCTTTCTTTGGGGTCATGACGGGACTGGAGTGGCAGGTGCCAAGGACAGAATTTTTGACGACCAGTCTAACCTGGGTCAACTTAGGAGCTGAATAAATCTTTTTATTGGTTTCCATACTTAATCCCTCAAATTTTCATTATACACTATTTGTTTTGCGAATTTGGAATATCGCATCAATCCGATCTCACAGACCGGAGGATAAATGCTTTCATAATCTCCATAAATGGCAAGCGACCAACCCGGGCACATGGTGCAGAGCGCGGCAGCAGGGCAAGTCTCACAAGCGGTATGTTTGCTGCGTTTCAGCTTGCGAATTGCACCTAATTTCTTCCATGCCTCAGCAAAACCCTCAGTCAGCACATCATATTGCGGTCTGCGTACCATCATACAGGGGCTCATCCTGCCTCTGGCATCAATGTGATAGGAACGGTAACCAGCCCCACAGGTGAAAACATTTTCCGCCCTCAACAATTGACCTTCAAAAGATTGTGCCGTTTCTTCCCAACCTTCTCGGCGATCCGGGTCGGAAAGGTCGAATTCAAGCATCTCCTGGTTGGAGAGCTGATATTGCATATTGGCAGTTGTGCCATCCAGGCGCGGCCATAGTGTGCTGTCATAGCGGAACTCCAGCCCATAGCTTTCAGTCAGCGTTCTCATAGCCTCCAATTCGTGCTGGTTTACGGTCAGCAGCACTGTTTTCAGGCTGAATTTAAAGCCCTTGGTGAGAGCCAGTTCGATCCCGCGCAGGCAGCGTTCAAACGAACCTGGTTGGCGGGTCACCTTTTCATATGTCTCGGGCGTAGCCCCGTACAGGGAGACTTCAAGCGAATGCAAACCCCAGTCTGCCAAAACATCTGCGATCCGTGGGGTCAGCATAGTGGCATTGCTGAATAAAGAGACCAGCATACCCCGCTTTCGGGTGTGAATAAATATTTCCTCAAAATCATCTCGCAGAAGCGGCTCGCCACCCGTGATAAGTAAAAAGAGTGTGCCGGCTTCCGCCATCTGGTCTAAGACCCTTAGCCATGAATTGGTACTGAGTTCCCCAGACCTGGCTGCAGGATCCCCAGCCGGTTGGTTGATGAAGCAGTGCAAACAGTTAAGATTGCAGCGCTCGGTCAGCTCAATCGAGGCACTAAACGGATACCTGGCGTTGCCCAATGGTACCAGCATACGCTCGGTAAACTCATCCAGCGCCAGGTCGGATTCAAAAGAACAGTTCATTAAATTCAGGCCTCCAGTACAGCACCGCATTCCTGCAGTTCCTGCAGGAACGCACTCAGGTCTTGAGAAATCGTATCCAGATCAGAATCATATTCACTAAGCAGTGCTGAAGACAACTGCTCCAGGCTTGCCGGTTCTTCCAGGCGTTCCCAAATCGAAGCGCCGACTTCATTAAGTGTATAGATACTTTCCATATCGGCAACATTCAGATGAATGGGTACCAACACCATTTCGTCGACGATTTTGCGAAAGATGAAATCTGGATTCCGTTTGAAAAGCTGTTCTTTCAAGGTCTTATTTCTCCATTAATCAGCATTTACAGATATATCTGCTTCTAAAACTTACTTGACACAAGGCTTTCAGGTGTCACGTAATCGTGATTGAAACCTTCAGGGTCTCTACACAGATTTCAAGGCTGCGGCAACTAAACCCCAATCATTTTTATCCCTTGGTTTAAGGACGGGTCACACCTACAGGGCCGTGCAAGGTGATCTCCCCGGAAGCGTCAATGTCCTCAAGCCAGTAGAAGTAGGTCTGGAAGGCTGTAGCACCAGTGTCGACAAACTCGTAGGTTGCGCCAAAGGGGCTGCCTGGCGGCACGTTGGGTGGGATCAGGGTATCATTCAGTTGGACCTTATCGGAGGTCAACGAATCAGAACGATACAAATTGAAGCCCAAATTATCCGTTTCGGTGGCGGTTTCCCAGGACAGCTTCACGCCCTCAGGGTCGCTCTCAGCGTCAAAGGAGATCAGGTCCACCGCGGTGGGATTAGATTCTGTCACCATGGCGAAAAGACAACCGCAGTTGGTAGAACCTTCCTGGCTGATGAAAAAACCTTTTGCGTCTTCAGCGTCGTATACGATATTAGAACAATCCCCGTTTGGACTAATATCCATGAACCCTACAATGGCAACCTTATAGGTGTTCTCAACATTACCCTGGTAAAAACAGGTAAATTCTGCATCCGCATTCCCAAATAGGACTGCATCATCACAAGGCGTATTTGATGGAGGATATTTGCAGGGGTATGAATTACTTGTTTCATCCAGGGTGACAGGATAAACAAAAGTCATCCTTTGAGGAGGGAACGGAGCAACTGCGCCAGTGCCGCATTCCACATTGTATAGGTCCAGGGTCAGATTGGTATAGGTAAAGCTGTTAGATGCACTAATGGGGTTGTTAACATGGCAGAATTTGCCCGCCAGAAAGGCGTTGTTTTCCTCAAACGATTCATCGTTGGTAATCCCCTGGAACGCCAAACCACTCTTGTCAGAAAAAGCAGTCGGTGACCCATATCTTATCTGGTTCCAATCGCCTGTTGGAGGATTTTGATTCAGCCGATCGACAATAGACCAACCTGCCACTGTGGGATTGAGGCCAGTTGGGCCAGTGGCGTACTGAAGACCAGTGGCGCTGTCCCTCTCTTCATCTGGACCTTCATAATCCCACCAACCTGCATTAGTATCATCTATATAGTCCCTTACTAATGCCACCGCGTCATCGCCGGAGAAGCTCAGATTGACTGTGGTTAGGTTAGCCGTAACCCCTGTTATAGCAGTTCGAACAATTACAAAGGTGCTGTCTTTCAGGATGGTGTAACCATCCAATGGAATATCGACGCTGGGGGTTGAGCTGCCGCCATTGTAAATCTGAATGGAGAAAGGAGACAAGTCCACATCCTGCCCCATATTGTTGTAGATTTCAATGGCATCATTACCAGGATCACCTACTCCCTCAATATATTCAGAGATGAACAAACCCTGGTAAGTGCACGCAGTCGTGTCGATTGTATGCAACCCCAGGCCAGTGTAGACTGCCGGTGATGTCCCCGTCCATTCTGACAGCGCTGCATCCCCATCAGGGTTGTGGGTGCACACGGTAGCGTTGCGGGTAAGGGTATCGTCTGCAGTAGTTTTTGATCCACTTCCCCAAGCGGTACCCGGATCGACACCAATAACACCCACTACGTCAAATTTGATGCCGTCATAACCGTCATCCACCCGCCCCCAGACGCCTTCAGAATAAACAAAACTGATGGCCGCGGACGCGCTGGAAAATAAAAGCAATATTATTGAAAAGGTAAGAGCTGCAGTAAACGCAAATTTCTTCAACATGGCAAAGACCTCCTTAAACTGACACTGAACGAATTACACAATTTCACTAAAATCATTATAGCATAATTTACCTAATTAGATAACATAATTATACAATATTCCTACGTATAATACATAATCAGTTATATCTTTTTATCAACAAAATCTCTAATCATTTTCCTGTTGCCTGTCAACGGCTGGGCAGTTCAAGGCAAGGGGAAGGTTGGCTTAATCCTGGTCTGGAACCACAAAAAGCAAAGTGATTCTCATGGCATCCCGTAAATTGTCCTGTCTCCAAAAGATCCCACCAGAAATTACCCTGCTCATCTGGACCCGACCATGACCCTGTGGCATATTTACCGTCATTGAAGACAATTCCGTCAAAGAGATAGTCAAGATTATCCAAACGCATCACAGCTGTCATCTCAGTCCCCTGCAAGCTGAATTCGAGCGTACCCTCCCCGATGGAGCCATCCACCCGCTCAAAATAGGTCACCCACTCACCTTCCCAACCAATCTGTAAGGTAGGCGTAAGGGTGGCTGTTTTAGTCGGCGTGGCTGTTGCGGTAAGAGTAGACGTTGATGTGCGGGTCTGGGTGGCTGAACCAGTGGGCTGTTTGGTCAAAGTCGGCGTCGGTGTGCGGGTTTGGGTGGGTGCCAGGGTGGCAGAACCAGTGGGCTGTTTGGTTGAAGTGGGTGTTGATGTGAGGGTTTGGGTGGGTGCCAGGGTGGCAGAACCAGTGGGCTGTTTGGTTGAAGTGGGTGTTGATGTGAGGGTTTGGGTGGGTGCCAGGGTGGTAGAACCAGTGGGTTGTTTGGTCGAAGTCGCCGTTGGTGTGCGGGTTTGGGTCGACGCAGGAGTAGAAGACGCAGCTTGAGTAGTAGCAGATTTTGTTGTGGCAGTGGGAGTCAAAACGATAGGTGCAGAAGCCGATGCTTCCACTGGCGTCAATGTTAGCGAGGCACCCTGGGTCACCAGAGGCTCTATGGAAGTAGCTGTTGGATCGTTAACCGAAGTTGGGGGTTGAACCGGGACTGTTTCCTGCCCGGGTTTTTGGGTGGCTTCTTCAGAGGTTCGCGTGGAACTCTGCCCTGGAACTCTGGAATTTTCCAAATTTTGTGTCAGATGGGTCGCTTTCGGTTTGCATGATGGAACAATTAGCATTGCCAGCAGAAGCACAACACTAAATAGTCTGGAAGCCTTGATTTTCTTTGTCTCTTTCATCTCAACTTATCATAAGCGCACTGCGCGCATATATGTAAAATCCACCTCTCACTTTACGCTTTCAGTATAACAGATTCTTAATAACAAGAAAAAACATGTCAATGGATTCACATTTCCGGCACCTTGCAATGCTAAGAACTCATGAATGAGGTCAGTATCATTATTCCCCCATCTTCGGTACAATTAGGTCCAAGGAAATTGGGTTCATCGCCCAATTAATTTATGTTGCATGGCAGAAAATTTCGAGTCTTTACAGGTTCTATTGACCCTGCTTGAGCCAGGACTCTCTTCAGCCCAGCTTTATGCTCTTATCGCTCAACTGGACGATAAACAATGGGATGCGCTTGTTGCTGAAGCGGACCTACAGAACATAACGCCATATCTTTACACTTTGCTGGAAAACCTGAACAAATCACATGGAATAGAAATCCTTCAAAGAGAGAAGCTAAATCAACTTCACTTGTCGAACACAGTTCGAAACATCCTTTTTCTGCATGAGACTGAAATTATTCTTGCCGCTCTACAAAAGGCTGGCGTTCCTGCCGCGGGATTAAAGGGAGTCTACCTCCTTGAGCACGTCTACCGCGACATCGGCGCTCGCTCGATGAACGATATCGACCTGCTGGTGAGAAAGCCCGACCTGCCCATATGCCTTGAGGTGATGGACGAATTGGGCTATAAGACGGTCACCTACTTCAGCCTGGCGGATGAGAACATCGATACCAAACACGTCCCGCCAATGAAAAAGGCAAGCGGTCCTTTTGTGGAGCTGCACTGGACGCTGCTCGAAGAGGACGAACCCTTCACGATCGACGCCGACGCCCTCTGGCAGCGAACAGTACCCGCGACGATCGCCAATGTGGACGCGCTCGCACTCGGAGTTGAGGACCTGATTCTGCACCTCTGCCTGCACCTGGCCTACCAACACTACCTCAACCTGGGCTTACGGGGGCTGATGGATATCGCGCTCGTCATCCACAAATTCCGCCCGGAGATCGACTGGCAGAAACTGGTGTGGATTGCCCGATCCTGGGGCGCGGAAAGGGTCACAGCGCTGACGCTGCAGTTGGTTGAAACCCAGCTCAACGTTCCCATCCCCGCTGAGGTTATCCCCGCGTTAGTGCCGGAAGGGTTTGAGCCCGGTCTGCTTGAGAACGCCCGCCGTCAACTGCTGGAGCGGGTGTGGTTTGAAGACCATTTCACCCCCGATCTGGTTGAAATGTCGGCTGAAAAAGGTCTGCTCTCCAAGGTCAGGATTGGGCTGCAGCGCGTCTTCATCCCCCGCCTGGCGCTCGCCAGGATCTATAACATCCCGCCCAACTCACCAAAGATTTTTGGCTTGTATTGGGTCAGGTTGAAGTATCTGATCCGTAACTACGGAAAAACGGTTATCAGGCTACAACGCGGAGAGGCAGGAACCGAACCCGCCCGCCAAAAAGCGGAGATTTCGAATTCGCTGCACGCGTGGATGAGCCCACACAAAAAGTAGTAGTTCGTAGGTCGTAGGTCGTAGGTCGTAGGTCGGACGAAGTACCGGCGAAGCTGTGTAATGAGACTGCCTTACAGCCTCTTCCCACGTAAACCTTTCGCAGGCTCACTCCGACATAGGGCAAAAGCCATTTACTGAGGCGGAGTGCGCAAAATAGGCGCATTCCGCCCTACGGTTACTTGGTCTCGCATTACATCAATAATAATGGTATGCCTGTGGGACGAGATTGAGTTTTTTCGTAGGCCGGATTGCGGGGTTCAATCCGGCAAAATTGCGTGCACCCCTCCCTGTCCTCAATCCGCTGACAGCAGTTGTAGGGCGTGATTGAGGGCACTGTTAACCTTGTGACGGACGAAAGTATCGTGCCCTCAATCCGCCGCTGAGAGAATTCCAAAAAGCAAAGGTCATTTTTGAAATCTTGAATTGTTATTGGCGGATTGGAAGCACATCACGATGCGTGCATGATGACATTTGCAGTGCTTCCAAGCTCGCCCTACGAATGGAATCCCAAGCCAGTTTCGTAGGCCGGGTTGCGCTTCTCAACCCGGCTTCTTCGGAACAACACAAAGCCGGCTTCAACAGAGGAAGCCGGCCTACGACTCCTTCGTCTCGCCCTACCAATGAAAACCAAAGGCAGATCGCCACGTTTCCCTCGCGATGACGGAAATACAGCCAGATCGCCATGTTTCACTCGCGATGACGGAATTACAGGCGGATTGACCTAACCCCGTGCAGAAATCAGCCTTTTGAATCCCCATTTGATCCGCCGAAGGAAGTTCACAAACGGCACCAGAATTCTCCAACGGGAAAGCAGCGCAATCAACTTTCTTTCCACACCCAAGCCCAGGTGGATATCCTTCCCATCCCGCTGGATGCGTCCAGGCTTTTATCTCATCTGGACCCATTGTTTAGATGTCTTGCCTAGAGTCATTCCTCTATTATTGGATATTCCCAATTCAGGAATGCATCCAGGATGTTGACATTGATTAAATAGTCTGTATCGACATGGTTTTTTAGCTCAATATCGACTGCAGCAATGCCTTGATCCGAAGCCCAATCGACAAACTGCCCCGTATAAAGGCAGTCTCCGTAATACGGGGGGTATGCATATGGGCTGGCAAAAGCAAGAGCATTGGCCAAGTCTATGGAGATAGTATCGTAAGGATATCCGCCAGAGAATATGCTATAAGCCATGCTGTGATAACTGATTACTGCTTCGACATTTCTCTCAAGCAAAAAATTCTTGAGCGCACGCGTTTCAGGCTCTGATTCCGGACCATCACCAGCTTCAATGAACCTGTAACTCCAACAATTGCTCCCAGTCCAATTTGCCTGCCAATTGGAGTCCCAATTCCTGTTTATGTCAACATTGTTTGCGTTAGCTCGCCCGTCTGGACCAAAATCCTTTGCATATCCATCAGGGTTTAAATTTGGAAGAATATACAAAGTTTTATTAGAAGGGATTCTTTCAGGTTCATTATTGAGGAGTTCGATTAGTTCAAAAGCCAGGTGCACTGTGTTCCATTCGTATCCACCGTGAATGCCGGCAATTATCATGTGTGGGTGTTCGCCTGTTCCAAAACGATAGACCTCAAGAGGACGCTCCAAAACGGAGTGACCAATAACCTCGTAGCCAGTGAATGATTTTGTTGGTGTCATTGTCGATGTTGAGGTGGATGTGGCAGTAACGGTTGGACTCGCTGTTGGAGTCATTGTCGCAGTTGGTAGTGGCGGAGTATCGGTAACCCCTATCAAAGACAGCGGATGCACAGAGGAGTACGGATTCAATCCAGATTGTTCTGCGGAGTTTGCCGTATCTGGAATGCGATTGCTTCCCAAATCACTTTCCCCAAATGCAATCCAAAAAAAGACCAAAAGCACAATAATGATGCTGACCAAAAAAACACTAATAGTAGCTTGCCGTTTGTCAATCATTTAGTTCACCGGACATATGTAATAATCATCTCCATCACGACCACCTTCACGGACCCAACCCTCCACTTCTGAAGTTGTAGCAAATTCATAACCGTCCCAGACCCAGGAACCTGCTTTTACACGTACAAGCCACCAAGTATCTTCAGGATCGCAATATGGACCACCGATGACTGTTAATTTTACGCCGGGATACATTCTGAAGATCTCGCCACCTTCTGGTGACGGTTCATTTCTTAAGATTAGCCGGTCTTGTCCTGTGCAGACTCTCAATGGGTCTCCAACTTCAAACAGCTGTGAAAATCCTTGTTCACAGAAACCAGGTTTTGGGGTCGATGTTCCTATTTTTGTGGGGGTAGGAGTTTCTACTACAATCAGAATTACCGGTGTGTTTGTTTTTGATGGCTCAATGATTAAGGTTGGCTGTTCTAGTTCTACAGGCTCTTCTTGAATATTTTGTTGTGGTGTAATGATTGATTCCGTTGTCGGAATGGTATTAGGCTGAACATTGTTTTTCATTGATTTAGGATTACTTCGAAGAGACAATAACAAAACGAAGATAACAATCAATACGCTCACTCCAGCGATGACCGGTAGTGGGTTTTTCAGTGCTTGTGTCCTTGGGGTTGGAGGTGTCGGGACGGAATCTGTGGGGGTTGAGGTTGTGTTGATATGGATCCCTGAGAGTCGGTCAGGGATTTGCTCTGCAGTTACTCCAAAAGCGCCACATAGACCTA
>CAZOYK010000015.1:0-23784 GCA_964584065.1 uncultured Anaerolineaceae bacterium | reverse complement strand
GTATCGAAGTCTTCGAGCAGGCGCTCAAAAACGTCAGCCCGATGATGGAAGTCCGTCCCCGCCGTGTCGGTGGCGCCACTTACCAGGTGCCAATGGAAGTCGCTCCTGAACGCCGCCTCACTCTGGCAATGCGATGGATCATCGCAGCCTCCAGGGCTAGATCAGGCAAATCTTACTCCGAGAAGTTGGCTGGTGAATTGATGGACGCTGCTGAAAATCAGGGCGCATCAATCCGCCGCAAGGAAGAAACACACAAGATGGCGGAAGCCAACCGTGCTTTCTCCCACTTCCGCATGTAAGCAGGATTTGCACCTTAACTAATTATTGGTTCAACTATGACCGAAAATCCGCTCGAACGATACCGTAATATCGGCGTAATTGCCCATATTGACGCTGGTAAAACTACTACTACCGAGCGGATTTTATTTTATGCCGGTAAGACTTACCGCCTTGGCAACGTTGATGACGGCACCACCGTCACTGACTGGATGCCCGAAGAACGCGAACGTGGTATCACAATCGTTTCCGCTGCTGTTACAGCAGAGTGGAAGGGATACCGCATCAATCTGATCGACACTCCCGGACACATCGATTTCACAGCCGAAGTGCAGCGCTCCCTGCGCGTCTTGGATGGCGGTGTGGTCGTATTTGATTCGGTCCAGGGTGTGGAGCCTCAAAGTGAAACAGTCTGGCGTCAGGCTGATAAATACCTTGTCCCGCGCATATGTTTTGCCAACAAAATGGATCGCACAGGCGCTTCATACGAACGCACCGTGCAAAGCATCCGCGAACGCTTGGGCGCTAACGCTCTGGAAATGCAGATCCCGATCGGAGAAGAGTCCAACTTTATTGGTTTTGTAAACCTGCTTGAAGAGAATGCGGTCACTTTTTCTGACGATCTTGGCGTGGAGCCGATCGTCATGGAAATTCCGGAAAAGCTGCGCCAATTAGCAGCGGAAAAACGTGCCACCCTGGTTGAGCGCATCGCTGAAACAGATGATGACCTTACGCTTAAGTTCCTCGAAGGCGAACCAATCTCATTAGCAGAACTCAAGAGCGCCCTGCGAGTAGCAGTGCTTGCTAACAAGGCTGCGCCGGTTTTTTGCGGCAGCAGTTTACGCAATAAGGGCGTGCAGTACGTGCTGGACGCTGTGATTGACTATCTTCCTTCGCCGCTGGATATTCCCCCGGTCGACGCCACCCTGGTGCGCGACGGCAGCGAGGTTCAGCGCCACGCAGACCCCTCTGAACCGCTTTCCGCCTTGGTTTTTAAGATCGTAACTGATCCATACATGGGTCGGTTGGCTTATATTCGTGTTTATTCAGGCACGATAAAACAAAACAGCACAGTAAACAATGCCTCAAAGGATAAGAAAGAGCGCGTTGGGCGCTTGCTGCGCATGTACGCGGATAGCCGCGAGGACATTGCCGAACTGGGTGCTGGCGATATCGGCGCGATTCTTGGTCTGAAATTCAGCTTTACTGGTGACACGCTTTGTGATCCCACCAATCCGGTCTTGTTGGAAACCATCAGCTTCCCCAATCCGGTTATCTCAATTGCGATCGAACCCAAGACCAAAGCCGACCAGGACAAAATGTCCGACTCCCTGATCAAGCTTGCGGAAGAAGATCCTACTTTCCAGATCCGCCAGGACGAAGCGACGGGTCAGACGGTTATCTCCGGTATGGGCGAACTCCATCTGGATGTATTGGTCACCCGCCTTTTGCGTGAGTTCAAAGTGCAGGCTAATGTCGGCAAACCGCGTGTGGCGTACCGCGAAGCTGTCACTAAGACCATCAATAACTTTAATTATCGCTACAGCAAGCAAACAGGTGGTCACGGGCAGTTTGGTCATGTGGTCATCAACCTTGAGCCGCTCGAAAATGGTTCTGGGGTTATCTTTGAGAACAAGATCCGCGGTGGGGCAATTCCGAAAGAATACATCTCTGCCATCGAAAAAGGTGTGCTGGATGCAGCTGAGAGTGGTCCGCTGGCTGGATTCCCAATGACCGACTTCAAGGTCACACTGGTAGACGGCTCTTATCACGAAGTCGACTCGAGCGAGATGGCTTTCCGCACGACAGCCTTGCTGGCAGTGCGCGAAGCAACAGAAAAAGCCGCTCCGGTCATTCTCGAACCGATCATGAAAGTCGAAATCACGATTCCTGAGGAATTTACAGGCGATATCATTGGCCAGGTCAACGCTCGTGTGGGCAACATCCTTGGCATGGAAGACCGTTTTGGTAATGCCAAAGCTATCCACGCTGAAGTACCATTGTCCGAGATGTTCGGCTACGCAACCGAACTGCGCTCCGCGACGCAAGGCCGGGGAGTGTTCACGATGGAATTCAAGCATTACTCCCAGGTTTCGGACGCGTATATGAAGAAAATACTTGGTCGGTATAACGGCTAAGTCCAACATGACATTTCCAGGAACTCAAGTTCCTGAATGAAAACAGATTGAAAAGGTAGAAAATGGCAAAACAAAAAATTAGAATTCGTTTGAAAGCATATGATCATCGCATCCTCGATCAATCCGCGAAGCGTATTGTCGAGACCGCTGAGCGCTCCGGAGCCAAGGTAGTTGGTCCTGTACCTCTGCCGACCCGCATCGAGAAATTCACCGTGCGCCGCTCGACCTTCATCGACAAGGATTCCCAGGAACACTTTGAAATCCGCACCCACAATCGTCTGATCGACGTTTTGGAACCCGATTCAAAGACCATTGATATGCTGATGCGCCTCAGCCTCCCCGCTGGCGTGGATATTGAAATCAAGATTTAGTCTGATTTCTGCAGAACGGTTGTTTTGCCTTGTTGTGAAACAGACGCAAAAGAACCCTTACAACTTAGCCATTTCCGTCGAGCAGTGACTGTTCGTCTGGTCTTCATCTACCTTTCACACGGTGGTTGCTTTGCAGCCATCGTGTTTTGTTTAAGTTTCATTTTTGAAGTGAGGAGCACGATCGGGGTATCGCCAATTTTCCTGTAGTGGCAGACGAAAATTGACCTTTGTATCGGAGTGGGCGTTATTGTATAATCTAATCAACAACCCCCTCCTCTGCGCATTGTTGATTGTTTATTGATTTGCATCTTCACCTTACCAATAGCACCTGACTTTTAGGCTTAGAAATTGCAGCGTTGTCATCATGGTTACATTTTTGGTTTTACGAAGACCAAAACTATTGGAAATCATCCAGGCAATCGGATTGTTTGCTTTGGGCTTGCTCATAATTTTTGTGCTTATTTCCGCTGACCCGCCACCTCCACAAATCGCGAGTGAAGCGGTAAAACAAGAATTGTGGACGGCCTACCAGCAACGCTGCGAGCAATTTTTGGCTGCCAATAGCGATGACCCCATCAGCAACTTGTTTGAGCCGGTGCTGGATGAGGCATTCATCACAGCAGATGGAAAAACCGCTGTGATCTGGCTGGCTATGCGCGACTACAGTGGGCGGATGCTTGGAACTGAACCCGGCATAGCACTGGCGATCCTCTCCACCGATGGCTGGCAGGTCCTGCTGAGAGGCGACCCGGGCTGGGAAGAGGTCGTTAGCTTGATGCCTGAAGGTTTTTTACCAGCCGAATTCCAGCCTGCCAATCCAAAAGCTCCCAATGCGAGTCCGCAAACCATCTGGGGCTATTACCTCCCATACGTCAAAGGCACTGCCCACAAACTTGAGGGCTCTGTTCTCCATTTCCATGATTATCCACCCCTTGGTTATCCAAGCTGTGGTCAGGACGTCTGCCAGTATGCCTACGACTTCACTGATGCTGGTCATTTTCCCCTGAATTCGGCGCGTGCAGCCACAGTTGTCTCTTCGCGTGATAGTTGCCCTGATGGAAATACTTACTGCACCAATTACATCGTTTTGCAGGACGTTGTAGGCGGAGCATACCAAATCTACCTGCATCTTGCTTACGGCACTGTGCCCGATCACCTCGTTCAGGGTGTCTATATTGGCAGGGGAACCTACATAGGCGACACGGACGATACCGGCTACAGCACTTCCGAGCATGTCCATTTCATGGTGGTTCAAGGTTTCTGGTGGGGAGGTGATGGCTATCCCTGGGGTGTCTCAGTGGATGCGCGTTTTACAGACGTGTCGATTAACAACGGCATCCCCCGTACCTGCTACGAGGTTACGCACCTGCCCATTTATGACGGCGCGACCGAGTGCATCGGTAACAAAGCGGACCCGCTGAACCCGAATAACGATTGGTTTGTATCGGGAAACACTGGCGCAAATCCTCCCACCGGGCAGCTGACGAGCCCTGTGGCTGGGGCGGTGGTGGCGACGGGCAGCAACCCCCTGATGGATGTAACTGCCAGCACGCAAGATGACGTACGTGTCAAAACCGCCGTTTTACAGGGGCTGATTGGTGGTAGCTGGCAGGAGATCGGTCCGCGGGTCAGCAATCCAAGCGCTGCAGGTGTGTTTGACTGGGATGTGAACTTGTGCCAGATTGGACCGTTGAACGGTCCGCTGGAAATCGCTCTAAAAATCTGGGACCACGAAGGGAATGAGGTCAGTTTGCTTTCCCGCCGCACCATCCAGGTGGACCACGCCTGCCCTCCTCCGGTCAGCCAGATGACAACGCCAACTACTTACAACGGAACAGCTTTCAAGCTAAACTGGACAGCAACCGATTCCGGCGCAGGAATATCCTCATTCCAGGTCCAGTGGCGCCCGGGAACCGAAGCCTGGTCCACGACTCGCCAGATGACCTACCCCGCAGCGGCAAGGACAGCATGGTTTGTCGGGACTCCGGGGGGAACTTACGGCTTCCGTATGCGAGCCATCGACAATAATGGGCAGGCTGAAGCCTGGCCATTAAATGCTGCAGCCGAAGTCACTGTGAGCCCGCCTGCCACCTGCGTGGAGGATGGCGCGGAGCAGGATGACAGTGCGGCTACAGCGGTTTTTATCAGCCTGGGGGTGGAACACCAGCGCAATATTTGCGGTTTGGGAGATGCGGATTGGTTTAAGCTTTGGACGGGCGATCACAACTACATTTGGATTTTTGCACGCTCGATTGGTGCAGGGGCTGCAGTGCGCGTGTCGGTCTATGCGGCTGATGGCACCACCCTCCTGGGGACTGCTACCGCCTCGGCTATGAACACCAGCACCAGCCTGGGGCTAATGGTCCCGACAAACCAGAAAGTCTATATCAAAGCCACGCCTGCCGTTACGAACCTTACTGGCACCGCCGTGCTGTATGGAATGAAGGTCACACCGGGCTTCGCCTCCGCTTTGCCGCAAATTTTCAAGTGATAAATATGGGAAAACCCGTACAAGGAAATGATTGAGGCTTCCCCAAATTTCGGGGAAGCCTCTTTCTTGTAGAACACGGGTTGCAGGGCAGGGAAGTGAGCACTTGGAGCACCTGCAACCCGACCAAGCCGTTGGTCCTCTACTTGTTCATCAGCGGCAAGAATAGCTGAAGCATCGGACCGGTCAGGAAATATTGTGCCGACGTGGATTGCGCCGTTAGTGACGGGAAATCCGTCGTGTAAGTGAAATTCAGGTTCTGCGGCGTTGTGTGCAGGTAACCGATGGTATTTTTTGCCACAACCTGGTAGGCCACACGCGTCCCGTTGTAGTTAAGGTCGGTAAAGCTGCGTGCGCCGTGTGTGTTGGGCTGATCCAATGGTGAGGGAATATTCCCCAGGCTGATCCAGTTGAATCCGTCGTTTGTTGCCAGGATTTCAAACTCTGTTTCTGTGATCGAGTTATCCTGCCACGTGAGAGTTAGAGAATTTCCGTTGATCGTGTGCGCCAAACCATCTGGCGCAATCGGCGGCATTGCCACAACATTCGGACGCATCATATCCATCTCTTCGTGAGACAGAATATGACAGTGATACATGTATTCCCAGCCAAAGTTGACCAGGCTGTTCACAATCGGATCAACGGGATTACCATTTGGATCTGTTGAATTAAACATGGTTGTGTTTCCCAATGGCATCATCGGGTCCAATGGACGGATGGAGTTGGGGATTTCAAATGGGAAGATAGGTATGATCGGTCGGATCGCGAAGTACGTGTCTTCCAGTGGGTGCACACGTACCGTATCCTTCCAACCAAGTTCGTTACCCTCCGGTGGTTTGATAATGTTGTCCCAGGTTACCCGGTTCAACAACTGAACGTCATAGAGGTGGAAGTGAATTGGATGTGAATCGACGCCATTGTGCGTGATTTTCCATATTTGGGTGCCATCATCGCTAACCGCGATAGGCGTCACGTTTGCCGTGGTAGGCAGGTTGGTGCCGTCGAACATTTCTGTTGGCGGGTTGACGAATGGATACAAAACCAGGTTTTGCAATCCAGGTGTGGCCGGAACCGTTTCAACGCCGAGGTTGCCCTGCATCCGCCCGAAGGGTTCAAAATTTGATTCATTCATCTCGTCCTGGATAGACTTGGGTTCGATCTTAACCCCGAGCTGGTTTCCAAGGAGGGTGTCAAACTTGAAGATATCACCACCCTGGTCAGAAATGCGGGCGAAGCCATCACATTCCGGGCTCGGATTGATCGGTCCATTACACCAGCCAGCTGAAGTGAAGTCGGTGCCATAGGAGGCGTTGTAGGCTGCCTGTCCGACGATTACTGGATGCTGCCCTGATTCAAACACACCAGAGCCGTCTGCTTTGTGCAGGAAGGCGGAACGCAGGGCGTTGAAGTTGTAAGTTGGGGCGGGTGGGTTGGGGAGCACCTTCACCTGCATCACAGTTCGGGTATTGGGTCCGTAGCCTGGCATCACCATAGCGGGAGCATTGGGGTACATGTCGGGCATGCCGGTGTAGTAGTCATAAGTTGAAATGCGCGCGGGGAAAGCCGCGGGAGCATCGTTGTAAAGGATCAAGGTCTGACCAGCATAAGCCGAGAAGTCCACGATCACGTCAGCACGTTCAGCGGGACCCATCAGAAGGGAGTGCTGATCCACAAGCCCGACATCAAAGCGAGTGGGGTCAGTGATCCAGGTGATATGCTGAGCGGGGATTTCCACTGGTTGTGGCAAAAATCCGCCTTCAGTTCCGATCTGGATCCAATCCGGACCAGCAGGGCTCAGGGAAAGGTCAGGGGTGGGGAATACGTTGGGGTCTAATTGTGCTGCGGCAACTTCTGCGGGATTCAGTGCAACTTCGGTCGCACCAATCGCGGGGTCACTAATTTGGGTTGGGTCAGCCACATACCACTGCAGGTTGAAGAAGCGGTCATTGGCAGCATTTAGAATGCGGAAACGGTAAGCAGTTGGCTCAACGGTAGTGGTAGGATACGCGGTACCATTTACCACTGGTGTATCGTTGAACTCTTCCATACCAGCCGAATTGTTAGGCGTGCCAGGGATGAAGGGCGGCTCGCAGAAAGGGTCGGTATCATACTGCCAGGTGGTCGGGTCTTCCAGGTCGCAGGGGCTTGCCAGGGGGATACCCCAGTCGTCCGCGGTGTGCCGGATGCCATCGGCGCCTTCAGGATCCAAACCGAAATAGGGGTTGGCAATCGGTGGATACACTGGGTCAGCAGGCGGCCAGAACCATGGCCCGTAGAACCAGCGTCCGTAGGAACTCATACCTGAAGGATCAGCCGGGTTTTCTGCGGGCATGTAGACATGCTCATACCAGAGATCACCCTCAGCACCCCAGCGGCTGTAATCCCAGGTGGGGTCAAGCTCGGCCATTTGCTCGGGAGAAGAAACGTAAGTTTTATCCTGGACAACCAGCGGAATTTCGTACTGTCCATTGGGGAGCAAACCGCTATCGATCAGAGCCTGTTCGGTCTCATCACGGATAATGTAGCCAGCAGCTTCACCAGCATAAACGTTCAATCGGGTAATGCCCCAGGAATGGTCATGGTAGAACATGAAGCGCGAACTTTGCTGATTGGTGTAATAGAAAGACATACAACCGTCATCCGGCGCAGAACAGTCAGGCACACCCGCGGGAGCTTCCAGCCCAACCATGTCGGGCACCTGTCGAACAGCAACGCCTTCCGGCCAGCTGGTCATTTCATTGGCGGGCGTGATCCACTGATGGGGGGTTCCGTCTGAGATCCAGGGAGTAATGCCGCCGTGGAGGTGCAGAGTCGCCCGGTTTTCCGCAAAACACATCATGCGGTCCATCATGCTGCGGTCAGCTTCACCACACATTGGGTTGCGAACCTCATCAAGCACAGAACCTTCATCGACTGGTTCCATCATTTCCATCGGACCCATGCCAGAGCCCATGAAGGTGGAGTCAACCGGCAGGAAGAGGTCGCCATCAACCCCGGTTGGTAAGAGATTGTAAAAAACGATCCGAACAGGGCGGTCTTTATTCGCCTGGATGATCGGACCAAGATAGTGGGGCTCGCCAATTCCTACTGCCTGGGAGCCATCCGGCATCAAAGCCGGTGTGGTTGTCCCGTCGAGAAGGTGGTTTACCAAAGGCACACTCTCGCTCCAGGAGGCATTCGCGGCAGTCTCAAGTTGGACATATTCCCGCAGAAGCGTACCCTGTGCAGGCAGCGATGAGTTCATTTGCTCACGATGCTGCACGAGTGCGATCACGTAATAATCAGCTCCCGGGAAGGTGGTTGTGTCAGGAACACCCAGGGGGATGTACTGACCGAGATTGTTCGAAGCTGCCGCACAACTGCCGGCGACAGAAGGATCACAGAGCAGAGGTAATTCGTTTTGGAATTTCTTGATGCCTGTGCCAGTCACGTAACCGGAACCAGGGCTGGTCAAATTGATGGCAGTCACAGCTCCGACATCGATCACGGCTTCGGCAGTCGCCATCGTGCCACCACCCAGGGTGTCGCTGATGCTGACGGTAGGAACGCTGGTGTAGCCTTGTCCGTAAGTGTCCACCACAATCGATTGCACATTGATCGTGGAAGTCACGATCGCATCGTCCAGGACGTTCACACGAGGCAGGGCTTGAATCTGACTTTCCTGGGGATTCAAAATGCCTTCCTCCTTGGCTGCCTGAGCAGCGTTGAACTGCCGGCGGTTTAGCGGATTTAACGCAGTGCCATCGTGAATCACCACGTTAGGAGCGCGCGAATAGCCCGATCCGGGATTATCGATAACCACGCCGGTGATCACACCGGTAACCGTATCCCAGGTGACGTGCCCCTTAGCCTGCACACCGCCCTCTCCGTCAGGATAATCAAAATCTACTGTCGGCAGGGTGTAACCGCTGCCGCCATAGCTTAACGTCACGCTGTCAACGCCGCCATAAGCTGTGGCAGTTGCTTGCGTGGTTGCGCCGCCGCCCGAAATAATCACGGCAGGCTGCACGTAATTCATACCGGGATTTGTGACATTAATCGCAACCACGGTATTGGAAGAAGTGATGACCGCTGTTGCAGCCGCACCAGCACCTGCACCGGTGATTTCCACGTTTGCAGTTGTGTAATTGCTGCCGGGATTGGTGATGGTGATGCCAGTAATGGCTCCACCAGCGCCTATTTGCGCTGTTGCCGTCGCACCGCTTCCATCACCTGTAATGGTGACGGTCGCGTCGGGATTAGTCAGAGCGCTTAAACCCCAGTTTGGATAAGGTCCAAAATAGTGAGGCACGACGCTCTCATCAACGGGCGAAGCCGGAAGCTTTTCGGGCGCCGCTTCAACCTCAATTGGAAAGTTCCCTGTAATCAGGGAAATAAGCAACAGTATCAGGACTGTTGTGCTGAGTAATTTGTGTTTCAACATGGTTTTCTCCTTCACTTGGTTATTGAACGTGGAACGACAGTCGTCAGTTTTCCGACTGCCAGATAAAATGGGTTTGATTTACTGTGTTTTGTTGAATGGTTATGGGTATGGAGTTCGCAGCACGATCTATGGACCAGTTCCTCAGAGCGCAACCTTTTGGAATTAAACGTCAATAAACAATGCATGGGGACTCACCTCCATTCAGAGTATAGAAAATTCGAGTCCCGATGCTGTTTGAGATATTTTGACTTAATTGGGAAAAATTGATGCCAATAGTGCAGTTAAGTTAGCAAGAGTGCAAATTGAAATTTTTCTTTAGAATTTAAGACTTAAGCTTCTGATTGCCTGCGATAAATATAGCTGATACAGAGTTAAAACTATGCCACCAGGCGATAGCCAAAGTCACGTACGGTGATCAAATGTTGCGGATCGGATGAATCTTGTTCCAGCAATTTTCGGATCTGATGGATGTGCCAGCGGGTAATATCACGGGCTTCGTTTTTCGTGTAGTCATAGCCTTGTGATTCTTTTACCAGGGTCTCGAATGACACTGCTTCAGGGGAATGGCGCATCAACGTTACCAGGTAATCAAATGATGTCGATGGTAGTGAGATGATCTCGTTTGCGATCATAAAGTGACGAGTATGTAAGTCGGCCTTCATATTTCCACAATCGAGATAACGACCAGAGTCTGGTTCTTCTGAAAGGGTTTGTGTCTGTTCGCCTTGGAGTGAAGGGGCATCAGCAGACCCCAACTCTGCGACCAGTTCACGTAATTGCGAAATGATTTCACGGTGTCTGAGAGGCTCCCGGGTTTCTTGTAGAATCTGGCTGACACGCTCAAGAATAGCTGGGGGATCGATGGGCTTCAAAAGGAAGTCGCGCGCGCCTCCCTTGACTGCCTGCATGGCAGCTTCCAGGGTGGCATGTGCGGTCAGGATGATAACCGGGAGCTCAGGGTGGATTTGATGAATCTGCGGAAGCAACTCTGTGCCAGTTGCATCAGGTAACTTGATGTCCAGGAAGACCAATGAAAAATGATCCTCGCGCAATTTGCTTATTCCCTCATGCCCTGTGCCAACCATCACAGGTGCGTACCCTTCTCTTTTCAGAATTGCGCCAAGCGTCTGGCGCAGCGCGGGTTCATCGTCGACAATCAAAATTTTATTCACCACATCACCCTCCATTTTCCGTAAATTCGTTCGCTGAAGGCAGCCACACGGCAAATTCAGCGCCGTTGGCGTAATTGCGGGCAATTAGCTGCCCCTTGTGCCTCTGGATGATTTCATAACTGATCGTCAACCCCAGCCCGACGCCTTTGGACTTCGTCGTCTGAAATGGCTCAAACATCCTGTCCAGGTACTCACCTGAGATCCCGGGACCTGTGTCGCGGATTAGAACCCCTATCTCCGGGTCTTCGGACGCACTTTGTGTGAAAATGACTTCCAGTCGACCGCCTGCCGGCTGCATGGCTTCAATTGCGTTGTTGCAGATGTTGATGAAAACCTGCTTAATCTGATCTTTATCACCATGAACGTTCCACCGCTCACTGGCTGATTCCTGCAGGAGCCATTCCACGTGACCTTTTTCAGACTGACTACGTAACAAGCTTTGCACTTCCTTGATCATTGTGTATAGGTTGATACTTGCTGAGGGTGAGAATTTAGTGGGGCGGTAGATCTCTCTGAGTTGAGCGACTAAGTTGGAGATACGTGTCGTTTCGCCAGAGGCGATCTCCAGGTACTGCCAATCCTGACCATTGGGATCAGCATCAGCCTGCAGCAGGTAAAGACTGTTCTTGATCGTTTGCAGCGGGTTGTTGATCTCATGCGTAATTGAAGCCAGCATGCGCCCCAAGGCTGCTAATTTTTCAGCCTGCACCAGTTGGTCGTGAACAAGCTGGTCTTCAACTATCAGGGCTTCCAGGTCCTGGTTGAGACGTTTTAACTCAAGCTCCTTGCGTTTGAATTCGGTTAGATCCCGAATGCTGGCAAACACTTCAGTGGTATCTCCGGTTTCGTTTGTAAAGACTGTTGCATTAAAGGTAACGGGAGTAATATGACCATCATAATGTTTGATCTCAAGTTCGTAATCCCTTACCCTTCCGTTTTCTTGCACCGTCTCGAAAGCCGTTGATGCTTTAATTTCATCAGCAAACAACTTCAGAAAATTTGTACCAATCAATTCCTCACGCGACAGCCCGGTGATGACTCCAGCGGCATTATTGACGTCTGTAATCTTGCCGGACCTGTTGACGGTCATCAGGGCATCCATGTTGGTTTCAATCAACGAGCGGTTGTATCGGTTTAGTTGGTCGAGGTGCCGCTGGGCTTGTTTGATCTTGGTGATATCGATGCCCACTTCAAGGATCATCGTTATGTTGTCAATTTTGTAGGGAAAGTCGTGGACATCGTAGATCCTGCCATCCGGACCTTCCCATTCCCATTGGTGAGAATTTTGATTTTCATTCGGTTTGAAAGACTCGCAATTTTCGCAAGGCGTGTCACGTTTGAACAAACATTGATAGCATTTCAGGCCAACTGGATCGCCAAATTGCTCACGGAAGTAACGGTTGGCTCTGATGATTTCTTTTTCCGGGGAGAGAAGCACCAGGTAGGCTGGGATCAGATCGACCAGGGTTTCGAATTGCTGCCGTTCTCTTGCCGCTGAAGCTTGCTCTGATGCTAATCTCTGCTCAATATTTTGTTGAGCGATGCGATTGGCTGCATTCAGTTCCTCTGTACGCGCCAGGACGAGGTCTTCGAGCTGGGAATTGATCAACTCCAAGGCTTCTTTCGCCTCAACCTGATCGGTTATTTCTATCGTGTAGATCCGCAAATGTTGGATTTCAGGCAGGTAGAGAAGCGTTTGCCTGAACCAGGCATTTTCAATCTGAATATCGCGCGTTTTGCGCTGAGTACAGCCATTTATGAGGTCAGAAATATAGGGAGCAATGTCTATTAAGAGAGAATTTGAGCAGTCTTTCTTTCCCCAGGCGTAACAGAACCGCTGAGCAGGTTCGTTTTGATAAATTATCTGACTGTTCGCGTCGATTTCAATTACCGGCTGGGGATTGTTCTCCGGGAAAGATGCCAGCCATTCCCGATATTCTGAAGCGCGTTTGTCCTCGGTGATGTCGGAAAAAATGACACCAAATTTGTGATCCGCGTACTTATAAGCAAACACCTGGTAATAACGGTCCAGGGCTGATTGCGCTTCAAATTTATCCGGGATCCCACTGCGCACCACCTCGCTAAACCGCTCCAGCCAAATGGGGTTATCATGGGGCAAACATTCGTTATGCGTCCTTCCGGCGACTTCCTGCTTTGAGAGTCCAGTCAGCCTTTCAAAAGCCGGGTTGACATCCAAAAATAAATAGTCGATCGCCTTGCCATCCGCATCATAAATCAGCTCGTGCAGCCCAAGACCCTCCGACATGCTGGAAAACAAGCCGCGATAATTTTCGGCATATTCCCAATCCGTCAATGTGGGGATGGTCTTGAGCGCTTTTGTGTTGCCTGCCATTTGGTTTGCCTTTTAGCTGCTTCTTTTGTGATAACGATTAAGACAATTACTTGCGAGACAAACAATCAGCCATTTTTTGAATCCTCAGTGGGAGCAGATCAATAAAAGCGAGCACTATCTTCGATCTGCCCACAGATCCAGGAAATTCTTCAATTCAAGGGGTTGAATTTCACCGTGTGACTCATTTTTGCTACCTTGCTGATGGTTTCATGGATGGAGCAATACTTTCCAGCCAGGTCCACGGAACGCAGAAATTGTTTTTCGTCCACGTTTCCAGTGACAGTAATATCCAGGTTCACCCATTCAAGGGTCGTCGGCACTTCTGTGCGCTTTTCACCGGTAACGACGATCTCTACAACCGGGATTTCAACTTTTCTCTTTTCCAGGATTTCATAGAGCGTGTAGTAAAAACAAGCGCTCAGAGCTCCCAGCAAAAAGTCGTAGGGATAAAACTCACCGGGTTTGGAGCCAATCCCAACGATGGCGCGTTCGTTCTCGAGGGTGTATTTTTCGGGAGTGTAGTTGGTTTCAATTTTTTCCATAATGAGATTTTTTGAATCCTTAGCTCTTTTCTGAGGATTATAGCATCCCGAGACACCCCAAATCCTCGTTGTATATTCATCCGGGAAATATGGAAACTCCGATGATAAAATGGAGCTCAGGAGAAAGCATGCAGGCAGTCATTTCACTCTTACCAGAGCCTTACAATACCCAGGTCGAGCAGATTTGGAATTTACTTGAAGACCACTTTGGATTGATTTACGTCCGCATTACTCCCATTCCGCATTTCACCTGGCAGTTGGGTGAGGGTTACCAGCAAGAAGATGTAATCTCCCTTCTCCATGAACTAACGTTGAATTTGGAACCATTTGAAATCTGTACCCAGGGCTTGAATCACTTCAGCAGCAGCTCGCCCATCCTTTTCATTGAAGTCAGCAAATCACCAAAGTTGCTGGAATTACACACAGCGATTTGGCAGCAGCTATTCCTCCTCACTCTTGACCCATCTCCGCTTTACTCCCCCGAAAGATGGCACCCGCATATTACCCTGGCGATGGAAGACATCAGCTGGGAAGTATTGGATGAAGTAACTGCCCACCTCCAGCAACAAAATCTGGAATGGCGCTTTATGCTCGACAATCTAGCAATCGCGTGTCAGCATGCAGATGGCAAGGCACAGGTGGAACACATCTTCCGTTTTGGCAAAGGACTGACAGAATCCTTCGACTGTGGTATCAGGGCTGAATAATTTTTATTATCCGCAAGACTAAAAGAGCGATTCGTGCGGGTGTTTTTCGTCCAGTTTTGCCAGCGCGTAAGAAGCAGCAGCACCAACTAAAAACAGGAAAACGCAGGTCATGATGACGCCAATCCCGATTACACCGGATGGAATAATGGCAGCGGTGGAGCCAATTACAATCCCGATGATAATGTGATACATCAGGGCGTGGTGTTTGCGGAAGAGCCAGCTCACCAGCCGCGCAAAGAGGAAAATCACCAGCACGACCCCCAGGATGAGCGGCAGGATCACCCCCAGGTCCAGGCTTTTGATGCCGTTCGCCATTGGCTGGTATAGTCCGAGGTAGAGCAGGAAGTTCGAAGGGCTCATCCCTGGCACAACCAACCCAAGCCCGGTCAAGGCACCGCTCAGCACCCATCCCCAGAAACTGGGTGCCATAGTGACGGAACGGATGCTTTCCATCCAGGTCATAAAGAAAAAGATGCCCACAGCAAACAGGGCAAGCAGCAGCCAATGCCAGTTTTTGCGCCCTTGCTCACCGGCTGTCTTAAGCAGGGAAGGGATGGTGCCGCTAATGAAGCCGATGAAGAGCCAGGTGAATTGGGCGGCAAAGTTTTCGAAGGCAAAATCGATCACAGCTGAAAATGCGATCACGCCAATCACCCCGCCAATTCCGACCGGCAAAAAGTAGCGCAGGTTGGGCAGGAATTTCTTGCGGATGTCCGCCAGCCAGCGTACAAGCGGTTCGTAGATGCCAAACACGACCATCAGCACCCCGCCGGAGAGACCGGGAGTGATGGCGCCGATTCCGGCGAGAATGCCTTTCACAAAGCGGATGATCCAGGCGATTGGCGTGTCGCTGCGGGTTTGCGGCGTTTTTGCGTTTTCAGTTGAGGTCATTAGATAGCAACTTTCCGTTTAAGAGTCGGCTTCCATTCTACAACAAATGTGCGGATTACGTGGAAGCAGAATGATTTAAGCTGAAGATGCAATTTTTATTATCCTTTGTTAAAAAGGATTGTGAGGGGTGTATACGAAATACTGGAAAGAATTGATTTCAGCCGAGTTTAATCAGCCAGCCCTCCAGGTCATCCAACCAACGCAGGCTGGCTTCATCCCGGAATAAACGGTAGGAGTGCACAATCCAGTCATCCAGTTCCGACTTTTGCTGCGGAGCAGTTTGCTCGGTCAGGCTAAAATGCCAATGCCGTACGACCTCACGCTGAGCCCTCAGCAAGGTGAGCGCGCGTTCAAGCGAGTACATGCGGGCGACGATCAGTTTTGCCAGGAATTCCTGGCGGATGTCGCGCGCCCTGGTGACCGGCGAGTCGACCCATACATCGAGCGCCTCTTTGCCGGCAGATGTTAGCCTGAAGTAGTGTCGCGATGGATTGGCTTCGGGGTGGTCCGGAGCGTCCTCAAGCAAGCCAGCTGCCTTTAGTTTTTCCAGTTTGGCGTAGAGCAAACCTTGTTTGATGCTCCAGATTTTAATAATTCCAGGCATGGAGGCGATCCGCTGGTGGATCTCATAGCCGTGCATGGGCTTTTCATCGAGCAGCGCCAGGATGACGTGATCAGTAGCGATTGGGGAAGAAGGACGGGGCATTTTTTCATCTCCTTGCAAATGAGAGCGATCAGAGCAGGGTAGTTGTGTCTTCCTTGTTGGGTACCAGGCAGAGGAACTCGAAGGGTTCATCCGTGATGTTGATGTAATAATGGGGCAGCTCAGCGGGTATAAAGACGATATCACCGGCGGAGACTTCAAAGATCTCTTCGCCCAGGCGCACCCGGGCTCTGCCGCGCAGCACGTACTGCTCATGCTCGACTTTGTTGGTGTGCAGCGGCATGCTCCCGCCTGGAAGGATGCTGAACTTGCGCATGGCGAAATTAGGCGCTTCTTCTGCCGGGATCAGGACGGCTTTGGTCACGCCGATGGCATTTGGCACCGATTCGTTGGGGATATCCTGGATGTGTTTGACGCTCATACTTTCTCCTTGAATAACCTAATTTTACCAGTCACTGGCGGATGGACGGAGTATCAATTTTTTTAGGGCTTGCTTAACTGCCTTGCTAGGGCGGAACGCGCCTCATTTGCGCACTCCGCCGAATAAAACCTGTACCTCGTAAATACTGTATTCATTTCTTTAGCGTTACGATTATGAGCGAAGCGGGTAGGGTGGGTTGGCGTCACAAATCATTCACAGGAGCACACCTCTTTATAGCCAACCCACCGCTGCACAAGCAAATCGATTCATCAATGCTGTGCTTAAGGAAGATTCCTTTTTTTGGTTGGTTGGCTATTTTGATCTCAAGTGAGGGCGAGATACTTTGACGCCAAGCTACCCTACAAGGTCTTCGCCAATAGATTCAACATCGTCGGAGTGAGCCCGCGAGGGACTTATAAGGGAAAAGTTCTAGGGCGGTCTCATTCCGACCTACACAAAAGGCCAGGCGCGCATTTCGCCACTCCGCCATTAATATACTTACGTCCGTGGGAGAAAAAAGTTGTAGGTCAGGTTGCGTATTTCAACCTGACATCGGAAGCATACCTTCATTGAGGGTTGAATTTGCCAACAGTCGTGATGTCAGGTTCAACGGCAGAACCTGACCTACGCCTTTCCTCTGCAAATTCGGTTGTTAAAACCGATCAATTAAATCTTTACAAATCACATCAATCGGTATAAAATTCAATCAACTGGTAAGACCTCTAACCACTCACCACTGGAGGTGTTCTTGTCAACACAACCTGTTTGGATCATTCCCCAAAAACCCACTGACCTGGCTGAAAAGCAACTGCTTGCTGCAATTTTGGACGGCAGGTTTCCGATTGGCAGCGCATTGCCTCCCGAGCGCGAGCTCGCCCAAGCTCTCGGTATCACCAGGCCTACCCTGCGCGAAGCGCTGCAGAGAATGGCCCGCGATGGCTGGATCCAAATCCGCCAGGGGAAATCCACCATGGTTAGCGACTTCTGGAAAGAAGGCAACCTGGTCATGCTTAACGCGCTTTCACAGCAGCCTGGTGTTTTCACCCCCACCTTTGTTACTCAGCTACTTGAAGTGCGCGCCGCACTTGCCCCGGCGTATACCCGCCTGGCATTTACCCTTGCCAGCGATGAAATTGTCAACTTGCTTGAACCCTACATCGATTTGCCCGACACACCGGAAGCCTATGCCCAGACAGACCAGGAACTGCATCACCAGCTCACATTGCTTTCAGGAAATCCAATTTTCACCCTGATCTACAACGGCTTCCGTCAGCTCTCCTACCAGGCTGGTTTGCAGTATTTTGCCAATTCTCAAGCCCGCAGTTATTCCCGCGATTATTACCAGGGGCTGCTCGAAGATGCCCGCCAGAAAGATGCGGAAAGCGCTGCCAGGCGGACTGTAAAAGTCATGCAGCAGAGTATCTTATTTTGGCAAAATAACAAATCACAAAAGGGGGTGTAATGGGTCAACCACAATCACGGCAGCAAATTTGGTCAAATCTGGAGCAGAATTGGGATCTCATCATCATAGGTGGTGGTATCACTGGTGCCGGCATCTTCAAACGGGCAGTCAGCGGGGGCTTGGAAACCCTCTTGCTCGAAGCAGCGGACTTCTCCAGTGGGACATCCTCAAAGTCGTCCAAACTGGTCCACGGCGGTTTCAGATACCTGCGCAGCAAGCAATATGATGTCACCTTTGAGTCTGTCCGGCAGCGTGAAGTGCTCCTCAGACAGGCGAAGCACCTGGTGACACCTCTCGATTTCATCCTGCCCTATGGCTCAGGAGCCCGGCAGAAACGCATATTTCGCGCTGGCGTCGTCATTTACGACCTCATGGCGCCCAAGTGGAAGCACAGGCATCTAAATCTTAATCAGCTGCATGAGATTATCCCGTTGCTCCAACCTGAGGAAATGGCAGGTGCTTATCTCTACCAGGACGCCCGCCTCGACGACAGCCGTATGGTCATGCGCCTGATCCAGGAAGCCCAGTCAGCAGGCGGGGTGGCTTTGAATTATGCGAAGGTGGTCCAACTTCTCAGAAAAAAAGACGGGCGCGTATCTGGCGTGGCCGTGGAAGATCAGTCCAACTTGCATTTTGGCACGCTCGAGTTGCAGGCTAAAGCAGTCATCAACGCCACCGGACCCTGGACCGACGAACTGCGCGGGCAGCTTGGCCAGCAAGGGCGGGTAAGGCCTTTGCGCGGGTCCCACCTGGTGTTCAGTTTCAACGATCTGCCCATTCCCTATGCTGTAACCCTGACGCACCCAAAAGACCGTCGGGCGATGTTCGCCATCCCGTGGGAAGGGCGTACCATTTTTGGCACGACCGACCTGGATCACCCTTTTCCCCACAGCCAGGAGCCTTACTGCACCAACGAAGAGATCACCTATATGCTCGAGGCTGTCAACGCCATCTTCCCGGACGCCGGGATAAGCGAGGATTCAATTATCTCCTCCTTTGCGGGATTGAGACCCATTGTTCGTGGGGACGCGAATGACCCGTCGGCAGAATCCCGCGCGCACCTGGTGCTGGAAGAGGACGGGCTGGTGACAATTACCGGCGGAAAACTAACCATCTTTGAAACGATGGCGGAAGATACCCTCAAGGCTGCCCTGCCAATGATTGGCAAAGAGTTGAAGCCAATCAGACACTGGTTCAATCCCATCCCAGCGAGTCTGCCTGACAGCAAGCTTTCTGCAGAAAACTTCCATTACCTTGCCGGGCGGTATGGCCAGGCCTTACCTGACCTGGTTGGCATGTCGACCCGGGAAGAACTGAGCTGTGTCGATGATCTTAGTGTTCATTGGGCTGAGTTACCCTTCAACGCCCGCTTTGGCATGGTGGAGCATCTTGATGATTTGTTACTGCGCCGTACCCGTCTTGGCATGCTTTTACCTGAAGGGGGTACAAACCTAATGGATAGAGTCAAAGCCCTGACCCAGGGCGAGCTTCGTTGGACAGAAGATGAATGGCAAAGCGAAATCTCGCGCTACCAGCAAATTTATCGGCAGGCATACAGCCCGAACCCGGAAGCAACCATGAAACAGGAGAAATAATGGCAAAAATTGAGAAATTTGACCCTGCCTGGTACGAAGACCCAGCTCCTGCTGGAAGCTGGCGCTCCATCTTCAAGTGGGGTGATCCCGCCGCCTACAAACACCCAAACAGCGGTCTGACAAGGCTGATCATGGATCGCTTTGGTCTGACCAAGGAAACACTTTCCAAGCCCGGTGACTTTGGTCTCGAACAGGTTCCGGATAGCATTCCAGTTACCTTGGCTGCGGAACATCTCGGTTTCCTGGAGCAAACTTGCGGTGAGGAGAACCTGAAAACCGACACCTACACCAGGATCAAACGCTCTTACGGGCAGGGCATGATCGATGCGCTGCGCCTGCGTAGGAAAATCGTCGAAAACATCGCCGACGTGGTAGTTGCACCGCGATCTCAGGCTGAGATTGAAGCGATTGTTGCTTATGCCAATGAGCATCTCATTCCCATTTGCGTTTTTGGCGGTGGCTCCACAGTCACCCGCGGCTATGAAGCCACCAAAGGCGGCATCTGCGTCGATATGTCGGTGCACATGAATAGGCTGGTGGAACTGAATGAAATAGACCAGACGGTCACGGTCGAAGCCGGCATGTGGGGGCCAAAGTTGGAGGATCTGCTCCAAAACGCGGTCGAAAAACTGGGAGCCAAGCGCAACTACACGGTCGGGCATTTTCCGCAGTCCTTTGAGTACTCCAGTGTAGGCGGCTGGGTGGTCACCCGTGGAGCAGGGCAGAACTCCACCTATTACGGAAAAATCGAAGACATCGTGATTGACCAGGAATATGTCACGCCGATTGGAATTTTCAAGACCTGCCCGCATCCCCGGGCAGCCACCGGACCGGATTTCGACCAGGTGATGATGGGTGGAGAAGGTAGTTTTGGCATCCTCACAAATGTCACTTTGCGTATCTGTCACTGGCAGCCGGAGAACCGTAAGCGCTTCAGCTACATGTTTCACAACTGGGAAGACGCCCAGGCTGCCAGCCGGGAAGTGATGCAGGGCGAATTCGGTTACCCCTCTGTTTTCCGCATTTCGGATCCCGAAGAAACCGATATCATGATGAAACAATATCACATCGAGGGCAGCATTGCTGATACACTTCTGCAAAAGCTGGGTTATCAGCCAATGCAAAAGTGCCTGATGCTTGGCTTCACCGATGGCGAGAAAGCCTTTTGCCGCAATATGGACCGCAAAATGCGCCGGATTTTCAGGAAATACAAGGCTTTTGAACTCAGCTTTGCGGACGTGACCAAAACCTGGGAAAAAGGGCGTTTCACAGACCCTTACCTGCGTGAGGATCTGCAGGATTATGGCATTCTGATCGATACACTGGAGTGCGGTGTAACCTGGTCGCAAATGCCCAAGGTCCACCAGGATGTCAGGGCTTTCGTAAAAGCCAGGCCGAACACCATCTGCATGACCCATATCTCTCACTCCTACCCCCAGGGTGCTAACCTGTATTTCATTTTTATTGCCAAAATCGACACCACTCCTGAGTATCTTGACCTGCAATATGGCATACTTGAGGCGATCGCGAAATCAGGCGCTTCCATCAGCCATCATCATGGCGTAGGCAAGGCAACCGCACCATGGCTGGAAGATCAGATTGGCACGGAACAGATGGATGTGATCCGCTTGTTAAAGAAACACTTCGATCCGAATAACATCATGAACCCCGGTGGTACACTGGGGCTGGATATGAGCCCGGCGCAGAGAGAAAAGCGCTGGGGAAAGGACTTGGAAACGTAATGGCAAAAGAACAGCTGTTGGCAGTTGATGTTGGCACCCAATCGACCAGGGCGTTGATCTTCGATCTGCAGGGCAACTTGCTCTTCAAAGCCAGGATTCCTTTGCCGGCTTATAGTTCACCAAAACCTGGTTGGGCAGAGCTTGAGCCTCAAGTATTCTGGGATAGCTTGTGCCAGGCATGCCAGCAGCTCTGGGCGACCCCGGGCGTGGACAAAGAGCAAATCGCCGGAGTAGCGATTACGACTCAGCGAAACGTGCTGATCAACCTTGATGAGGGCGGTAATCCGCTCAGACCCGCCATTCATTGGTCAGACCAACGCCGTACCGCCGGTTTGCCAAACGTGAGCGGCATCTGGGGGGTGCTTTTTACCCTTTCAGGCATGATGGACACCATCCGCTATCTTCAATCGGAAGCCAAAACTAATTGGATCCGCACGCAACAGCCCGAAATCTGGAGCCAGACTGCAAAGGTTGTGCTGCTCTCCGGTTATCTAACCCATCGTATGACCGGTAAATTTGTCGACTCAACTGGCTGCCAGGTTGCGCACTTGCCTTTTGATTACAAAAAACACGATTGGGCTGGCAAGTTTGACTGGAAATGGAAGGCGGTTCCAGTTGAACCTGAAATGCTGGTCGACCTGGTTCCTCCGGCTGACTTGCTTGGGGAAGTTACCAGCCAGGCGTCGCAGGAAACCGGCATTCCAGCCGGATTACCGTTGATCTCGGCGGCTGCTGACAAGGCCTGCGAGGTGCTCGGCACGGGCACATTAGCGCCAAACATCTGCTGCCTTTCCTATGGCACGGCGGCTACCATCAACACCATCCACCAGCGCTACGTCGAAGTCATCCCCCTGATCCCCCCCTATCCAGCAGCAGTCCCAGGCTCCTATTCTCTGGAAATTCAACTTTTCAGAGGCTATTGGATGGTCTCCTGGTTCTTGCGGGAATTTGGTCACAACGAGCAGCGCCTGGCAAAAGAACGCGGAGTGGTTCCGGAAGAGTTGTTCGACGATCTGGTGCATTCCGTACCTGCCGGCTCCATGGGGCTGATGCTGCAGCCTTACTGGGCTCCGGGGTTGAAGTCACCCGGGCCGGATGCCAAAGGCGCCATGATTGGCTTTGGCGGGGTGCATACAAGGGCGCACATCTATCGCGCGATTTTGGAAGGGCTGGCTTATGCCCTGCGGGAAGGCGCGGAACGCACCAGCAAGCGCAGCGGTGTGCCGATCACCGAGGTGCGCGTAGCCGGCGGAGGATCGCAGAGCGATGCTGCTGCCCAATTGACCGCCGATATCTTTGGCATGCCGGTCAGCCGCCCGCATGTTTATGAAGCCAGCGGGCTGGGAGCTTCTATGGATCTGGCAGTGGGTTTGAAGCTGCAGCCTTCGTTTGAAAGCGCGGTGGCAGAAATGACCCGCATCAGCCGCACATTCGAGCCAAATGCTGAAAACCACAAGCTTTATGATGATCTTTACAACCGGGTCTATCTGAAAATGTACGACCGGCTTGCGCCTTTCTACAAAGAAATCCAGGACATCACGGGTTACCCAGCCAAAGATTAAATCAATAGGGGGGGTGTGCTTTGCGCAGAATTTTCCGGGTCTTGCTATAAGATGGCCTGCTCGAGTAAGATTAAAACACATGAATACCATCGCACACACCTTCTCTGCAAGGAGCAGTTTTCTTATTTCACCCACACAAGTCTTGGGTGATCTTGAGTTTTCTACGCGCAAGCCCAAAGCCAAAAAGCACGCCTCGAAAGCCGTAAGACTATCCAAAAGCAAAGGGAAACAGTTCCTGAAGGGTTCAGATTTCAAGAGTGAACTTTGGAATTATTGCCTGATAATTTTTGGCAGCCTGCTCTACGCGGTTACGATCAACATGCTGGTGATTCCCTCGGGGCTGTACATTGGCAACCTGACCGGTATTGCAAAGATCATCCTGGAGCAGCTTCAAAGGCTGATCCCGGGCATAGGATCTCTGACGGGTGTGATCTTGTTGGGGCTAAATCTGCCCCTGTTGCTGATTTCATATAAATCGGTCAACAGCAAGTTTATGCTCAAAACAATCATCTCGATTGCTGTAATGACCATCGCCATGTCAATCATCCCGATACGCCGCCTAATCCCTGAGCTGGATGACTTGCTGACGGTGTGCCTGGTTGGAGGGACCTTAGCTGGTTTTGGGGCGGGCTTGTGTTTGCGGGCTGGAGGATCCTCCGGTGGAACGGACATCCTGGGGGTCTATATCAGCTTGAAGCACAACAATTTCAGCGTTGGCAGGGTGGGCTTGCTCATCAGCCTGATCGTTTATGGCTATGCTCTCTTCGCCAATCCGCCGCTCATCATGGTTTACTCGGTCATATTCACCCTGATCTATGCCTTTATGATGGACCGCACCCATTACCAGAACGTCAAAATCAACGTGATGGTCATCACCCGCAGTCGCGAAATTCTGCCTTTCATCACGCAGGAGATTCAAAGGGGAGCGACTTACTGGGATGGCAAAGGCGCGTACACGGATACGGATTTTGTGGTCA
>CAZOYK010000014.1:0-24077 GCA_964584065.1 uncultured Anaerolineaceae bacterium | reverse complement strand
CCTCACACAAATCGGGAGGAGAAAGCCAAACTCTAAAACAAAATCATGCCAAACTCTAAAATGGATGAATGATATAGACACTGGAACGCGCAGGTCAGGTTGCGATCCTGCTTGCTTCTTTGTGCATGGTTCAACCTGAAATAACGAACCTCGGCCTGCATCAGTCCTTAGATTTTGCGTCTATTTGCGTAATTCAATACAGCAGAAACCTGGTTTTTTCCTCTTATTCCAAGCAAGCTTTCGCGTAGGTCAGGTTGCGATTTTCAACCTGACATAACAAACCTCAGCCTGCATCAGTCCTTAGATTTTGCATCTATTGTTGTAATTCAATACAGCAAAACCCTGGATTCTTAATCAAAACCATTGTTGGCACGTGCCCATTATGTCAGGTTCAACCCCGCAAAAAAACAAGGGGCAGGCTGCGGAACCTGACCTACACAAACATCTCTTCTTAAAAGAGAACTTTAAAAGATCTTAGGTTTTCAACGCCATTTTCCACGAGGTTCTTTAGTACGGAGGGGCCTTGGTCCCTCCGCCAACCTCTGATCGTGCCGGTGACCTCACCGAGCACACGAACTGACCGAATGTCTCCATAAATCAAAAGCCGGGTTGAACGAACAACCCGGCCTACACCTTCCAAAAAGATGTTTACTTTATCAAACTCGCAACCAAAGCATAAAATTCAGCTGCCTTGACGACATCATCCAGCCTGACGCTGTCGTGGACCGTGTGCGCGGTCACTTCGTCGCCAGGACCAAAGCCGATCGAGGGAATGCCGGCTTTGCCAGCCCAGTAAATGCCATTGGTGCTAAACGCCCATTTGCCAGCCGGGGCATCTTCCAATCCGATCAGCCGGCGGGTTTCCAGCCCAGCCTGCACCAGGGTGTGTTCTTCCGGGATCGCCCAGGCGGGGAAATATTTATCCACCGGGAACACGAAACCAGTATAGGAAGGAACGTCGTAAAACAAAGCTTCCACCTTCACGCGGTCCTTGCTCTCTTCCGGGATCAGCGCTTCCACCTGGGCAATTGCCGCTTCCTTTGTCTCACCAAAAGTCATCCGCCGGTCGATGTAAATCACAGCCTCATCCGGCACCGCATTGATGCTGGGGGTTTTAACGACCATATCCGAAACGGTAATCTTGCCGTGCCCCAGGAAGGGGTCATCCCCGAGTTCAGGCTCCAGGTCGCGGATGCCCGCGATCACCGGTAGCAGCAGGTAGATGGCATTGATGCCCACGTGGTTGCTGGCGGCATGCGCCGAAACGCCCTTGGCTGTCACTTTCAGCTCGATGCGCCCTTTATGACCGCGGTAAACGTTCATCTTTGTCGGTTCGCCGATCACTACGAAGTCTGGTCTGATCTTTGGGTCAACTTCCACGAAGGTATTCGGGGCGATTCCATCGCACCATTCTTCCATGTTGCCAAAGTACCAGGCTGTCCAGCCTTCGAGCAAGCCTAAATCGCGCGCGGCAGCCAGCCCATATACCATACCAGGGGTGGAGTTCTTTTCGTCACAGGCCCCTCTGGCATAGAGCACACCATCTTCCACCTTGCCTTCAAAAGGATCCCACTGCCACTCGTGTGGATCGCCGATGCCGACTGTGTCGATGTGAGAGTCAAACACGATCACTTTTTCGCCATTGCCAATAAGCCCCATGATGTTGCCCATTTTGTCGAAACGGACTTCTTCGAAATGCAGCGCATTCATTTCCTTCGCGATGCGCTTGCCAACGGCTTCAATGTTAGAGTCCATGCTGGGGATCGCACATATCTCGCGCATAAAGCGGATGATCTGTTCGCGTTGAGATTGAATTTTTTTCTGTAGTTGTTGAATTACTTCGAGTGAGGGCATTTTTTCTCCTTAGCCAAAAGTGATCGATTTAGGTAAAAAAAACTGCACGAATCCAGTATATAATGTTTACAAATAGCATCGCGCAGTTGAAGAATTGAGGTCTTATGGATATCTTATCATCAAAGCCCATAGCGGGCAACTTGTTCCGCAAACCGGAATTGAACTGGGGAATTCTTGGAACTGCCAGGATCGCGGAACGAGCGGTCATTCCAGCTTTACTGAGTATGAAACACACCCCGGTCATTGCAGTTGCCAGCCGCGACCTGACCCGCGCGCAAGAATTCGCCGCGCCTTTTGAGATCCCGCGTGCGTATGGCAATTACGAAGATCTGCTTTCCGACAGTAACGTCCAGGCTGTTTACATTCCGCTGCCAAACAGCGAGCACGCTCCCTGGGCGATCAAGGCAATGCAGGCAGGTAAACACGTCTTGGTTGAAAAGCCTTTCGCCCTCAATGCGAACGAAGCCCAGTTGATGATCAGCACCGCTCTCGAGCATTCCGTGGTACTAATGGAAGGCTTCATGTATCGGTACAGCAACCGCTTTGAAAAGATCTATGAGATAGTTCGCTCCGGGATGATCGGGAAAGTTCGGCTCGTTCAGTCAGGGTTCAGCTTTACTCTCAGCAACCCGGATGACATCCGCCTGGCCCCAGATCTCGGCGGCGGCGCGTTGTATGATTTGGGCTGTTATAGTATCAATCTCCAAAGGCAGCTGGTTGGACGTGAGCCTGTCAGTGTGCAGGCACTCTGCCAAATGAGCAAGTCAGGGGTGGATTTGCAGACGGTTGCCACCCTCGACTTTGGTGATCAGGTTTTTGGGCAGTTCATGGTTTCGTTCAATGCCGATGACTCTCAATTCTTGCGCGTGGTTGGCTCAGCCGGCACTATTCACATTGAAAAGCCCTTCCTGCTAATTAACGAAGGCACAAGCGCCTGGTTGAATGTGGCTGGTAAGGAAAGCAAGCGCATTAATTTCCGCGCAGAAAACGACTACAAGCACATGCTTGAACATTTCTACAATGTGGCTGTCAGCAAGGATGTGCCCCGCTTACCACTTTCCGACGCCATCAACAACATGGTTGTAATTGACGCGTTATTCCAGTCTGCTGTGGATAACGGCAAGCTGGTTTACCTAAAGAATTAACAAAGAGAGAATAAACAATGGAAAAAATTGAAACAACTGAAGAAGTAAGACCAAGATCTGACCATTTAGGAACAGGAAAATGGCTACTTCCGTTTATTTTGATTGTTGCCATCATCCTCTTGCTATATTTAATTCGAACCAATCCGGTCAATGAGCCTTCAGTTCAAATTCCTTATGAATTTACCTTGGAAAAAGTTGTGGGCTTTGTAATATTGATTTGTGAAGGGGCAGCGACCTTGATAGTAGGTGTCTCTGCACTTCAAGTAACATACAATTTTCTTAGGGGCTTAGTTGATTTGAATTATTCCAGAAAACTACGGTCTTCTGAACGGTTAAGATTGCGCCTGGGTCATCGCTTGAGTTTGGCTTTAGAATTTGCGGTTGCTTCTGATATTTTGCGTCTGACAATTTCACCTTCATCTTCGGACTTGATGTTCCTGATCATCATCATACTGTTGCGTTTCTTGATGAACTTTTTCCTGGAAGATGAGTTTGAAACCATTAAAGCGACAGGAAAATATCCCGATTTAGACTCTTGCGATTCTGATGACGGTTTGTGAAGTTTGGAACGACAATCAGAGTACACATCTCTGGAATTAATGACACATAAACAGTTTGAAGATTGATCTAAGAAAGATACAAAAAAACGGATGCGGTTTCCGCATCCGTTTTTGACTCTTAAATAAGGATTAGGGTGTAGGCGACGGGGTAAACGTCCGAGTTGCAGTTGCTGAGGGTATCGGTGTGGCGATGTTCACCGGCACTTTGAGCAGTTCACCAATAAACAGGGGTGTTGTTTCACTTAATAGTGGCGTGATACCTTCGGCTGTGCGGTACCGGTTGGTTTCGGCGATGATCCGTTCAGGCGTTGAGCGGAAGAACAGGGCAACCGAATCGAGATTGGCACCAGCTTCAACCAGGTAGTCAACGACTGTTCCCGGGCGAATATCGGTTGGAACTGGCGTTGAAGTGGGCATTCGCTGCCAGGGGGCAGGCACCTTGACAATGTCGCCGGCCTTGATGTAACAATTTCCGCCAGTGACATAATCCGGGTTGATGGATAAGAACACTTCGAGGTCCGCGCCAAACTTTTCGGCAATCTGCGCGCAGTAAAAGTCGTCTTCCTGAACCACGTAGTCAAAGGGTCCGTCCAGCGTGGGGGTTAGAGATGGGGTTGGGGTTTCGGTGATGGTCGGGGTGACCGTGGCGGTATTGGTTGGCGTGACCGGGGTGGGGGTCAGGGTCATGGTGGGGGTGGGGGTATCGGTCGCAAAGAGCTGCAATCCGCTGCCGCCGCCCAGATTGCCAGTTGCCCATAAAGCCAGCATCACCAATCCGGCGATAACCAGAACAGCAACCAGGATAAGCAGGAGCGCTTTGCTGCTGTTCTTGCGCGATTTCTTTCGATAAGAAGAGAGCAGGCTCTGAGATTTTTTCTGTGCCATGTTTAGAATTCCTTCCTTTGTCAGTTAACAAAGTTCGATTAATAGCATATTAAACGGTGCAACCCGCTTTTGTCAAGTATACCATTTCGTGAAAAAACTATTAAAGATGTGAAGTCAAATGGTGGGGTGGTTAGGAAATTGCTGTGATGAACTATTTGTAGAAATGGCTGATTACAATTTGACTTGATCAGGCTGTGATTGCTCTAAGAGTGATCCCTTTTGAACGTGACTGGAAACCTGATGGTCAAGAACCTCTACCGATGTGGAAATAGCCAGGATCTGCCGGGTGAGAACATTGGCATGACGGAAAGCGATTCATTAATCTCCCGAGTACTGATTCCCCATTTGGTTAAACTTTATTCCCACACTAAGTGGGTGGTAATCAAGTTGTTCAATCAAGTACTTAATCAAACCCGATTGGATTGGTGGCCTTTTAGCCATTTGAGTGTGAAGATTTCCTCCCTGTCTTGCTCTTCCAGTGTGTTTTCAATAAAGAGGATCGTTTCTTCATATTGAGGAATAAAGACCTTTTCCAAAGCATGCACGCGCCTTTGTGTTTTGATCAATTCGCGTGAGAGACGCCAGACCGATACAGACAGCTCAGACAGACGGGGGATAATCTGTAACACCTTACGGAATGCTTCATTCGATACGTCCAGGGCGACAGAAGTGTCTCCCAGACTATACGAGATGGCTGGTGGTTCACCGTGAGCTTCCACCCTCGGTATGGGAACTCCCATCATGCCATGGTTGATTACATTCACTTCAACTGAGTGGGTCACTGCCATTGCCGCCCACTCGATTCTTTCCTGTCCCATGGACAAGCGCGCCAGTTTCAGCGCTTGGTATGCATCCTTGAACAATACTTGCGTTTGTTGATTTAATGATTCAGCTTCCCCAGCCACGCGCAGCAGTTCCCCGGTCAGCACCTCCCGTTTTTTATCCAGGATGCTGAATCCTTCCCTGGCAAAAGCCAGCTTTGTCCGCATCTGAAGAAGATTGCTGCGGGTGGGGGCAATATTAAGCGGTGCCATAATACCTTTCGATATCGCTTTCGTTGATGCGGGTCAGCTCTGTTTTTGGGAGAATTGAGAGAATTTTCCAGGCGATATTAAGTGTCTGTTCAATGGATCGGTTCTCTGAGAACGATTGGTTGACAAATTGCGCTTCGAAAGCACTGCCAAACTCAAAATACTTTTGATCGATTGACGAGAGTTCTTCCTCCCCAATCACCGAGGCTAGTGAACGCACATCCTGCACGTGAGCATAGGCAGCATAGAGTTGTGAGGCAAGCGCGGGATGGTCAGCGCGGGTTTTGCCTTCTCCGATACCATCCTTCATCAAGCGGCTGAGTGATGGGAGCACGCTGACAGGGGGATAAATATCCTGAGATGTGAGGCTGCGTGACAACACAATCTGCCCTTCAGTTATGTAACCAGTGATGTCTGGAATGGGATGCGTAATGTCATCATTGGGCATGGTCAATATCGGAAGCTGGGTGATTGAGCCTTTACTGCCTTTGATCCTGCCTGTTCTTTCATAAAGATTTGCCAGGTCGCTATACATATACCCGGGGTAGCCCTTTCGGCTGGGAACTTCACCGCGTTTGTTTGAGATCTGCCTGAGTGCTTCACAATAATTGGTGATGTCTGTCATTACAACCAAAACATGCAGATCACACTTAAACGCCAGGTACTCGGCCAAACTTAGAGCAATTTTTGGTGTAACGAGGCGCTCCACAACAGGGTCATCAGCCAGATTAAGGAACATTGCAACCCGGTTTAACGCGCCGCTCTCGGTGAACGCATTTCGAAATGATTCTGCTACATCATGTTTAATTCCCATACCGGCAAAAACTATAGCAAAATTCTCGTCTCGTTCTTCATTGCTGCCAGCCTGGCTGCCAATTCGCGCCTGACGCACAATCTGACTGGCCAGCAAGTCGTGCGGAATTCCGCTGCCAGAAAAAATGGGTACTTTTTGACCCATAACCAGGGTGTTCATGGCGTCTATGGTTGAGATTCCGGTCTGGATATAGTCGCGAGGATAAATCCGTGCTGTTGGGTTTATTGGCTGTCCGTTGATATCTGCAAAGTTATGTGCCAATGGCAAAGGTCCGTGATCGATTGGCTTTCCCATTCCATTAAAGATCCGCCCGAGCATCTCGCGGCTCACAGGGACTTGCAGTGATCTTCCACTAAAACGCACACTCGTACCCGCAGTGGTCAAACCGCTTGTGCCTGAAAAGACTTCAATCACAGCAAAATTATCACCAACTTCCAATACTCTACCAACCCGCGTTTGATTCTTGGAATCGATGATCTCAACGAATTCATCGTATGCGACTATACCGGTATCTTCAACCCGGATAATTGGTCCTTCGACACTTGTGATGCCAGCAATTAACAAGCCTGCGCTTCGTTCAGTTGTTTTCATCGATAGAGTAACTCCAATTGGTCGAATTGCTCATCCAGCGAGTTGCGGATCTCGTCCAGCCGTTCGAGTTGTTCATTTGGTACGGTATTTTTCATGCGGATGAGGGAATTGAGAACAGGCAATTGCTGAATTGTGTTGATGATCGCACCTTGTAAAACAATTGCTTCTGCCCGCTCTTGAAAATGCAGGATCAAATCGAGCATTTTCATTTGCTTCTGTGGCGTGGCATAGGTGTCAATTTCGTCAAGGGCGTTTTGCTGCAAAAATGCTTCCCGCAGCAGACGAGCGGTTTCAAGGGTGACACGCTGTTCATCTGGCAGTGCATCCGGACCAACCAGCTTGACGATTTGGTCGAGGTGACCTTCCTCGTTCAGGATTTGCATGGCTCTCGCTCTTAATTCCCTCCAGGGCATGTGTGTTTCTGCTTGCCACCACTCCGTTACGTTGTCCAGATACTCACTATAGGAATTCAACCAGTTCACTGAGGGGAAATGGCGTGCTGAAGCCAGATTTTTATCCAGTCCCCAAAATACCCGGGTGTATTGACGGGTTTGTTGGGTGACGGGTTCGGAGAAATCTCCACCTGGAGGGGAAACTGCACCGATGATACTGACCGAGCCCGTATCTCCATTGAAAGTCTCCACCAAACCTGCCCTCTCGTAGAACTCTGCCAGACGCGATGAGAGATACGCAGGATAGCCTTCTTGAGCTGGCATTTCTTCAAGTCTGCCGGATATCTCACGCATTGCTTCCGCCCACCGCGAAGTGGAATCCGCCATCAGGGCAACATGATAACCCATATCCCGGTAATACTCAGCGATGGTTATTCCGGTGTATACGCTGGCATCTCGTGCTGCTACCTGCATATTGGAGGTGTTGGCGATCAGGATGGTGCGTTCCATCAAAGGTCTCTTCGAACGCGGGTCAATTAATTTGGGGAACTCCTGCAGAACTTCCGTCATTTCATTGCCACGTTCACCGCAACCGATATAAACAACCACATCAGCATCAGACCACTTGGCAACCTGGTGTTGGGTAATAGTTTTTCCAGTTCCAAAGCCTCCGGGGATGATGGCAGAGCCACCTTTTACCAGGGGGAAAAAGGTATCCAAAACACGTTGACCTGTCAGTAAGGGTTGGTTTTTCTCTTTGCGATTTTTAAAGGGACGCGCCTTTCTTACTGGGCAGCGTCTCAACATGGTGATTGACTCTTCTCCTTGTTCAGTTTCAACTCTGGCAATCACTTCGTCGATTGTGTAATCGCCTGCAGGCGCAACCCAGGTTAACTTACCCGAGATCCCGAGTGGGGTCATGATCTTGTGCTTAATCATGCCTGTTTCCGGCACAACTCCAAGTGCAAGACCTTGGGTGATTTTCGATCCACTTTCCAGCAGGGGGGAGAATGACCAGCGTGTTTGCCGATCAAGAGGGGTGACGCCAAATCCACGACCAATAAATGAACCAGATTTTTGCTCAATGACAGGAAGAGGGCGTTGAATACCGTCAAATATACTGCCAATCAAACCGGGAGCCAATTCGACAGAGAGTGGCAAACCTGTGCTATAAACTGGCATACCAGGTGTCAGACCGCTGGTCTCTTCGAAGACCTGGATAGTCATCTCATCGTCATGCAGACCAATCACTTCCCCAATCAAATTTTGGTCACTCACACCAACCATGTCTCCCATGGCAATTTGGCTTGATCCTCGAGCTCGAATGACGGGTCCGTTAATCCAGGTGATAACAGCTGCTGCATCTGTCATGCATTTTCTCCTATCAAGATCTCAAAAACCTTGCTTCGAAGCCTTACCAATTGCCTTTCAAGTCGTCTTTCCAGCGTGTTTTCGAAGCTGCGGTGTCCTTTTTCGTCCATGGCGACTACCCCGGTTCCTTCAATCAGATTTTCCCCAATCTCGATGCGAGTGCCAAGCTCAGAACTGAGTTTTTTCAAGTCTTCTTCCGAAACCAGTTTCCGGGACTTGGCGTCAAACTTCAGCACCACGTTTTTGGATTGCAGATGCCTGATGGCTTCCCGAACCAAGCCCATCAATGCTTCGGCGTAAAGGGATTCACTTGGGATATTTACCAGGCGATCCTGGACTTGCGAGAAAACGGTTTCCAATAACTGCTCCCGCCTCTCATAAGCTTCCACTCTGGCTTTAACCGTTATTTCAGCAAGTTTTTCCTCCTTGCGCAGCTCAGCTTCTCTCCTGGCTTTATCGAGAATCTCCGCGTATAGTTGCTTCGCCTGCAATTCTCCACGTTTTAGAATTTCAGACTCTCGATGCATGGCTTCCGCATTGATTTTTTCAGCGTCGGCTTGGGCGGCATCTAAAATTGTGCGCGTTAAATCCGCTATTCTTTCATCTATCGATTTCAACATAGTTGTTAATCCGTTTCGCTAATCGTCATTTTCGGATGCCGATCGATTGTTCAGCCAAGCCCATGAAAGAAACTCCCTCGGAATTTGTTGAATTGGGTGAAGGAATTTCTAAGAATAGAGGTGGTTCGATCCCGCTTTTTAATCGGGCTACACGTTCTGGTGCCAGTTTGGAACAATCCTCTGTCACCAAAACCAAGCCAAGCTCAGGATTGGCGATCGCAGCATCGAGCGCTCGATTCATGCCTTCGACGGAATCTACAGCTTCACCGTGAACACCAACCAGGGCAAACCCAAGTACAGCGTCGACGTGTCCGATAACCCAAACTTTCACGACTGCCTTATCTATTGAGGATCAGGAAGGAAATCAGCAGCCCATAGATGGCAATACCTTCAGCCAAACCCACAAAAATCAGGGCCTGACCGAATAGTTCTGGTTTCTCTGTAATTGTCCCTAAAGCAGCAGATCCGGTATTTGAAACTGCTATGCCAGATGCAACAGCGGCTACGCCGGTTGATAGGGCAGCAGCAAGAGAGGCGTAAGGATCACCGGCAGCCTCTTGAAGGAAACCCGCAGCTTGCACGCTTGTGGGCGTCATTAACCAGATAACTCCCAGCGCGACAGCCATCAACCCAATGACCACATTGAGTCCACCCAGCCCGATGAGCACATTCTTGGTGGCTTTTATCGGTTGGGATTTTCGGCGATATCTGAAATAGACCCAAGCCGGAATTAGTGGGACGAGCCCGATTAGAAAAATGATTGCGTAAGTAAAAATAGGCATTTTATTTTGCTCCTTCTGAATTCGATTTAGCCAGTCGGAAAGGTTGATATCTTCGACCTCCGCCCGAGAAAAACTTGCTGAAAAATTCGTAGTATTCCAATCGCAGCGTTTGAATACTGACAATCATCCCCTCAAAACCGATCACAAAAATGTTGCCAAAGGCAACGACCAGCCAATAACCGACCCCTTTGCCAGGGTCGACAATATTAGCCAGAATAAAGAACACTGAACTCAAGCCTGCATGCGCGACAGCAAAAGCACCGATGCGGACGTAGGATAGAGAATTGCTCAGGTAGCCTATCAATGTTTCAAAGAGCTCGAAGAAAGATTGGATGAAGTAAAGCGGCACACCGCCTTCAAAGTACGGTTTTTTCTTCTCGAAATAGCGCTCAAGAAAACCTGAGAGGAAAATCATCACGATACTCGCAATCACGATCGCAATGAAAACAGCCTTATCCACCGGAAAATTCTCGATAAAGAGACTTAGAATCAACCCTAATAGCGACCAATAAAGCAGCAAGCCTGCCAAGCCTTTGCTATTGAAAAAGAAATGCACCCAGTGTCGCTGGTGAAAGTCATTGACCAGGGCAAGGATATTCGCCATTGAAAGCAAAATCGCACCAAACCCAGCTGTAATTAAGAGCAAATTCATTATGTTGTGCATCGGATGCATCCAAATAGCTGGCAGCAGATCTTCGATACCAAATATGCTTCCAAAAAGGAAACCAAATACAATTGCTGAGATGCCACACAGCAAAACCACTGAACCCAGGCTGGCTAAGCGCTCCAGTTTTTTGAATTTTTTAAGCATCAAAACCAATCCTGCGATTGCGAGAATCAGTCCGTGTCCTACATCTCCGAACATGGCTCCGAAAATTAACGGAAAAGTCAGTAGTAATAGCAATGTCGGGTTGAGCTCATTATAGGAGGGCATTCCATAAGTCGTTACCAACTTCTGGAAACCCTGCTCAAACCCCTGCTTTTCAATCATGATAGGGGCATTTCTTGTTTCTGAATCCTTACCGCTTTCTTTGATGTCAATGATGATAGAGGTAGAGATGGCCTGTAGATCGTTCGAAAGTTTTTCCAGTTTGTTGCTCGGCAACCAGCCTGCCACCAGGTAACTATGCTTCAATTTTCCAAAGCGCATTAATGATTCAGACAGCAAGCGGCTGTACCGTACCCGCCAATAGAGTTCTCGCAAGCGATTTGAGCGACTGTCTCGGATATTTTCAATTTCATGCGAGCTGCTCTCTAACTTGGATTGAAGAGTCTCGATTTCTTTGTTCAGGAGGGCGATTATTTCCGAGGGAGTTCCACGATAACTATCCGGCAAATCAACACCCACCAGGTATGCGCTGCGGGCTGCCCTATGGAGGTATTCTTTATTTTGACGTGACCCCAACAGCAGCACTATTGCCTGGTCACCCTCTTTTTTTAGTTCCAGCAGTACGAAAGGGATATTAGTCATGCTGGTCTTGAAGCGGTCAATTTTGTCAGATGGCATTGTGCCAAGAACCGAATAGATGTATCGCCGGTTGCGGATCCTTTCGAAAGGGATGTCTAAGTCAGAAAGGGGATTGAGCAAACGGATATAACCATTACGCAGGTTAATTTCATGCTGGGCAGCCATCAGGTCCTTTGATTTGGCTTGGATCTCCTGCTCCAATTGATCTATAAAAGGTCTGATGTCTTCAGGTTCTGAAATCATCTTAATGCGCTCGTCAGTTGAGTGCCCTGCGTCAATGTTCAGGGATTGCATTGTTTCGAGAAGCTGTTTTTCAAGGTTAGCAAACTGGCTGGATTTGACCTGCCAATTTGATTCATGGACGTCACTTCCCTCCGCATGCAGGTAACTGATATCTTCCATTTGCAGAAAGCCTTCATCAGCCAGGAGTTCTGTCACCTTTCTGGCAAAGTGATTAGGAATTTCAATTTCAACTTCCGTCATGCGTTCGGGATACCATTTCATTTTAGTAATCCTTGGTTTAGTTTTTCGTCAAATGTGGTAATTTGCGAATGAGATAGGGGGCATATTGGTCCACCGGCATTTCAAGAGATTTCGCCTCGAATAGCAAGGTTAGATCCTGTATCTCAATTTCTAACACGAGCAAGTAAGCCAGGGGCAAGCCGATAGAGAAGGACCCATCCGAAAAAGCATTTCTGCATGTTGAATAGATCATACGCGTGAAGATAGTTTCGTTCAGCTGCCACTTGCTTGTGCTCTTGCTATCCAAATTTCCCTCTTTGGTGATTGCTGGATAGATTTCTGCCAACAGTTGATAAGGGTCTCTATCCGCTGCGATGGCTCTGATGACACTATCATCGACTTTATAGCCAAATGGCAGGGTGTAATTGATGATCTCGCTCTCTGAAAAACGGTGAAAAACCCTGTAGCGAGCTGCCCAGGTGAGATTGTTCTTGTCAACCATCATTCCGATTAATTTTCGAGTGATCTTTTGGTCCTGCTTGGGTAATATGTCAATCTGATCCCAAAGTCTTTGCCAGTAGTTCAAATCGATTGCCACCTCAACCGGGAATAGGCTCTCTTCGTCATGGTAACGCGTTAATGCGGGTTTTAAATCCGCTTCATAATCAGTATTGTGAAGCAAAGCAATTGCGGCTTCAACCGTTCCCGATTGAACCATCTCTGCAAAAGGCAGGGTAGGGTAATTTTCGACAGGAAATAAGGTGTAGCGGATTTTTTCCCAGTCTTCCCCAACCTCAATACCACGCAAAACGGCCTTCAGATTGTCCACCTCGTAAAGTTTAAAGAGTTGAACCAGCAGTTGACGCGCGAAAGATGGCGCGTGTTGGATGATGATTTTATAGTCACGCGTCAGTTTTTTGCGGATTTCATAGGCTGCCCTTCGGGAAGATTTGATTGTCTCTTCTGAGGCAGCCAGGCAAGAAGCATAGCTGGTTTCATCGAGTTTCGCGATCAGGGTGCCGAGATCGGGGCAGGCACTTAGCCTGGCAATTGTTTCATCACTCAGTAAATTGCCAATCATGCCACGAACCCGTGTGTGGACATTGGCATAAGCACTTACGCTGCTAAGAGTCATGCGATTTTTGTTGTTCCAAGTAAAGTTTGGATGACATAATCAATAGCTTTTGACATGTTCACTTCAGCCAGAGCATCTCTTTGAATGGTTCTTTGGGCGTATTGATTGACGATATCCTCAATGATTTTTGGATTGATGATTTCTTCTGTCAGGCGCGCGCTGTCAAGCTCAGCCTTCTGCCTGGTTTCATCTAGTAATACTTGGACGGTGTGTTCTGCTTGTTCGGGGAGCGATCCAGCTTTCTTCGCAGCCATTTCGTACAATGACTGTGCCTGCTCTTCAGCTTTTAATATTTGCTTTAATCTTTCTTCATTCATCATTAGTAACTGAAATACCTCTTAATTTTCATATTATAGTACTTTTCCCCTTGACTGATTCCCGGTATTACCAAAGAAATATTAAGCTCTCATAACCCCCAATTGTCTATTCATCATTAGAGGTCGATAAGCTGTAAAAAAATATGGACCTTACGTTCAAAAATCGTGCATAGTCAGAGTTTGGCGTGGTTGACCGCCTCAATCTTTACCAAACCTTAAACCAAGAATGAGTATAATAAGTGCATGTTTGTACGTAAACCTGTAAACTTCATCGCGCTGGTGGTTCTAACCTCGGCGCTTCTTTTGTCTGCCGCCTGCGAGCAAACACAAACCCCACCTGTCAACCCCAGCCCTCAGCCGATCGATCCAACTGTTGTCGTCAGCACAGCCACTGCCACCCTCGAGCCCAGCCCCACAGCAATTCCTGCTGCAGCCTTGGTCAACGGCGAGATCATCCCGCTGAATTACTTCAACAACGAAGTCTGGCGCTACCGCGATTCACTTGCTGACCAACCAGTCAAACCCGACGATGCAGCTATCGCCCAAACGGTCATCAATTTTCTGATCGAGCAGCAACTGCTGGCGCAGGAAGCTCACAAGAATGGCTTCTCGCTTAGCGAAGAAGACTTGCAAGCCAGGATCGATAACCTGGTTGCTGGTTTGGGCTCTGGAAGTGCCTTCACAGACTGGATGACCAATAATCATTACGACGACGCTGAGTTCCGCATGGCGCTGACCCTCGCCTCAGAAGCCGCCTGGCAGCGCGATCAAATCTCCGCCACCATCCCCGACGCGGTTGAGCAGGTACGGGCAAGGCAGATCTTCGCCCTGACCTCCGAAGGTGCCCAGCGTGCTCTCTTAAGCCTCAACAGTGGCAGTGACTTTGGAGAGCTTGCCTGGGAGTACAGCCCCGAATCCGGCGGCGAGCTGGGTTGGTTCCCGCGCGGTTACCTGCTTTACCCCGAGGTCGAAGCAGCCGCTTTCAGCCTCGAAGTTGGCGCTCGTTCGGAAATTATCCAATCCGAAATCGGCTATCACATCATCGAGGTGCAGGCGCACGAGTCTGCCCACCCCCTCACCACCGACGCGCGCATTGCCTTGCAGACCAAAGCCCTCCAGGACTGGCTTAGCACGGCAATCGCTAATTCACAGATAGTCATCCAGGTCCCGTGAGCAACCGAAACCGACCATCGGCCCGCCGATCCAGCCCTGCTGTCCGCCCGATGGCAGTGCCAATGGAGCAGCCCAAGAAATCTACCGGTTGTGGAAGCATCGGAGTTGGCGTCTTGCTGCTGGCTTTGGTGCTGGTGGTTTTATTATTGATGATGGGCATCCTGCCCAACCCACTGGAAGCACAACCAACTGCCACCAATGGGCTGGTAGTGATCACGAACGAGCCCACCTCAATCACTCAGATCACAGCAACTTACAGCGCGACTGTTCCTCCCACCCAAACTCAAACCCTGGAACCAACTGCCACTTTCACGCCTGAGCCAACCCTGACATTTACGCCCACGCCAACTGAAAAGCCAATGCCCTTCGTGATCAAAGGCACGCCCGAGGGTTACCCGAATGCAATGCTCTTCCCTCAATACGACTGTGAGGAATACCTCTTCATTGGCGGCGAAATCCTGGATCTGCGTGAAGCCCCCGTCTTGGGTCTGACGGTCAAACTTGGCGGCACTTATGGGGGCAGCCTTGTTGATCAAACCAGCGTGTCGGGAGAAATGACGGTGTATGGCGAATCAGGTTTTGGCTTCGTGATTGACAACCAGCGCATCAGGGAAAGCGGCATCACCATCCAATTGTTCGATGAAAACGGCGAGGCTTTGTCGGCCCTGACCTATCTGAGCATCACCGGCAACTGCGACAGCAACCTGGTGATCGTCAATTACAAACAGGTGCGCGAAATTCAGCCCTGAGTTTCTCGCTCAGGCAGTTTTATCCTCTCATTCCCATTCATCAACCCTGAAAGCTTTTGCGAACGCAAGGGCATCACGCGGCTGTTGGCAAAGTAGCCAAAATTGAAGGTGGTGGGATCTCCCGCTCGCTTGCCTGGTATTGGCATCAGGCGGGCGGTCAGAGGCTTATTGAGCCGCAGAGCCAGCGCTCCGAGGTCCAGCAAGATGGGATAGATTTCTTCGGGAGTGGTGTCCCCTGGCAGCGGAATCACGTCCAGCCCTGCACCGCAGACTGCTGAAAACATCAGCAATTCACTCACGCTCAGGCTGCCTTCAGCTGCACGCAGTGCGAGGGTGCTGTCTTCAAGGACGGGCAGCATCAATCCATTGAAGCCAGTTTTTTGATATTGAGCTTGTTGCAGACTACTGGTGAGAATTGTACTGGCAAACAGGCTGCCATGCGGACCGAAAGCGGGTAACCCCAGAGCCTCAAGCGCACTGCCGATGGAAGCGTTTTGGTCCGGGTGCGGCGCAAGGGTAAAGTCCAGACCTTTGAACTCGTAAGCGTAGATTTTTTCCATTTTTTTGGCAACAGCTTCCAGCTTCGCCGCATTTTCATTGACGCTATCGATCAGGCATTGCTGGGCTTCTTGCAAACTTTTAACTTTACTAAAACAGGTCAGCGCCAGATCTGCTGCCTCGAGGGCGAGCGCGAAAGCAGGCTGCTCGCGCTGCGCGTAGGCTGCGGGGAAAAACGGTGTGCAGGCTGGCACGTTTGCCAGGGCGCAAAAGCGCAAATTCGCGAAACCATCCTGCTCCAGCTTTGAGAGTGCGACGATTGTTTCAGCGGCGCGCGCCGCGTTTGCCAGGTCGAGCTCGCCATTGGTGGTGGTCAGCGAGCCGGAGAGAAAGATGCGGTTACTGCGCTTCAACGCGCCAGGGATCGCAGCCCACTCGGCGGGATCAGATCCGGCAGGTCCAAGCGAGATGTACTCAAAGCCATCGCCGTGGGCTTCAACAGCGTAGCTCTGGGCAGCATCAGGCAAGTCGATTGGCGCCACATATTGACCAAAAGGTGGCGTTGCCAGGCGCAGGGATTGAACTTCAAAACCGGCGTCCTCAAATAACTTGCGGGCGTGGTTGCTGAAGATCCCCACCCGCTGCAAAAGCAAACGATTGATGGGGTAGCCTGTTTCGCAAAAGACCGTAATTGAACGTATTTTCATGAGGAAACTTTCTGGCTGCGTTGGCGCAGAACTTCGAACATCAGCACACTGGCTGAAATCGCCGCATTGAGTGATTCTGTCTTTCCAACCATGGGAATTCGCACACTGTGCGTCGCAAGCAGGCGCCCCTCAGGGCTGATACCTTCTGCTTCTCCGCCGATCAGCAGCGCTGTGCGTCCGCGAAAATCCGCCTGCCACAGGCTTTCCTGCCCGTTCATGTCGGCATGGAAAACAGTCACGCCTTCCACGTAGGCAGTGATCGCCTCCCAGGGCCATTGCAGCAGCGGCAGCCTGAAATGCGCGCCCATCCCGGAGCGCACGACCTTCGGCGCCCAGACATCCGTGGTGCCAGGGGGCAGGCAGATCGCCTGCACGCCAGCCGCTTCTGCTGAACGCAGGATTGCGCCCAGGTTGCCAGGGTCCCGCAATTGGTCAAGGATCACCACAAAGCCGGGTTTGGTGGGTTGAGCGTGCTCAGGAATTTCAAAGATGCCCAGGATACCCTGGGAAGATTCGGTGTCGCTCAGGCTGTCAAACAGGCGATCTTCCACTTCAAAAGCTGGTTGGTCAGGTTTGATCTGCTCAAGCAGGGCTTTGGCTCGGGGTGTGAGACTGGTCTTGTAGAGGATGAAACGCAGCGGCACAGCCGAAGCCAGCCCATCTTCCAGAAGGCGCGCACCTTCCGCCACGAAGGCGTTGTGCTTGCGGCGGGCTTTGCTTTGCTCAAGAAGGCTGCGCACCAGCTGGATATTAGGGTTTTTAGAGGAAGTTAATAATTCGCCAGGCATGCCTTTATTATACCGATGCTGGCGGATCCGGCTGGACTGATTTGAATTCTGCCCGCACTTCTCCCTCGCTGCTGATGGTCAGGAGGGCGTACTGGGGTTTGTATTGGTTGCGCCGTTCAGCGTATCCCACACCGGGATTCAGGAAGCGGATGCCGTCCATGACCTCATCCTGGCGGGCGTGGATATGTCCGTAGATGATCAAGTTCGCATCAGGATACTTTTGGGCAAGTTTTTTTTGAAAATGGCGATGACCACTCATCGTGCCAAACATAAAGAGCACCACGTAATTGAGAAACCACTGCCAGATGCTCATGTGCCCGTGAGCCAAAGTGATTTTGATGCCATTGATTTGATGATGGTATTCCATCGGCAGGCGATAGCCCATGAACCAGTCGCGATTGCCCTGGACTGCGTCGGTTGGGGCTATTTGGGATAATCGCTCAATTGCTTCGGGTTTGCAGACATCCCCGGCATGGAAGATTCGGTCTGGCAGCTCGGCTGCGATCGCGCGCAGAAGGGCGGGCTCAATCTCCGATGTGCGATCTCCGACGTGGGTATCGGCGAGAATGACGATGCGCTGGTCAGTTGACATGCGAATGCGGGACTAACGAGGCTTCTTGAGGAAGCCAAAGACGATTACGAGCAGCAAGCCTACTCCACTGACCAACGTCATCGTCAAGCCCACCTTTTGACTGTCTCCAAAAAGGAGTTGCGTGGTTGATGGCGGCAGCGTGGGGGTTGCGGTGGGCAGGGGAGTCTTGGTGGGAATGGGCGTACGGCTGGGGACGAAAACTGTTGGTTGCGGGGTGGTGGGGATGGGGGTTGCCGTGAAGTTGCTGGTTGGGGTTGGGGTGTTTGCCCTGCGGATGAGCAGCACGTCGTTGATGTAGACCTCATTTGCAGCAGCGCTGTTGCCGTTGAGGACCATGATATCACTGCCCGGGATGCCGTATGCGGCGGAAATGCTCCACAAGCTCTCGCCAGATTGAACGACGTGATAGATCGAACCATCTGGCTGTGGGGTGGAGGTCAGGATGCCGTAAGTATTTGGGGTCGGGTCCTGCGCTGAAATTTTGCCGTATGGCAGGGAGATCAGCAAAGCGAGGAATACCAAAACCAGTAGTTTCGCGGTTTTCATGGGCACTATTATAGCTGTTTTGGAAAAGTGGGTCAGGAAGAAGGTAATTTGGATTTCCCCCCATGATTGTGCCGGCCTCCCGGCCGAGCACACTCCTTGACCGAAGGTCTCCATTTCAACTTAATCACAACGGACCAAATACTTACGCGGCAACACACGCACAAGGATTGGAGACCCAACGGTCAGAGGCCTTTCTTGGTCAGGAGACCATGAAAGATCAAGAGTAAGGTCTATGCCCTGGACTTCCCCTGGTCGAAGATCCGTGTAGCGATGCGAAAGGGAGGGAAGCTGGCTCCTGCCACGAAGTGGACAGGAGACTGAAGAGGGTTTTTTCCGTTCTCAATAACTGCTTGATACCCGTCACCATCTCTACTGAATGGTAAAATTGAGCAGTTAGGCTCGCAAGGAGCCGGAGAAGAGGTCACCATGTTGGATGTCAAATTATTCCGGGAGAATCCCGAACTTGTAAAAGAAGCTCTGCTAAAGCGCGAGATGGACAGCGCAATTGTGGACGAAGTCATCACGCTTGATGAACAGCGCCGCCGCCTGATTTTGGATGTTGAATCCAAAAAAGCGGAACGCAACGCCGTTAGCAAGGAAATCGGCAGGATGAAGAGCAAGGAAGAGCGCGAAGCCAAGATCAGCGCCATGCGCGTCCTTGGTGACGACATCTCCGCGCTGGATGAAACGCTCAAGCAAACGGAAAAAGCGCTTTACGATACCCTGGCTGGCATCCCCAACATCCCCGACGCGGATGTTCCAATTGGACCGGACGACAAGCACAACGTGGTGTTGCGCACGATTGGCGAACCCAAACAATTCGACTTTGAACCCAAACCCCATTGGGATTTGGGCACCGCCTTGGATATCATCGACTTTGAAGCCGGCGTGAAGCTCTCCGGAACACGTTTTTATGTGCTCAAAGGCGCTGGCGCCCGGCTGGAACGCGCCCTGATTTTCTGGATGCTGGACCTCCACATCCGCCAGGGCTACAAGGAATTCTATCCGCCCTGGATGGTGCGAGAAGAGGTCATGTTCGCTTCCGGGCAGCTACCGAAATTTGAGGATAACCTCTACCGCGACCACCAGGAGGATTTCTGGTGGGTGCCAACTGCCGAAGTGCCGTTGACCGGTATGTTGATGGGCGAAATTTTGGATGAATCTGCCTTGCCAATGAATCTGACCGCCTACACCGCCTGTTTCCGGCGTGAAAAAATGAGTGCTGGAAGAGACGTCCGCGGCATCAAACGCGGGCATCAATTCGACAAGGTTGAGATGTACAAGTACTGCCTGCCCGAAAACGCTGAGCAGGAACTTGAGAACATGGTTGCGGACGCCTGCGCCACCTGCGAGGGGCTTGGGCTGACTTACCGCATCCTCAAGCAGTGCACTGGCGACCTGAGTTTTGGCTCGCACAAGACCTACGATGTGGAAGTCTGGGCGCCTGGCTGCCAGGAATGGCTCGAGGTCTCATCCATTTCCAACATCGGTCAGTTTCAGGCAAGGCGCGCCAACATCAAATATCGTCCTGCAGACGGCTCTTCCTTGCAGTTTGTGAACACCCTGAATGGCTCAGGCTTGGGCTTGCCGCGCACGCTGATTGCCGTGCTCGAAAACTACCAGCAGGCAGACGGCAGCATCGTTGTGCCGGATGTGTTGAAGCCGCTCATGGGCGGGATCGAGGTGATCAAATGAGTCCCGACTGGATCCGGATCTTGCTGCTTTTTCTCAGCGGCATTTTGAATGCCATTGGCTTTTTTGGTCTCTTTTTAGTTTTCTTTCCGGGCTTGACTATCAGTTGGCTGGGTCACCTCGTCTGGGTGATCTATGTGGGTTTCAATCAAGGGCATTCCCCACTCCAATTTGGTCTTACCATTGCCTTCTTCGTAGTCAACACCTTGTTGATGCTGGTTGGGTCGCTGTTGGATAATCTTCTTGGAGCCAAAAAGACCCGTGATGCTGGGGTTCCCTGGTGGGAAATTCTTGTGAGCTGGCTGGGGATGCTCATCGGCGGCATCTTCCTGACCCCAATCGGGGGGATTGCGATTGCGCTGGCGCTACTGTACATTTTGGAATACCGCCGTCTTGGTAAGGATCGTGAAAAAGCATGGGCAGCCACCAAAGCCTTGGCCTTCGGCTACGGTCTTGCCGCCGGCATCCGCCTGCTAATTGGCTTTGTGATGATTTGCCTGTGGCTGATTACGGTGATTTTCTTGTAATTAGTTAGTGGCAAAACCAAACTTGTGGTAGGGGCGAAGCGTCCCACGATAAAAGTGATGCAATCCCAATCACATTCATCAAGGATGCTTCGCCCTGACGATTGGGCAGATTAATTTACTTGATGGTAGATATATAATGGATCAGCTAGAAGCATTTCACCGGCATTCTCTGCGATTGAAAGATTTCAATTACACCCAGGCTGGGGCATATTTTGTGACCATCTGCACAAAAAATCGCCAATGCATATTTGGGAAGATACAAGAAGGAAAGATGCAATTGAGTGCTTCTGGTCGTGTTGCAGCGGCTCAATGGCAGCAATTACCCGATCGTTTTCCAGCTCTCGAATTAGGTGAATGGATCGTCATGCCCAACCACATTCACGGCATATTGGTCATCTCGGGTAGGGGCGAAGCGTCCCAGGATAATAATCTCACATCACCGGATTTGTTTATAAAGGATGCTTCGCCCTTACGGCCAATTGGAACGGCGCCAGGTTCGGTAGGTGCGATTATCTAAGTTTTTAAATCGATTACCTCTCGAAAAATATCCGCTCAGATCGAGAAAATGAAGGGGTCTGTCTGGCAGCGCAACTATTACGAGCATGTTATCCGAAACGAACGCGAATTAATGGCAATCTCGGATTACATCCTGACAAACCCCCGGAATTGGGAGAAGGACACGGAATATTCAGGGTAGGGGTGAAGCCGGATATGGGGTAGGGACAAAGCTTCCCGCAAAAATATCGAGATTACCGAATTTATGGCATATTTTTCATTATGGGCAGGGGCGAAGCATCCGGCAATAAACGTTTCGCAATACCAGAAATAATCTCAAAGGACGCTTCGCCCCTACAACCAGGTTAATGATTAAGGAAGTATCGACCGTAGATAATTATCAAGAATCTTGCCTTGCCTGCCTGGCGAGGAAAAGGGTGATCGAACCGGCGACTGCGGCATTGAGAGAATCCAGCTTACCGTACTGGGGCAGGCTGAGCAAATCATCGCACTTTTTGCGTACCAGGTCACGCAAACCTTCCCCCTCATTCCCAACCACCAGCGCCACACCGCCATTCAGCCGCAGCTGGTGTATCGGACGCGCTTTGGGTGAAGCATCCAGCCCATATACCCACACATCATCAAGCTGTTTTATGCGGTCAATCGCCTGCGCGAGGTTATATTGCGCAATCAGCAAGTGCTCCGAGCCACCGGAAGAGGCGTGGACCACTGTCGGGGTAATCTGAGCTGCCTGGGAGGATGGCATAACCACGCCATGTACCCCCATAAGCTCCGCGGTCCTCAGAAGCGAGCCAAGGTTTTGCGGGTCCTGGATTAGATCAAGCAGGAGGAAGAAAGGCGCCTCCCCACTTGTCTTAGCGTGGGCAAAGAGGTCCTCAAGAGCGGCGTAAGGATACTCGCTGGCTTCAAGCGCGATACCCTGGTTGTGCCTGTCAATCACGTCGAGCTGCTGGCGTTGGGCTTCGAGCACCTGCAAATTACGTTCTTTTGCCATTTTGAGGATTTTCGGAAGATGCCCATCCAGCTTTATCCCACGCAGCAGCAAAAGGCGGAAAACATGCCTGCGTTTGGCGCGCAGTGTCTCATAGACCGGGTTGCGCCCGGTGATCCATTCTTTCACCCTTGCTCCCAGTTCCAGGTGGTGCCGTCTTTGCTATCCTCCAAAACGACTCCCAGCGCTTTGAGTTCATCGCGCAGCTTGTCGGAAAGCGCCCAGTTTTTCTCTGCGCGCAGGTCACGCCGTAGGCTGACCAGCAGGTCGATGAAGGGGTCGGCTGCGTTCGCGCTGCCGGATTGCTCCTCGAGCTGCAGCCCGAGTACACCGGTCAACTCGTTGAAAACCTCGCGTGCGGGCAGAAGTTGTGCCTCTGTGGCGCCATCGCTGCGTGCCTGGTTGAGGTTTCGCACCAGTTCGTAGATTGCAGCTAAAGCGGCGGAAGTATTGAAGTCGTCGTCCATGCTCTCTTTAAAAGCCTGTCGGGCTTGCCCGGCAGCCGCCACTAAAGCGTTTGCCTTTTCTTCGGGCAGACCAGCTGCGCCTGGCAAGGCGGGCTTTTTGGCACTGCGCAAGCGCCGGTAAGCCTGCTCAGTTTGCTCGATAACCTCATCGCTATAGGTAAGCGGGCTGCGGTAGGAGCCATTAAGTACCCACAAACGCATCACATCGCCTGGATGTTCACTGAGGAACTGGTCGATCGTGATCATGTTGCCGAGCGATTTGGACATTTTCTCGGATTTCAACCCAAGCATACCGTTGTGCATCCAATAGGTGGCGAAAGTTTTATGGGTAAGTGCTTCGGTTTGGGCGATTTCGTTTTCGTGGTGGGGGAAGATCAGGTCATTTCCGCCACCGTGAATGTCTATTTGTTCGCCCAGGTGTGCCATGTTCATCGCCGAGCACTCGATGTGCCAGCCGGGGCGTCCTTTGCCCCAGGGGCTATCCCAGGCGGGTTCGCCGGGTTTGGCTGACTTCCAGAGGGCAAAATCCATCGGATGTTGTTTGCGTTCGTCCACCTGCACACGCGAGCCGGCGTTCATGGTATCCAGCCGCCGACCTGATAGTTTACCGTAGTCGGGTTTAGACTCGACGTTGTAGTAAACGTCCCCATCCACCTCATAGGCAGAGCCGTTCTGGATCAGTCTGCTAACCATGTCAATGATTTGAGGCATATCTTCAGTGGCGCGTGGATTAATCGTCGCTGGTTTGACATTCAGTGCTTTGAGATTGGCTTTGTATTGGTTGATGTACTGATTCGCCAGCTCGAAGGGGTCGCGCCCAAGTTCGTTGGCTTTGTTGATGATCTTGTCATCCACATCGGTGAAGTTCATCACAAAATTAACGTCATAACCGGAGTATTCCAGGTAGCGCCGCACGATGTCGAACACCAGGGCTGACATGGCATGCCCGATATGCGACTCAGCATAGACAGTCGGACCGCACACATACATCCGGACTTTGCCTGGTTCGAGGGTTTTGAAATCTTCCTTGGAACGGCTGAGGGTGCTGTAAATTTTTAAACTCATAATCACCTTCCTGCTTTTATTCGTGGCTTGGTTTGGCAAAAATCATCCGCCCGGCAGAAGTCTGCAAGATCTTAGTGACGGTGACTTCAATTTGCTTATCGATGTAGCGCTGACCATTTTCAATGACCACCATGGTGCCATCGTCAAGATACCCAACACCCTGGTTGTATTCCTTGCCTTCCTGGATGACCGCAATCTGCAGGGTTTCCCCAGGCAGGATGATGACTTTGACCGCATTGGCGAGGTCGTTGATGTTAAGCACCTTGACGCCTTGTAATTCGGCGACCCGATTGAGGTTGAAATCGTTGGTCAGGATTGGAGAGTTCATCTGGCGCCCAA
>CAZOYK010000013.1:0-24371 GCA_964584065.1 uncultured Anaerolineaceae bacterium | reverse complement strand
CGTGGGGCTCGGGGAGGTAGTCGACAAGCTTTTCGCAGACCATAACCGGACCGCCGCCGGGACCGCCACCACCATGGGGGGTGGAGAAGGTCTTGTGGAGGTTGTAGTGCATGACGTCGATGCCGCACTCACCGGGCTTAAAGACGCCCAGCAAGGCGTTCATGTTGGCGCCGTCGCCGTAAACCAAACCGCCAGCTTCGTGCACGATGCGAATGACTTCGGCGGTGTTTTCGTCGAACAAGCCGAGCGTGTTGGGGTTGGTGAACATGATGCCGGCAAGCGTGTCGTCGCAGAGTTTAGCCAGGGCTTTGAGGTCAACATTGCCGCGCTCATCCGAAGGCAGCTGGACGGGGTCGAACCCGAGCATGGCGGATGAGGCAGGGTTGGTGCCGTGGGCAGAGTCGGGGATGAGGATGCGGGTGCGTTTGAGGTCGCCATGGTCTTTGTGGTACTTGGCGATGATCATCGTGCCGACCAGCTCGCCCTGTGCTCCGGCAGCCGGCGCCAGGGTGGCATCGGCGAAGCCGCCGATCTCAGCCAGCCAGTTTTGCAGGGTGTACATCAGGTAAAGATTGCCCTGGACGGTCTCTTCAGGCTGCAGGGGATGGGTGGCGGCGAAACCAGGGTAGCGGGCGGTGGCTTCGTTGATCTTGGGGTTGTACTTCATGGTACAGGAACCAAGGGGATAGAAGCCAAGGTCGATGGCGTAGTTTTTCTGGGAGAGCTTGGTGAAGTGGCGCACGACGCCCAGTTCGGAGATCTCGGGGAAGGGGAAGTTCGCGCGGGCAAATTCCTGCGGGAGATCGGTCAGGGGAACGTCAGGTTCCTGGAAGGTGACGCCGGTGCGTCCGGTGGAAGAAAGCTCAAAAATGGTTGGCTCACGCATGTTCCACCTCGCTCAAAACGTCGGTCAGATAGTCGATATCTTCACGTGAAATCATCTCGGTGACTGCCATCAGGAGGCAGCCTTCGAGTTCGGGGTAGTCCTGGCCGAGGTCGTAACCGCCGAGGATGCCGTGATCCTGCAGGTGTGCCAGCAGCTCGGGAACGTTCTCGTCGGCCTTCACAACAAATTCGTGGAAGAAGGGCGTGCTTTGGAAGGGGAGCGTGAAGCCGGGGACTTCCTGGACCGCGTTGGCGGTGTAGTGCGCGTTCTGGTAGCACAGATTAGCAACCTGCTGGAAGCCGGTTTTGCCGAGGAGCGTCATGTAGATCGTGGCGGCAAGGGTCATCAGCCCCTGATTGGAGCAGATGTTGGAGGAGGCTTTCTCGCGGCGGATGTGCTGCTCGCGGGCGGTGAGGGTGAGGACATAAGCCAGTTCACCCTGGGTGTCGACGGTTTCGCCGACAAGGCGACCGGAGATCTTGCGCAGGAGCGTGTTCTTGACCGCAAAGAAACCAAGGTACGGACCGCCATAGGAAAGCGGAATACCAAGCGGCTGACCTTCGCCAACGACTATGTCGGCGCCGATTTCACCGGGAGGAGTAAGCAGGGCTAAAGCAGTGGGGTTAGCCACAACCGCGACGAGGGCTCCCTGGGCGTGGGCGGCTTCGATGAGGGGTTCATAGTCGATGATGCGGCCGAAGAAATCGGGATACTGCACCATTACAAGGCAGGTCTCGAGGTCGATCTGGTCGATCAGGTTTTTCAGGTCGGGCTCGATGCCGGTTTCGGCGTCATCCCCGACGATGCGGATGGCGTCATTGGCTTGCATGTAGCCGCGGATGACCTCGCGATACTGCGGATTGATGGCGCGCGAGAGCAGAACCTTGTCGCGTTTGCCGCGGAAGTTGTTGTATGCCAGGATGACGGCTTCTGCTGCGGCAGTTGCGCCGTCATAATGCGAAGCGTTGCTGACGTCCATGCCGGTGAGCAGGCTGACCAGGCTTTGGAACTCGAAGATCGCCTGGAGTGTGCCCTGGGAAATCTCGGGTTGATAGGGGGTGTAGGCTGTGTAGAACTCACCGCGCTGCAGGAGGTTATCGACTACGGCAGGGATGTAGTGTTGGTAAGCGCCGGCACCCAGGAAGCTAATAAAATCGCGGGTGGTGGCGTTGGCAGAGGCGATGCTGTCCAATTCGGTCGCAGCTTGCATCTCAGAGAGCGGCTGCGGCAGGTTCAGATCGGGGAAGCGGTTTTTCTCGGGGACCACTTTGAAGAGGTCCTCGACTTTTTCAACCCCGATTGTTTTGAGCATCTCCTCCACATCAGCATGTGTGTGTGGAGTGAACATGAGGTTACCGATCCTGGCAGTACGCGTCGTAGGCAGCCGAATCCATCAGTTTGTCGAGCTCGGACTCGTCGCTGACCTGGACTTTGGCGAGCCAACCGCCCGTGTAGGGTTCGGAGTTCAGCAGCTCGGGGGTGTCGGTGAGGACCTGGTTGACTTCGAGGATCTTGCCGCTGACGGGGAAGACAACTTCGGCTGCAGCCTTGACGGATTCGATTGTCGCCAGGCTGTCTCCGGCACTAACTTCATCATCGGGATCGATGGCGAATTCGACAAAAACAACATCGGAGAGGGAATCCTGCGCATAGTCGGTGATGCCGATGGTGGCAATTCCGTCTTCAACCTTGACCCACTCATCTGTTTTCTGATATTTCAGTTCTTCTGGCACTAACATTTTTGCTCCTTTTAGCTTGATAATTCAAACAGAGGCACATTTTGTGCCCCTGTCATCTTTGATTTCAGAGGTTTGAGGGTTTGTTTACCTGAGAGTTTCACCATAGACGGCTTGCCCCTTCGGTGCCTGTACAAGCAGGACTCTTCCCATTGGACATGTTTTATTTTAGCTTTTTGTCGGGATTAGTCAAGCCGGATTGTCCTTCTGTCACACTTTTTTTCGCGGTAACTTCAGCTAAAGTCTGAAAAGCGCTCGGGATGAGAGTAAACATTGAAACGCGAGCCCCTGGCATAGCCGATCAGGGTCATGCCCCATTCTTTAGCCAGCTGGACTGTGACGGTGTTGGGGGAGGTAAGCGAGATCACAACCGAAACACCCATGCGCGCAGATTTTTGCAGCATTTCTGAGCTGATGCGACCAGTGGTGAGCAGGATGCAAGGTTTGATTGAAGGATCCGTGAGCAGGATGGACCCTGTTAGTTTGTCGAGGGTGTTGTGCCTGCCGATGTCGTCTGCAAAGGCCAGAATTTGCTCACCATCCGAAATTGCAGAGTAATGCACACCGCGGGAAGTTGTCTGGGCGTGTTGCGTTTTCAGGAATTCATCCAACGATCTGGCAACAGTTTCAGCGCTCAAAGTTATTTCGTTAAGGCTGGGCTCATTCGGCTGTTCAAGCCGCTGGGCAGTCTGCCCGCCGCCACAACCGGTGGTTTTGATCCAGGTTGAGGGTTTGGTGATGGGTGAGGCAGTATCGATTTCTACAAAGTCCGCGGTATTACAAACGTGCACCCGCGTAATGTCATCGGCAGAGTGGATCAGCCTTTCGTTGTACAGGAAACCAACTGCCAATTCCGCGATCATGGTTGGAGTGCAGAGCATTTCCGTCCAGGGTTTGCCGTTGACAATCAGGGTCACTGCCTGCTCGAGGGGTATCTGAGCTGTTTGCGGTTGCCATTTGCCTTCGGAGTACTGAAAAATGGAGATTTCGCTGCTTTTCATATGCCTACTTTCCATTTGCCCGGATGATGCCGCCGCCGAGCACTTTTTCGCCTTCGTAGAATACCGTGCTTTGCCCGGGAGTGATGTCCCGCAGGAGGTGATCCAGTTCAACCATCACACTCTTGTCATTTGCGGCGGTCAGGTTTGATCTTATGGGAATTGCCTGGTACCTGATTTTTACATCGCAAGCCATGGGCAAATCCGGGGATTCGCCGCTGATCCAGTTGACTGGGCGAACGAGGAATTTGGAGTTTCCAAGTTCGCTGGCTGTACCAACGATCAAAGTGTTGGTTTCAGGTTTCTTTTCGAGGACGTAAAGCGCTTCGGTATAGGCAGGCAGGCCTTTCCTTTGCCCGATGGTGTAAAAAGCCAAGCCCTGGTGCATTCCCAAAAGCTGCCCGCTGGCAGTCCGGACCTCTCCGGGTTGAGTAGCAGTGGGGGCGTACTCACGCAGAAACTGGTGGTAGTCTTCCTGGTCAACAAAACAGAGGTCCTGGCTGTCGGGTGTGTCCGACACTGCCAGTCCAAGGTCCTGGGCGATTACCCGCACCTCTGGTTTTCGCAGTTCGCCGAGGGGCAGGATTGATTGTTTCAGTTCCTCTTGGGTCAGGTTGCTCAGCATGTAGCTTTGATCTTTTGCCAGGTCTTTTGCCCGCCAAAGTTCGAATTTGCCATCATCAGCCTGGACAATGCGCGCGTAGTGACCGGTCGCCACGAATTCCGCTCCCTGCGCTTCAGCAAAGTCGATCATTTGGGACCATTTGAGAATTCGATTGCACAGGACACAGGGATTAGGGGTTTCATTTGCAAGGTGGCTGGCGATAAAGGACTCCACAACTTCTTGTCGGAATGATTCGCGCGCGTCTTTGATATGCAAGGGAATGCCCAACTGTCCGGCGACCTGCCTGGCTGCTTCAAGCCCTTTTTGTTCTGTTCGTTTTGCGTGCCAAAGTTGGAGGGTCAGACCATGCACGTCGTAGCCTTGCTTGATCAGCAAAGCGGCTGCTACTGCGCTGTCCACGCCGCCACTCATGGCGATGATGACTTTTGCCATACTTTCTCCGGTGCTAATTATAGAGGATTTCAGGCTGTTGTTTTGCCCGATCACTCTTTGCCCAGGATTTGCCCGGCTTCTTCAATGTATTTGAGTGACTGATGGCGGAAGTAAGTGTTGTAGAGCTCGGCATAGTGACCACCTTGCTGCAGCAAGCCTTCGTGGCTGCCCTCTTCAATGATCGAACCATGGTCTATGACGAGGATGCGGTCAGCAGACCTGACAGTCGAAAGCCGATGGGCAATCAGGATACTGGTAGAGCGCTCGAGGATCAGCCCAAGTGCCTGTTGGATCTGATATTCGGTGAAAGGATCAATGCTGGCTGTGGCTTCGTCGAGGATGAAGATGGCTGGTTTGTGTGCCAAAACGCGCATGAGAGCCACTAATTGGCGCTGCCCCATGGAAATATGGGCACCGCGTTCGCCCACTTGCGTGTCGAGCCCGTTGGAGAAGGTTTCGAGCCATTCGCCATTGCCGATCTGGTTCGCAAGCTGCGTGATCTCGTCCCGACTGATGTTTGGAGCGGCGAAACGAATGTTTTCCTCTACTGTACCGTCAAATAAAAATGGTACCTGGGTAACGATGCCCATGTTCCGGCGCAGTGCAGGCAGGTCGAACTTACGGATGTCGACATCGTCTATGTGCAACTCGCCTTCCTGGAATTCATAGAAACGGGAGATCAAACGGGCAATAGAGGACTTACCAGCTCCAGTATGACCAACAATGGCGATGTTCTCTCCGGGAGCGATGTGGAGATCGAAATTGTCGAGCACTTTTCCACCTGTTGCATAGTTGAAATTGAGGTGGTTGAAATCAATTTTGCCTGAAATGTTGTCAACTTTGAGATTTTCGCTCTGGATGACCGAATGTTCTGAATCAATCAAGGCAAAAATGCGCTCAGCGGCTGACAAACCGGTTTGAACCTGGGTCCAGTAGGAAGTGACGCTCAAGATCGGCATCAGGAAGCGATCGCTTGCCAGCAAAACCATGTACCATGCGCCGGCGGTGATCAGACCCTGGGTGACACTAAGCGCACCAAAATAGACGAGGACAGCGATGCTGATGCCGCTGATGGTGCGCATAACCGGGAAAACAATCGAGAGCACGAGACCCCGCTGCACGTTGACTTTGTATGAGGTAGCATTGGAGGTCTTGAAATCGCGATAGATCTCTTCTTCCTGGCGGAAATTTTTCGCAACAGAAATGCCACTGATTGTTTCTTTAATAGTCGCGTTGACATTTGCCATGGCGCGCATGCCTTTTGTCGTGACACGACGTGCCAATTTGCGGAATCGTGAGACAACCAGCATGACGATTGGAATAAATGCTATCAGAACCAAGGCAAGTCGCCACTCAGCGTTGAAAAGGATGATCGCGGTGACAATGGATTGGACCAGACTACCAGCAACATCCATTGTCAGGCGGATGAGCATCGAGAAATCGTTTGTATCAGTGGTGATGCGTGAGACGATGCGCCCGGATGAAAGGCGGTCATGGAAAGCGAGATCCTGCTCAATGGAAGAGGCAAATGCATCAATTGACAGATCGCGATTCATATCTGCAGTGATGCGCGACAGGAGCCTTCTGATGACATAATAGAAAAGAAAATCCATGACCTGCAGGAAGATGACTCCTGCAACCAGGATGGTGTATGCCGTTTCGTTTGGAATGCCGGCAATGCCTTCATCGAGGACCTTTGAGATCAGGAGGGGTGGTAAGGCGGCAAAAAGACCCTGCAGGATGATGCTAACAGTCATCCAGAAGATAAATTTTCGATGACGCTTGGCGTAATCCCAGATGCGACCCAGCAGAACTTTGTTGCTATATTGTCGATCGTACAGTTCACCGGTGAGACCTTGATGGAAGCCCATTATTCTTTAGCCTCCGCGAAGATATTTCGGTAGGATTTCGAGGTCTGCATGAGTTGCTCATGCGTGCCGATGGCTGAAATACGCCCCTTACGCATGACGATGATCAGATCAGCCCAGCGAATCTGGGAAAGCCGGTGGGTAATGATGAAGGTCGTTCGGCCTTCGGAAGCCAGTTTGATTGCCTGCTGGATCTCATCCTCAGTTTTGCTGTCGATCGCACTGGTTGAGTCGTCCAGGATCAAGATCCTGGGATCCGTCAGGAAAGCCCTGGCGAGCGCAAGCCGTTGGCGCTGACCGCCGGAGATCGTTGCCCCTCTTTCTCCGATAACCGTTTCATAGCCTTCAGGTAGTTCCCCAATAAAACCATCTGCCTGGGCTTTCTGTGCTGCGAGCACGATTTCTTCATGGGTAGCATTTGGTTTGCCAAAGGCGATATTATCAGCCACTGACTTCGAAAACAGAAAGACATCCTGCTCAATGATCGAGATCTGACCGCGGAGACTATCCAGCTTCCATTCCCGCAAATCGAGCCCATCTATTTTGACGCTGCCGCAGAGGGGGTCATAGGTGCGATTGATCAGGCGAACGAGGCTGGTTTTTCCGGAGCCCGTTTGCCCTACGATTGCTACAGTTTGCCCGGGATTGACTTCAAAATTCAGGTCCTGCAGATTCAGATTTGTGCCATCATAGGCAAAGCAGACATTTTCGAAACTGACCTTGCCTCGAATAACAGCGCCATGCCCGGATTCGTTCTGGTCGAGATTGTTCTCACTATTCATGGTGGAGAGCAGCCTGCGTGCGCCGGCGATGCCAAGCGATATTTGCGAGTATGAGCGGATGGAGGTGTGGGTTGGAAAGCCGAGCATTGAAAGGGCACTGAAGTATGAAATCACACTGCCCAACGGGATTAATCCCTGCCGGTGAAGCACCAGGGCGTGCAGCAGACCAAAACCCATTGCCAGGGCCAGGAGAAGCAGCGGTATGAAGCGGGCTTCGATATCTCCTTGTTTGACGTTAGCATCGCGAAAGGCTTGTGAGTTCTCTTTGAAAAGCTTGATTTCAGCTTCTTCTTGTGAGGCTGCTTTGACCGTTTCGATACCATCAACATCTTCTGCCAGGCGGCTGTTGAGCGTGCCGAAGGTTGAGCGAACTTCGCGCGTGACTGGTTCCAGGATTTTCAAGAAATGGACAATCGCAAAAAAATAGAAAATAACAAATAAGACCGGTGTAAGCAACAGGGCTGGGTGAATGGAGGCACCGATGCCAAGGGGAATAAAGAGGAAGTTGATCGAGCCCAGCACCATGTTGAGACCCGGGCTGAAAATGTAATTTACCTCGCGGATGTCGTTGGTGGCTCGTGCCATTAAATCGCCAATCGACTGCAAGGAGTGGAAGGTCATGCTCTTGCCGAGCAGACTGATGTAAAACTCATCACGAACGTCCCGTTCGATGCGTTGGGCGGTGACCTCAAAGCCAAAGTTGCGGAAAAACTGCATAAACCCGCGGATAATTTGGGAAATACCCACAAGTACGCCTGCCCGGAGAAAAATTGAGGGCAGGGGATTACCACTGGTCAGATTTTCGAAAACGATACCAAATTGAATTGCCGGGATTGAAGCCAGGGCGGCATTGCCAACTGCTCCAATGATTGCAACCAGAAAGATAGGCCAGTGATGCAAAGCATGCGATGCCACCCAACTAAAGGCATTGCTGCGTTTTGTTTTGTATCGAAAAGGACTGTTAAATTCGCTTATTGACATTATTAACCCGATAACCAAATGTTACCAAACTGTTATTCTACCCGATGCCTGTAATTTAAGAGTGATTTGGTACAGTTTTCCAATTTTGAAAAAAATGCGCCTTCCGAAAAGCTGGAAAATCACACAACTACGCCTTGACCGATCAGATGGAGGCGGGTAGAATAATGAAGATTGATTAATTATATTAATCAGATTAATATGATCAACGAGCTCAGTCCTGTCCTAAAGTTAATTGCAGACGCTACCCGTCAGGATGAGCCTATTCCCAGCATTTCTGAGTTAAGTTCCCGACTTAAAATTTCGACAGCGAGTGTTCGCGAGCAACTTGAAGTTCCAAAAGAGTTGGGTTTTGTTGATGTCCGCACACGGACGGGTATCCAGAAACATGATTTCTGCCTCACGCGTCCGCTTACGCTTTCTATGACCTATGGTTTGCGAGTTGATCCGGATCTTTTTCAGGAGTATGCATCGCTGAGACGTCAACTTGAGATTGCCTATTGGTATGAAGCCTGCGCTCTGCTTGAGAAATCCCACATACAGGATCTGCAGGAAATACAAGAACGGGCTTACTGGAAAATTAGCCAAACTCCGGTTGTAATGCCGACTTTGGAGCACCGAAGATTTCACCTCATTATTTATCATCCGTTAAATAACCGCGTTCTTAATAGTGTTCTTGAGACCTACTGGGATCTCTACGAGATGTCCGGGGTTAATTATTATCGCAACCATGAATATCTTGAAACTGTCTGGAGTTATCATCGCCAGATCCTCGACGCAATTGTTAGCAAAGCTTACGAAAAAGGATATGAAGCCTTAGTGACTCATTTTGAGTTAATGAAAACATTCAAGAAAGCAGATCTTCGACAAAGATTTGAGTAAAAGGAGAGATATTAGAGATGCTTGATACCACGCAAAAGTCGGTGCAGGATGGGGAGCGGATTGTAAACGAAATCTGTGTGTCCATCTGCACGGTCAACGGATCAGGTAGTGCCACAGCGAATAATATCCTTTACCGGGCGTTGTTCCGCATGGGGATTCCGGTCTCAGGGAAGAACATTTTCCCATCCAACATTAAGGGCTTGCCAACCTGGTTTGTGATTCGTGCTTCAGCCCGAGGCTACACCGGGCGGATCGCCCATGATGATGTCGTTGTGGCCATGAATGCGGCGACCATCCAAGAAGATGCTACCTACCTGCAAAATGGCGGCGTGTTGTTCTATGCCGATCATCTGGAGAAACCTGAGATAAAGGACAAGGATGTAATTGTCTATCCGATGCCGATCAAAGGTTTGATGAAGCAGGTGGACGTGCCTCGTAATTTGCAAAGTTTTTTGGAAAATATGCTGTACGTTGGCATTGTAGGTCAGGTTCTTCGGATCCCCGAGGAAATCTTAAAAGCCACAATTGATCATCATTTTCGTGGAAAACCGGCAATTGCTGAATCCAACTTTAATATTATGAAACTTGGATTTCAATACGCGCTTGAGAACATAGAGAAGAAAGATCATTTCTACCTGGAGCAACTGCCTGAATTGTCCGATTACATTCTGACGGACGGCAATAACGCAGGTGCCTTAGGCTCTCTCTATGGTGGACTGCAATTTTGCGCCTGGTATCCGATTACCCCAGCCACAAGCCTGGTTGAATCAGCGATTGAACAGGTTGGAAAATTACGGAAAGACCCGAAGACTGGCAAAAATACCTGCGTTATTTTGCAAGTTGAAGATGAACTTGCCGCCGCTGGTGCCACCTTGGGGGCCGGCTGGGCAGGGCTGCGGGCGATGACCTCCACCTCTGGTCCTGGTATCAGCCTGATGACTGAAAACATTGGTCTGGCATACTTCACGGAAACGCCGATGGTTATCTGGGACGTGCAGCGGGTTGGACCGAGCACAGGTTTGCCCACCCGCACAGCCCAGGGGGATCTTTCCATGCTCTACACACTGGGGCACGGAGACACAAAACATGTGATCCTCATTCCGGGCACTGTCACGGAATGTTTTGAGTTCGGCTGGCGTTCACTTGATATTGCTGAGAAATTTCAAACCCCGATTTTTGTGCTTTCTGACCTTGACCTTGGGATGAACACCTGGGTCACCAAGCGTTTTGAATATCCCAATCAACCGATAGAACGCGGCAAGATCATCTGGGAAGAGAAGCTTGAGCAATTCAAGGATTGGGGCAGATACAAGGACCTTGATGGTGATGGTATTCCTTACCGTACCGTGATTGGCAATTTGAGCGAAAAGGCGGCTTACTTTACCCGCGGAACCGGGCACGATGAATACGGAAACTATAGCGAAGATCCAAAAAACTGGTCAGACATGCTCACTCGCATTGGAAAAAAGCTGAAGGGTGTGGTCAAGGACTTACCCGGACCGATTATTCACAGAGCAAAGGCTGAGGCTGATATCGGAATCATTGGCATGGGCTCAACCCATGATGCCATGATTGAAGCTCAGGATCTTCTGGCTGAGATGGGGATTCAGGCGGATTACATGCGCGTACGCGCACTGCCAGCCAATACGGCTGTGCGCGAGTTTGTTGCCAGCCATGCTCGCAACTATGTGGTTGAGCTAAACCGCGATGGTCAGCTGCGGCAGATTCTCTCTCTGGAGATTTCTGAATATTCTGAGAAATTGATCTCCATCTCGGTAATTGGCGGTCTGCCTCTGACTGCGGCATGGACAGCTGAAAGTATCTACGCAAAGGAGAAAAAAGGTGGAAAAAAACGTTGAGTTGAACCGGCTAGGTCTTGCACTGGCTGACTATAAAGGAAAACCTTCGACCCTATGCCCTGGCTGTGGTCATAATGCCATTTCAAACCAGATTCAAGCAGCCATTTGGGAACTTGGCCTGGCTCCAGAAAAGGTAATGAAAATCAGCGGCATTGGCTGCTCGAGCAAGAGCGCCAATTACTTCCTCAATCGCTCTTTCGGCTTTAATGGTTTGCACGGGCGTATGCCTACGCTGGCAACCGGTGCAGGCTTCGGGGATTCTTCGATCAAAATACTTGGTATCTCTGGCGATGGCGATACTGCCAGCATCGGAATGGGGCACTTTAAGCACGTCATCCGGCGAAATGTGCCAATGGTTTATATCATCGAAAACAACGGTTGTTACGGTCTGACCAAGGGGCAATTCTCTGCCACTTCCGACCAGGGGCTTGTGCTCAAGCACCAGGGAGTAAACATACTACCTCCGCTAGACCTATGCATGGAAGCTCTCATTAGTGGGGCGCCTTTTGTGGCTCGCACCTTCTCTGGGGATGTGAAGCAGATGAAACAGTTGCTCAAAGCTGCTTTGTCTCAGAACGGTGTCGCTGTGATCGACGTCATCAGCCCTTGTGTCACTTTTAACAATCGCGATGAAGCCCTACAATCCTATTCATGGGGACGAGAACACGAAGCGCCTATCCAGGATATAGCGCATTTTCAGAGTCGAGAAGCTATTGAGCTTGAAAATTTTGGAGAAGGCACTTATCGCGAGATCCAACTTCAAGATGGATCTTACATGGTGTTAAAGAAGATTGACAAAGATTACGATCCCACCGATCTTCACGCTGCTTTGGATCTGCTGACAGAGTCCTATAAGCACCACTATTTTGCAACAGGATTGATCTATTTCTCAGAGGTTCCACCCACTATCCAGGAGAAGTACAACCTTCCCGACGAGCCGCTCAATCGTCTCACAACAGATCGCCTGCGCCCGGGCAGGGAGTCGCTTGAGGCGATCAACGTCTCCCTCTATTAGAAGAATTTTGTTACAAAAACCGGTCTGTTTAGACCGGTTTTTTTTACTTATTTGTAAGTGAGATTAACTTTACAGTGCAAGTGCTGATGAGTGGTTCAACCTTTGAGGGTGTAAAGCATTGCCAGGTTGGGGCTGGTGAACTCACCGACGGGGAAGCCAGAGATAACCACCACCTGATCACCACCTTTTAGTGAAGTAGCAGCACTTAATGCGGTCTCGACATGGGTGACCATTGTCTCAAGGGTATCAGCGTGCGGAACACGGAAGGGTGTGATGCCCCAACAGATACCCAGCCAATGGTAGGTGCTGATCTCAGGAGTGAAGGCAAAAATTGGCACGTTTGGTTTGGTCTTGCTGATCCAGAGAGCAGAAAGACCGGACCGGGTAAATACAACAATCGCGGCTACATCTTTGTCCTTGGCCATATCGCGCGCAGCATGTGAAATCACGATGGCGTCATCAGTCGAGACGTCAGCTTGCAGGATGTTGTGATGTCCCCAATCTTCTGCATGGCTTTCTGATTCCAAAATGATGCTTGCCATCATGCGAATGCTTTGCACCGGGTACTTGCCTGCGGCTGACTCTGCTGAGAGCATGACCGCATCGGTTCCATCAAAAATTGCATTCGCCACATCGGCAGCTTCAGCGCGGGTGGGGCGGGGGTTGTTGATCATCGACTCGAGCATCTGGGTGGCAGTGATCACAAATTTGCCTAAATTGTTGGCCTTCTTTATGATCTCTTTTTGAACCGAAGGGACCAAGGCAGGAGAAATTTCCACACCAAGGTCGCCCCGGGCAACCATCACACCATCCGTTACTTTAATAATCTCTTCCAGATTATCGATCGCTTCAGGACGTTCTAATTTGGCAACAATTGGAGGTAAGCGCCGATTACCAACCATGTTGCGCATAGTAACTCGCACCATTTCAATGTCTGATGCCTTCTTAACAAATGAAATAGCCACAAGGTCCACCCCTGCCTCAAGCCCAAACTTTAGATCTTCGAGATCTTTGGCGGTAAGGACGGGGATGTCGAGATTGGAACCAGGAAGATTGACGCCTTTATGAGATTTGAGATTCCCACCAAGAATGACCCTGGCAAAGATATTCTCACCATCCAGGCGCAGTACTTCAAACTCGAGCTGACCATCATCCAACAGGATATGGTTGCCAGGGATGAGCACTTCGTGTAGTTTGGGAACATCAAAAGGAATGAAAACCACTCCTTCCGGCAGGTTTTGGGGGTCATCACGGGAACTTAGAGCAACTTCTTGTCCGGACTGAAGCTTAATAACCCCATTTGGCAAAAGACCGATGCGCAACTTTGGTCCCTGGAGGTCCATTAGGATTGAAACAGGTTTGCCAAGATTTTTTGAGATCTTGCGAATCAGTTTAATCTTTTCGCCATGGTCCTCATGAGCCCCATGGGAAAAATTCAAACGGCAGACATCCATGCCCGCCTTCACCATCTCTACCAGCACAGCTTCATCTGAGCTGCTGGGACCTAAAGTGGCGACAATCTTGGCAAACCTGTACATAGCGACCTTCCTTATCTTTTCAGCACATCCGCAATGATGTTAAGCGCCCAGTCGAGGGTTTCTTTCTCAATAACCAGCGGCGGGGCAAAGCGGATCACGTGGTCGTGGGTTTCTTTGGCGAGGATGCCAGCTTCCTGCAGCATTTCGCAGTAGCGGCGGGCACCGCCAGCTTCGGGATAGAGCTCGACGCCGATCAGCAAGCCGCGTCCGCGGACTTCCTTCACTACGGGGGAGTCTATTTCGCGCAGTTTTGACATGAAGTAATTGCCAAGTTCTGTCGCACGCTCAGCAAGGTGCTCTTCATCCAGGACTTCAAGAGCTGCCACAGCCACAGCTGCGGCTATTGGGCTGCCGCCGAAGGTGGAACCGTGCTCGCCGGGTTGGAAGAGACCTAAGACTACGTCATCAGCAAGGACTGCTGAAACAGGATACATACCTGCGGACAGGGCTTTGCCAATGACGGTTACATCCGGGCGAACGCCTTCGTGTTGTGAGGCAAACCATTTGCCCGTGCGGCAGAGCCCGGTCTGGATCTCATCAGCGATGAATAGAACGTTGTTTTCCTTGCACAAGTCGGCGACTGCTTTCAGGTAGCCATCGGGAGGCAAAACAACGCCATTTTCGCCTTGAATCGGTTCAAGCATGACAGCGGCTGTGTTCGGATTGATGGCTGCTTTCATCTCATCGATGTCACCGTATGTGACAACCTTGAAACCCGGTGTAAAGGGTCCAAAGGCTTCCTTGTAAAATAGTTCAGTAGAGAAAGAAACGATAGTGACCGTGCGCCCGTGGAAGTTGCCAGCGGCGACGATAATTTCAGCTTCATATTTGGGGACGCCCTTGACCACATAAGCCCACTTGCGGGCAATCTTAATCGCTGATTCGACGGCTTCGGCACCGCTGTTCATGGGCAAAACGCGCTGATAACCGGTTAGATCCACCAATTTTTTGTATAACTTGCCAAGTTTGTCGTTGCGGAATGCGCGGGAGGTCAAGGCAAGTTTTTGTGCCTGATCAACCATCGCTTTGACAACGCGCGGGTGGCAGTGCCCCTGGTTTACAGCCGAATATGCACTGAGACAGTCGAGGTATTTTTTGCCTTCAACGTCCCAAACCCAAACGCCTTTGCCCTCGGAAAGGACAACACTTAGCGGTTTGTAATTATGCGCGCCGTACTGGTCTTCGATTTCAATGTAGTCTTTCGTTAACATTTATTTCTCTCCTAGTAATGTTTGCAGAATTGCTTTTTGTGCGTGCAGACGATTGTGCGCTTGCGGGAAGAGGCGTGAGTGAGGTCCATCGGCGACTTCGTCTGTAATTTCCTGGTTTCGGTGAGCGGGCAAACAGTGAAGCACAATCGCTTCCGGCTCAGCTTCGGCAACTAATTGATCATTCACCTGGTATGGTGGGAAGACCAACTCGCGTTTGGCGGTTTCTTCTTCCTGACCCATGCTGGTCCATGTGTCGGTATAAATCACATGGGCTCCCTTGACGGCTTCGTGAGGATCGCGCAGGAAGTTTAGTTTGCTCCCGCTTGCTGCCGCAATCGGCTTGACTGTTTCAATGGCTTGTGCGGGCATGTCGTAATCAGCGGGATTTGCGATTGTGAAGTTCGCGCCTAATTTGGCGGCAATCTGCATCAGCGAGACAGCCACATTATTGCCATCGCCGACATAGGTGATATTGACATCTTTGATTTTGCCGAATTCTTCATAGACGGTCATGATGTCTGCCATTGCCTGGCAGGGGTGACTGTAGTCACTGAGACCGTTAATGACCGGAATGGATGACCATTTTGCAAGTTCGAGTACGTGTTGGTGCTCAAAGACGCGCGCCATGATGCCGTGGACCATACCGGAGAGTACCCGGGCGATGTCGGCAATCGACTCGCGTTTGCCCAATCCGATCTCATTAGGTGAGAGGTAGAGGGCGTCTCCGCCGAGGTGGCGCATGCCCATGTCGAAACTGACACGGGTTCGCAGCGAGGGCTTTTGAAAAATAAGTGCCAGCACTTTGCCTTTCAGGGTTGGCTGATTGCCACCCGCCATGTACTCTTGTTTTAGCTCAACTGCTAAATCAAGCAAGGCGAGCAGTTCATCGGGGGTGTAATCGATGATGTCCAAAAAATCTTTGTGCATATTTACTCCTACAATCTCCTTTTTTTTGGCAGACTCAATATAATCGCACAACTCAAAAGAATAGTGCGATCGTCTGGTTGGATTGTACCAGAATAATAGCTTTCAGCCCGGGAAGAGTGGCTCTGATTCAAGCCTAAAAATCAGAAAAAAATAGTTTTCTGTGATCACGGAAAAGGTGCAGGCGTTATTCCGGTTTGTGAATGCTGTTTTGGATGGGGTTGTTGAGCTCCGCAAGGATCTCATCTTGCAGAGAAGACATTTTTTGCCATTCGCAGGTTGAGCCATGATCCATGCCTGCCAGGTGCAAGATGCCATGCACAAGCAGCATTTCGAGCTCCGTCATCATTTCAAGCCCACGGGATTCTGCCTGCTTTTTTGCCGTTTCGTATGAGATGAGGATGTCACCCAGGTAAGTCTCTCCACTCTCTGGATCAGTAAAGGCGTTTTCGAAGGAGAGCACATCCGTGGCTTCGTCGGTATCGCGATATTGAAGGTTGAATTCCCGGATTGTTTGGTCATCCGTTACCTGGAGGGTTATTTCCGGCTCGGTTTCAAAGCCCAAAAATCGGAAAGCGGTTGCACTGACCACCTGCAATCGTTTTTTGTCCAGTTCTTTCCGAATTGCCCGACGTGATTTGATTGTAAGCATGTTATTCCCCGGCAGTGGTTTGCGCCTCATTTGTGATGGTAACCGGTTCGGTTTTACCGCGTCGGGTTTCAGGGTACTGGATGCGCGGATGGTAAGAACGTTGAAGTGTTTGGAAGAATGACTCCCGAATGGTGCTCAGGTCCTTCAGGGTCAGGTCGGTGTTGTCAAATTGCCCGGCATCCTTGCATGTGTTCATGACCGAATTGATAACATCCATTATTTCTTCGTCGGTACGGGCAGTGTTGGCACGGGATCTGGCTTCGGTGCCGTCGGCGAGCATCAGGATGGCAGTTTCTTTTGAACGGGGAGCTGGACCGGGGTACCTGAACAGTTCAGGATCTACTTCTTCCGGATTTTCAGCTGCCGCAAGCGCTTTGCCATATTGGTAGCGCGTAATCATCGTGCCATGGTGCTCTCTAATAAAGTCAGTCACTCTGGACGGCAAGCGATAGCGCTTCGCAAGGGCAACCCCGTCAGTGATGTGTTTTATGATAGTTGCGGCTGCAACTTCAGGGGAGATGTCGTCATGAGGGTCAACGCTTCCGCGGATTTGATTTTCAACGAAGAAACCAGGATTTTCAGACTTTCCGACATCATGGTAAAGTGCTCCAACCCTAACCAGCAACCTGTCAGCTCCGATAGCTTCAGCAGCCTGTTCCGCAAGGTTGGAGACCTGCAGACTGTGCTGGTAAGAACCGGGCATGGTTTGAAGTACATGCTGCATCAATGGGTGATCGGGTCTTGAAATGTCCATTAGTTGCAGGGCTGTTGGGATATCCAGTACGAACGAGAAAATGTACTCGAAGAGAATAGTTAACGTTCCAGAGGCAAGCCCATTAACCACCGCAGAGGCTGTCAGCGAAACCATGCCCAGCCAATCCGTGAAGGAGTCGCCCACACGGAAAATGAGCACCATTGCCACTCCAACCAGGCTCACAACCGCACCGGCTCCCAGGAATGAGCTGATCCTCCTTGCGCGACCGATCACGAAGATGCCGGCAAAAGTTGGCAAAATGTAAAACAGAGCAAGCTCCATGTCGCGGGGATGGCCAAAAACGATCAGAATTGCCAGCAACATGCTCATCAACAAGCCGGTTTCAACCCGCAATACGATTGCGACTGTGAGACCAAAGGCAGCCACAGGATAGAGCCAGGGAATGACAGTGCGGTCAAATATCAGGAAACGGGCAAGCGCGAGGATTATCAGAAAGAATATCGCCAGCATAACAGTCGTCCTGATTTCCATCAGAGCCTGGAATTTTCGCCGGCGATTGTAATAGGTCGCACAGATCAAGCCACAAACTGCAACCAAAATACCACTGGTGATCAGAAGGTCGTTGCGATTCTCCGGCTCACCCAATCCAAAGACGTTCAGGGATTCCAGATCAGCCACCTTGATGATCTGACCTCGCCGGACTAATACTTCACCCGCCATAATTTGCCTGGTGATTGGCTCAACGCTGTTTCTGGCGACTTCCCTGGCCTGTTGGGTTTGTTCTTCACTGAACAAACTGGTCGGAACAATGAGCGGCGAGACGATCATGGTGATCAACTGGGTTTGATCGCTTTTAAACCCAAAATCGATGACAGCCGGAAGATTGCTGCGTGTGCGACCTATTTGATCATTGCGGATGCTGTCGCGAAGGACCACCTCAAGGACCCGGTTAGCCTCAGTCGTGATGGCTTGCCAATCTTCATCTGTCAGTTCCAGGATGGCTTCGTAAGCTTCATCATTCATTACAAGATTTGAAGCCGAACGCATGTCGTAGATCTTCTGCTGGCTTGTCGAAAACTTGTCGTTGCGAACAGAGGTAAAGAAATAGAGCGCGTTATTTAAGATTTCAAGTTGTGCTTTGGCAATACTCGGATCTGCAGGGAGGAAAATTGGCTCCACTTCAGCTGCAGCTTCTTTGCGCGCTTGATCCGTGAGGACTTTTGATTCAAAAGTGATGGAAAATGGTGCAGTTATTTCTTGTGGAGCGACTTGTCCGATACTGACAGCTTCACTTTGGGTACTCAGAATATCCGGCAAAACCAGGCAGCCAAAAGCCGACAGACAGGAGATTACGAGGATAATTCCTTTGATAACTCCCTTGGTAATTTTTCCGTTGGATTTGCCTGAAGTTGTCGTTCCTGCCATGCGCTTATCCTGTCAGAAGTTCCCGTACCACACGGCTGGCTTCAGCATTGCTGGTTCTTCCTGCCAGGAGGGGTTGGAGGGTTTTCATCACGACGCCCATATCCTTGATCGAGGATGCGTTACATTGTGAAATAACGCTTCGCACGAGGTCTTTAAGTTCTTCCTCGTTTAGCTGAGTTGGCAGGTAGGTTTTCAGAACGGCAATTTCCTTGTCTGCTTGCGTAACCAGATCTTCACGTCCGGCTTTTTCAGCATCGGCCTTGGTTTCCTGTCGGGTTTTAATTTCCTTCTGGATGAGCGCCAGGATTTCTTCCTGGTCAAGTTCTTTGCCCTTGGCTACTTCTGCCAATTGGATGCCCGCTTTGATCATTTTGACCACCCACTTTTTGGTTTCATCGTGGGTTTTCATGGCAACGACTAAATCAGCTTGTAATTGCTCTTTCATGTTCATGGTTGTATTATACCTGTGTCTTTCAGCTATCTCATTCCCCGAGCGTGATCAGACCTTGCAACTTTTCATAGAGCGACTGGTTGATCCCATCTACTTTCATCAAATCTTCCAGCGAGGTGAAAAGCCCATTGTTCTGGCGGTAGTCAAGAATGGCTTGTGCCTTTACTTCACCAATACCCGGAAGACTGTCAAGTTCAGCAAAACCGGCAGTGTTAATGTTTACCAACAAAGATGTCTCCACACTTAATCCTTTGTCATCTGTTGATAAGGTCACTTCTTGAATTGGGGGGATGAATAGTCTCTGACCATCCGTCAATATTGCTGCAAGGTTGAGTGATTGAGGATCAGCATCATCCTGCAGGCCACCAGCGGCTTGGATGGCATCTTCCAAACGCGCCTCCTCTGGCAGGGTGTAGACACCAGGGTTATTGATTGCACCTGTCACATGAATGCGGATTAGCCCAGGTGTGGGGCTTGGCTCTGGCGTCAGGTTGGGGGTTTGAGTCACGAGCATGAGCGGTTGCCCTCTTTGGGGGGACACCACCAACAGGATCGCTCCGACGACAACCAGTCCGAGCAAAAATCCAGCCAGTGTTTGCTGCCAGGGCTTCATGCGGACGCGACTTCTGAGCCTTTCTGTTCCGCCTCGTACATCAGGTTGAAGGCTTTTATGGACACTTCAAGCATATCTTCCGATGGCTCGCGGGTGGTGAGCTTTTGCAAGGCGAGATTGGGTTTTATGAGCGTTCGCATCAATGCGGAATCATCCATGTGCCTGGCGGCAAAGCGGATATATTCATAGGCCAATCCCGAAACAACTGGCAGCAGGAGAATACGAGTCACCAAGCGCCAATGCAGGGGTAAAGGACCGAGCAGGCTGAAAAAGAGGATCGAGATCAAAACGAGGGTCAGCATGAAGGATGTGCCGCAGCGTGGGTGAACCAAGGTGAACTCACTGACATTTTTTGGGGTCAACTCCGCGCCGGCTTCGAATGCATTAATAGTTTTGTGTTCTGCGCCGTGATAGGAGAAAACCCGTCGAATATCCGGCATTCTGCCAACCACAACCAGGTAAACAATCAGAATCACGAGACGGAATAAGCCCTCAATCAGGTTGCTGAGCCATGTGCCCAGTTTTCCCAGTTGTTCAATTCCAAGCGGACCATCCAACCAACTTGTAATTAAGGCTGGCAAGAGAAAAAAGATACCAATGCCCAGCACGAGTGACAACAGCACTGTAAGAACAAGATTTTTTCCTTCTATTTGTTCATCTTCACTACTTACCATGTTGGACGACTTTGTGAGGAAGCGCATTCCCAGGTTCAAAGAATCCCACAAACCTAAAACGCCTCTCACAAATGGAATGCTCATCCACTTTGAGCGGTAGAGAGCGGGGAGTTGCTCTTCGTAGGTGAGGATCTGACCATCCGGCGCTCGCACAGCCATGGCAACATGCTGTTTGCCGCGCATCATGACGCCTTCCATCACGGCTTGCCCGCCATAGGACGGGAGTCTCAATTCTTTTTGATTGCCTGTCACGATTGAGCCTCGAAACTTGTTAGAAAGCGGATGTAGGCTTTAATACCTTTTCGCCAGGTGGGCAGGTGTAAATGCTCATTGGGTGAGTGGATGGCATCATCGGGAAGTCCGAAGCCGGTGAGGATCGACTTGACCCCCAAAATTTTCTGCATGACTGTCGCAACAGGGATACTTCCACCTTCGCGCTTAAAGATCACGTCTTTCTGCCATGTTTCCTTGAATGCCTGGATCAGGCTAGGCAGCCCCGGAGCGTCGTCCGCCAGGTAGGAAGGTCCGCCAGAATGCTTGATGAAGTTGACTTTCACGGTTGGAGGAACGAGAGAGCGAATGTATTTTTCTGCCAGTTCGTAGATTTCGGCATGCTCTTGGTCTGGAACCAGCCGGCAGGAAATTTTCGCTTTGGCATAGGCAGGGATGATTGTTTTTGCGCCCTCGCCGATGAAACCAGAATAGAGACCATTCACATCCAGAGTCGGTCTTGCCCCCTGACGCTCAAGGACCGAATATCCTTGCTCGCCGGTAAGTGCAGGCGAACCGGTAACTGCCAGAAAATCAGCATCGGTGGTCGGATTTTTGGAGATTTTTTCCCGCTCTTCCTCGGTCAGAGTTCGTACCTTGTCATAAAAACCGGGAATAGCCACCGATCCATCCGGGTTGTGCAGTTTGGAGATGATCTTTGCTAACACATTGGCTGGATTGGCAACATTTCCGCCAAAAAGTCCCGAATGCAAATCCATTTTTGGTCCATCAATCCGAACTTCAAAATAGACCAATCCTCGTAATCCGTAAACGATAGTCGGGCTGTCTTTATTGATCATGCCAGCATCCGGGTTGAGGATCATGTCACATTTGAGCAATTCGGCATTCTCACGGATAAAGCCTTCCAAAGATGGGGAGCCGATTTCCTCTTCACCTTCGAGGATGAATTTGACGTTTAGGGGTAAATCTCCGGTTTTTAACACGCTTTCAAGCGCAAAAACACTTGCCAGAATTTGACCTTTCATATCCGAAGCGCCGCGGGCATACAAATATTCACCACTGACGGTTGGCTCAAACGCAGGGCTTGTCCACGAATCCAATGGATCGGGCGGCTGTACATCGTAATGACCGTAGATCAGGAGGGTTTTTGCACCTGGCAGGCTTGAGCGCTTTTCAGCAAAGACCACGGGGTGCAATTGGGTTGGAAAGATTCTGACATCATCCATGCCAATTCCTTCAAAATACTTCTTTAGGAATTCTGCGGCTTCTATTAGGTTGGGTATCATTCCTGGGTCGGCAGAGACAGATGGGATCCTCAAGAAAGAATTGAATGTGTGCATCTTCTCATTTTCTGTATTAATAAATTCCTGGATTGCTTGTTCGGTTTTGGACATGTTCATCCCTCAAATTTTTCAATGATTATATGCCATTTGGCAGATTTTCGTGATAGCATAGGCGATGCAATAAAATTGAAAGCTGCAAAAACGATAAAAATAACGACAGGTGATGACAAACAGGTTGTAAATTGCATCCATTTCAGCGATAATGATCATATGCTTTTTCTGGATATTTTCACCACACGTCTCAAGCAACCCGATATGCGATCAGTGGGACTGACCAGTAAATCATTTTTGCTGATATACGGACATGAGAGGTAAACGAAACGAATGGGTTTGATCGAACATAGACAATTGATTATTCTGGGTGCGGGACCTGCAGGGCTATCCGCTGCGATTTATGCTGCCCGGGCAGAGTTAAAACCGCTCGTGGTAACCGGCATGGTCCTTTATGGACAGGCTTCGTTGACACACACGATCGAAAATTATCCTGGTTTCCCTAAAGGGATCGGCGGTATGCAGCTCGGTCAACTTTTTGAGGAACAGGCAAAAGCGTTTGGCGCTGAATTCGTGTTTGACGAACTTCAAGCGGTAGACCTGTCCAAACATCCATACACGGTTAGTGTTTATGCAGGAGACTATACGACCGATGCATTGATCATTGCCATGGGAGCAAACTACAAACGGCTTGACGTTCCCGGTGAGGAGGAATTCATCGGAAGAGGTGTTTCTTATTGCGGTACCTGTGATGGCTGGTTCTACAAGGATAAAGATATCCACGTTGTTGGAGGTGGGGATAGTGCGCTGGAAGAGGCCATTTTTCTAACCCGTTTTGCCCACAGTGTAACCATTATTCACCGGCGGGATACCTTACGCGGCGGGGCGATCCTGGAAAATCGTGCCCGTACCAACCCCAAAATCGGTTTTATTTTTGATACTGTCGTCAATGAAATCAGGGGCGACGAAGGTGTGAATGAACTGCTGGTCGAAAACGTCAAAACTGGCGAAAAGAGCGTTATTCCCACTGATGGTCTGTTCATTTTCATCGGTCACAGCCCAAATACAAAGTTCTTTGAAGGGCAACTTGACCTGGAACCTGGCGGCACAATAAAGATCAATGAACACATGGAAACAACTAAAAAAAGCGTTTTTGCGGCAGGTGAGATTGCTGACCCGCTTTACCGGCAGGTTGTGACTTCTGCAGGTATGGGAGCAGCCGCGGCAATTTCAGCTACGCACTGTCTTGAAGCGATGTCTTGCGGGCTTTAAGCTTGCTTAGGGCGCCGTGGTAGGCTGGACACCAGTGCCAATCCAACTGAAAACCCGGAACGCGCTCATCGCGCCGGCTTCTTCGTAGATCGGATTGTTGCTATCCTCGTTAATTTGCCTTGCGACTGTCACACTCCACTGAATGATATGGGGATTGGCATCTGTGGGGCGGAAAGTGGAAGGCAGGATGAACTTGGTGTCAGTGACATATTCCACCAGGATTTTTTCCTCCATTGAGGTAAGATCCTGAACTTTTACGCGGTATACCTCATCCGGGCGTAAGGCTGCCACCGCTGCCCACTGCAAAGTGACACCTTCGTCAGTTGCCGAAAAGGCATCGCCAGAACGCGGCAGAAGCAGGTTGGGAGCTGGATATGGCGGCAGAGGTGTGGGGGTCAGGGTCGGACCAGGAGTGGGGAGCCGGTCGCACAAGGGAATGATCAGTGTGTCGCCCTGGCGAATGGTAGTGCCGGTCAATTTGTTGAAATCCTGTATGTCCTTCATTGCCACGTTGTAATTCATTGCAATCCCTTGCAGGGTATCGCTGGAGGAAACAACGATTGAAACCGTGTTGGTGCAGATGTCTGCTGCGATTTCGATTGTTTCAGGCGTCGCAGTTGGAACAGGAGAAGGGGTCAGAGTTGGCTGGGGGACCTTGAGGCTGCGTCCTTCACTGAGCATGCAATCCGTGCCCAGATTGTTTGCTAAAATGATGCTTTGTACAGAAACCTGGAATTGGGCGGCGATGTCAGAGCAGGTTTCGTTGGCTTTTACAATGTAATCGACAGGCGGTAGCGGTGTCCAGGTGGGTTCTGGTTGAAGTGTGGGTGTGTTGGTTGCAGTAAGAGTCATCGTTGGGGTCATGGTTTGAGTCGGTTCCTCGATGACAGGTGCTGCCTCAGTGCCAGCGCGCTGCTGGTTTATCACCAGGAAAATCACCGCTCCAATCAGGGCGAGCAACAGCAGCCCCAATACGATTAATGCTCCCAGACTCATTTTGACCTCAGGGATGCGTTTTGAATCAATTGGGTGATCCTTTTTGGTAGTTACGGCTCCATCAAGCGTGGTACCACACACAAGACAGCGAGTTGCGCTTTCAGAAATGCGGGTGCCGCAAACAGGGCAGTTTTGACTGCCGCGGTTATTTTTTTCAGTTTGGATTTTTTTCATAAGCTTCTAATAACCGAGCCAACAACCATTGGTACAATTGGCTCAATGTTTGGTATCTATCTCCATATTCCCTTCTGTCGCAGAAGGTGTAAGTATTGTG
>CAZOYK010000012.1:1504-25212 GCA_964584065.1 uncultured Anaerolineaceae bacterium | reverse complement strand
GTATGCGTTTCAAAAGTGCGTAGTCAAGGGAAAAAAGAGGAAGTTCCAATACAATTAGTTTTGCTCAAAAACAAAGCGAAAGGAACTTCCAATGACTATGAAAGTCAACATGAGTATACACGTACAAAGGGAAAATGGTGAGGGTAAGATTCTTCAAATTGTAGTACGGTCAGAGCATCTTGAAGAAGACATCAGGGAAATCGTAAATCAAACCACCCAGGCAGTGGCTGGAGAAGCCTTCTCAGAATTCGAAAAGAGATTGAAAGCCAGTCAGTATCCGGAGGGGGTCAGCGTGCGCACACAAGAGCGTTGTTACCAATTCCAAAGGTTCAGCATCAGATACAGAAGACGAAGCTTTCGTTTGCCGGATGGCAGGATCTGGACGCCTCTGGATGAACTGCTTGGTTTTACCCCTTATCAACGGCGCACGCAAAAAGCGGAAGAACAAATCAGTGCTCTGGCTGCCAGTCTCAGTTATCGTGACACAGCCCGGGTAAACGGGTATGTCAGTTATCAAAGCATCAGTCCCTCGACTGTGGGTCGGGTGGTACGAAGAATTGGTCAGAAGTTGTCTGCACAAGAACAGAGCTATCAGGCAGAGGAGCCCGGTCAGATCAAAGCGCCACGATTGTTTTGTGAAGCCGATGGGATTTGGATAGCCTTGCAAAAGGAGAAACGGCACAAGATGGAAGTCAGGGTGGCGATCGCCTATACCGGGAAACAATACATCTCCGCAAGCAGAAAACAGCTGAAAAACAAGGTCTGCATCACATCCATCGGCTTGCCAAGTCAGCAGTGGCAGGAAATGATCAGGGAGAAACTCTACGCCCACTACGATCTGCAGGGCACAAAGACGCTGGTGATTGGTGGAGATGGCAGTCCATGGGTGGGGACCAGTTTCGATCTGCTGGGGGTCAATAACGCGACCAGGATCCTGGACCCCTATCATGTGAAACGTGCCATCTCCTCAGCTTTTGGTACAAGTCTGGATATCAAAGAGGTGATCCAACAGCTGTATTCACACGGTTTCCTTTCTGTCGAAAAGACGTTGTTGGAGGCCTGTGTTGGGGTTTCTGCTGCAACGACTAAAGTCAGATTAGATTGTTTGCAATACTTGCGCAACCATGCTGATGAAATCATTAACGGCTTTTCGCTTGGTGCAATTGAATCGAATGTTGGCAAACTGGTTGCGCAAAGAATGAAGACCCGCGGTGTCAGTTGGAGCCTTGAAGGAGCCAAGGCTATGTTGGCAATTCTGGGGCATAAAAAGGAACTCTTCGAAAATAGTTTTCAGTTCCACAGTTCAAATGCCAGGCAGAAGATGTCTAAAAAATCAAGGTCGAAGTCAAATGGTGGCACAGTGCATTCTGCCAGTTTTCCGATCCTGAAATCTGGCAAATTGTCTGCTCCTTATGCCACTTTATTCAAGGCTATAATCAATGATGATCTTCCTCTTTCATCCTAATCACGCACTTTTGAAACAGATACGCATTTCGTAGAGGTCATATTTATTCATTAGGCAGGATGATTCAGACCAGAGCGCTAAAAATCTGCGCAAGTTGTTGGATTTTACTAAGGAGGCTTGTTGAACATTGCCCCAAGGCGGATTTTGCGGACCCTGAATGATATAATCCAGCCAAAAGTGCACCCTCTGTTTGGGTGGACCAAGACGTGCTCATAAGGATAGCCTGCCATGAACCCACCTGCCGACCAGGATCCCAGTCAGCCAAACCCCCTTGAAGAAATCCTGAAAGCTGTGCCGCTCTGCCTCACCCCCAGTCAGACCCCCGAGATGGACCAGGAAGAAGCCCTGCGCATCATCGATCTGGCAGAAATTGCCGGCATCCCGATCGTGATAGACGGCGGTTGGGCAGTGGACGCGCACCTGGGCTGGCAGACCCGACCTCATTCCGACCTGGATGTTGCCATCAACCAGCAATACCTGCCGCGCTTCCTGGGCATCCTCAGCCGGCTGGGTTACGGGCATGTGGCGCGTGACGACCAATGGGAGCATAATTTCGTGCTTGAGGATGGCAGCGGGCACCAAGTGGACATCCACTCCTACATCCGCAACGAACAGGGGCAGATTGTCGGTGGGGTTGAATACCCGGGGGATTCCCTCACCGGGCAGGGCAAGATCGGTCATGCCAGGGTTCGCTGCATCAAAGCCGATTGGCTGGTGGACTTTCATCTTGGCTATCCTTTCGATAGGAACGACTACAACGACGTAAAATACCTTTGCAACCTGCACCGACTGCCTTTGCCAGCTGAATACCAGGCCTACGAGGATGCCCTTTATGCTGGCAAAGCAGCAGACCCCTGGGCTGTACCGTTGCAGTTGTCTGCGAAATTGCCTCAAACAACAGCGGAGTACCTTGCGCTGATCGATTTGTTGGATAAAACCCAGCTCGAACGGCTTAGCTCCGAGACGCAGGCCAAGTTCCTCGAAATACAGGAAGCCCAATCCGGGGCTGAAAACGTCACTCTCGCAAATTTGGTCAAGTCAGGGCTGAGGTCTGGGGTGCTTTTGCTCGAGGACGGGCAGGGAATCGGGGCATGCGAACTGATCCCATTGGCAAATCACTTGCTTGAAGGGGAGGAAACGGCTAAAGGGAACGGTCAATGGCTGATCCGGCAGCTTAGCCTGGCAAAAAGAGCGGATCATGCTTCAGTATTTGTGTACCTCCTGAAAGCAGCCATCGCCGAAACCTGGCGTGCGGGCGGCAAGCACCTGCAAGTTTCGCCGTTGGACGATATCACCCAGCCTCGTCCAGCCTTACCCAGGGGTTATGACTCAGCCGATATCGGCTTTGCCAGTTTTTACGCACGCGCCGGGTTCAAGCGTCTCGAATCAGTTCCCGGCAGCCGCTGGGGCATCCATAACTATCCACTGTAATAGCAGAAAGGACCGCCATGTACACCATCTCTCTCACCCCGGACATGCAAGCCAGCGCGCTCGTGTTGGGCTGCATGCGCCTCACGCGCCTCTCCGGCGCTGAGCTGGACCTGCACCTCAGGACTGCCCTTGAACTGGGCATCAACTTCTTCGACCATGCCGATATTTACGGGGGTAATGGCACCTGTGAGCGCCATTTTGGCGAGTGGCTGCGCTCCAACCCTGGCTTGCGCTCCCAGATGCTGATTCAATCGAAGTGCGGCATCGCACAGAATGAAGCCCACCAAAACGTGGCTTTTGACTTTTCATACGGGCACATCCTCAAGTCTGTCGAGAATTCCTTGCAAAACCTGGCGATTGAGCAGCTCGACGTGCTGCTTCTGCATCGCCCGGATGCGCTTTTTGAGCCCGAAGAGGTGGCGGCCGCGTTTGACGAGCTCTATGCCAGCGGGAAGGTACGCGCTTTTGGCGTGAGCAACATGCACTCTGGTCAGATTGAGCTTTTGCAGCGCGGCACGAGCCATAAACTGATCGCCAATCAGCTCCAGTTCGGTCCCGGTCATACCGGTATGATCGACCATGCCATTCGAATGAACACGAATCTGCTGTTTTCCGAAGACCGTGATTCAGCGACGCTGGATTACTGCCGGCTGCACAGCATGACCATCCAGGCCTGGTCGCCTTATCAGTATGGCCTGGTAAAAGGCACATACATGGACAACCCCGATTATCCAGAGCTGAACCTCGCGCTGGAAGAGGTTGGGCAAAAATATGGGATTTCCAAAAATGGTGCGGTGGCAGCCTGGATCGCGCGGCATCCGGCAAAGATGCAGATGATCGCTGGCACGATGAACACTGAGCGTCTGCGCGAGATCGCCGCCGGGATGGACATCCCGCTCAGCCGGGAGGATTGGTATCGCATCTATGCCAGCGAAGGACGTGACTTGCCGTAGCCTGTTAGCTGAAAGTACTCCAAGCCTTGAGAGTTTAACTATCCGGAGCAATATACTTGGTCAGAATCAATAACAGAATAGAAATATTGCAAGAGATACAGGAAGTCAAACAATAAAAAAGCCTGGAATGGGCAAAAGCTTACTGCCCTTGAGCGAAAAGGAGAGAAGATGATCACGGCAAAAGAATATCAAATGATGCTGGAAGGTAACCTTGAGTTTATCAAACTGCAGATCAAAGGGGTGAGCGACTCTGAAATGCTCATCCAACCTCCCAACGGCGGCAACTGCATGCTTTGGACTTTGGGGCATCTGACAGATAGCTTGATTACCATCCTGCGTTTCCTGGACGGAAGGAAACCGGAGGGATTGGCTGATTTGAGCCGTTTTGAACGGGGTTCCGAGCCCATTCTTGGTCCCGAGCCTGGTCTGATGCCGGCTTTTGAACTAATGGAAGCTTATGAGGTACTGCACCAGGCGGTTCTTGAGAAGCTTGGTCCGATGACCGATGCTGACTTCGATGAGGAAGTTCCAGGTTTCGGGCAGCCTGCGCGCCGCGGCTACATGCTGTTTTTCATGGAATTTCACCACGCCTACCACATCGGGCAGCTGGAACTGCTGCGCAACCTGGCAGGGCATACCGAAAAATTGATTTAAGCAGCGGTGCGAGTGTTTGTGAAAGGATTTAGGGAGCATTGATTGTCCGCTGATCGAGGAGGGCATTGTGAGCAAATTATGGGGCATCTATTCCGATTTTTCGTTCTGATCTTGCCCCGTGCAATGATTTGTCTCCCCATTACACGTTGAAAGCCTTGATTAATCCCGCCGAATTAGTGATCACAGGCATCTATTGCGAGTTTAGGGGTTAAGATTAATAGGTTGGAATTAACCCAATCGTATTTAAGCGGAGATGGACATGATAAAAATTGTAACTGACAGCGCGAGTGATATCCCTAAGGATCTTGTCCGTGAATACGGCATTATTGTTGTGCCAACGCATATCATCTGGGGTGATGAACAGTACATTGATGGGGTGACCATGACCGCAGAAGAGCTTTATGCCCGTTTACCGCAGGACCCGGTCGCACCGACCTCCTCCCAGCCGACTGTAGCTCAATTTCTGACTGCCTTTGATCAGGCTGTCGCGGAAGGGGCTGATCAGATTGTATCCATATCTGTTGGAGCCGATTTCAGCGGTACTTTCCAGGCGGCTAAACTTGCGGCAGAAAACTACAAAACGCCCATCTCACTCGTGGATTCCCGGGCTGTGTCTCTTGCTGAAGGGTGGCAGGTTTTGGCAGCTGCCCGAGCCGCACAATCGGGTGAAACGCTGCGCCAGGTTCTTGGAATCATTGAAAAAGTGCGGCAGCGTGTCAGTTTGATCGTTGGGATGGATACCCTTACCTATGTCGCCCGCAGTGGCAGATTGGGAAGCGCTTTTAAATGGATATCCAACCTGATTACGGTACGCCCAATTGTGTCGATTAATGCAGAAATCTGCAAAATAGAGCCGGTTACCGTCGTACGCACGCGGAAGGCGATGATTGATAAGGTTTATCAACACTTTAAACAGCGTACGCAGGGCAAAACGAAACTGCACCTGGCAGTAATTCATGGAAGCGCGTTTGATGAAGCGAAGAAGCTTGCTGACCGCTTGAGTGAGGAACTTAAGCCACTGGAGTTATTCATAACCAGCACCGGACCCGTGCTCGGGATCCATACTGGTCCGGGTACAGTCGCCATTTCCGGTTATTTTGATTGAAAATCGGCAACTTGCCAGGATAATAGATTTTCCCAAATTTTGTTCAGTGTCGCCCCGGGCTGATCAGACTAACGCCAGCGCCTCTTTATCCGCAATCACCATCACATTGGGGTGTAACTGAAGGATCGAAGCCGGCAGTTGTGGGTCAACAGGGCCGTTAATCATCTGTGCAATCGCTTCGGCTTTCTTTGGTCCGCTCGCCAACAGCAAGATCAGTTTCGCGCTCAGGATCGAGCGCATGCCCATGGTGATCGCCTGCCGCGGCACATCCGCTTCGCTCTCGAAAAATCGGGCATTGGCTTTGATCGTTTCTTCATTCAGATCCACCAGGTGGGTCTGGGCAAAGAAGAAAATGTGGGGTTCGTTGAAGGCAATGTGACCGTTGTCCCCGATTCCCAGCAACTGGATGTCCGTCCCGCCGAGCGAGACAACCATACTGTCGTATTCCGCGCAGGTCCTGGCGACATCCAGCGTGAGTCCATCGGGAACATGGGTGTTTTCGAGCGGAATATTGATGTGGTCAAACAGGTTATGCTGCATGAAGTAGCGGTAACTTTGCTCGTGCTCAGGGCTCAATCCGTAATACTCGTCCAAATTGACAGTGATCACGTTGGAAAAATCAAGCTCCTCATCCCTGTGGAAGCGAATAATCTCCTTATAGGTGCCAATGGGGGTCGAACCCGTGGCAAGCCCCAGCACACTATGCGGTTTGAGCTGCACCTGGGCAGCAATGATGCGGGCAGCCTTGCGGCTCATCTCAGCATAATCAAGACATGGAACAATTTGCATAACATACTCCAAGAGTGATCTAACAACATTTGAATTATATACCGATTGGCGTTGAAGCAAGCTCATATCTCTTAAGCACGGGTATAATCTTAGTAATTGCATAGAAAGAGGAGTTTATGAGCGACAAATTAACCTGGATTGATGACGAATTGAAGAATTTGAAAGAAACCGGCTTCTATAACACGATCCGCACAATGGATTCACCACAAGGCCCCTCTGTAATCGTGGACGGCAAAAGAGTACTCAATTTTTGCGCTAACAATTATCTCGGTTTGGCTAATCACCCCCGTGTGGTTGAAGCTGCAATCGATGCAATGAGGAAATATGGCATTGGACCGGGAGCTGTGCGTTCGATTGCCGGGACCATGAGCCTGCACGTTGAACTTGAACGGCGTATGGCCGCTTTCAAGCGGGTTGAATCCGCGATTACTTTCCAATCGGGGTTCACCGCCAACGGCGCAACCATCCCGGCTTTGGTTGGCAAGGAAGACGCAATCTTTTCTGACGAACTCAACCACGCCTCGATCATTGATGGTTCCAGGCTTTCGGGGGCAAAGATCCACCGCTTCAAGCATGCGGATCCTGCCGACCTTGACCGGGTGATCCAGGAAGCCCAGGGCACATACCGACGCGGCTTGATGATCACTGATGGCGTATTTTCAATGGATGGTGATTTTGCTCCTCTTGATAAGCTGGTGGAAGTTTCGGACAAATACAGCCTCATGACCATGGTTGATGATGCCCATGGTGAGGGTGTGATGGGTGAAGGCGGTCGCGGTATTGTGGATCACTTCAAACTGCACGGCAAAATTGACATCGAATTGGGCACGTTCAGCAAGGCCTTCGGGGTTGTTGGCGGTATGGTGGCAGGTAACGCAAGGATCATCGAATGGCTGCGTCAACGCGGACGCCCATTTCTGTTCTCTTCTGCTGTGACTGTGCCGGATGTGGCTGCTTGCATCGCAGCGGTGGACCTGCTGGAAGAATCCACTGAGTTGGTCGATCGTTTGTGGGCAAACGCGCGCTATTTCCAGGAGGAAATGCGCAAACTTGGCTTCGATACAGGTCTGACCCAAACCCCAATCACGCCTGTGATACTGGGCGATGTACAGTTGGCGCGTGAATTCAGCCGGCAGCTCTTTGAGAAGGGCATTTTTGCCATGGCGCTTGGTTTTCCGACTGTGCCAATGGGTAAGGCGCGCATCCGTGTGATGATCTCCGCTGCCCACAGCCAGGACGACCTCGAGCAGGCACTGGATGCCTTTGAGCAGGTCGGCAAATGGCTTGGCAAGGGCGGGTAAGCCCCCCGATTTTCTGAAATCTAAAGAATAAACCCCTCTTCACAGTTTGCACCTGGAGGGGTTTTTGTTTTATTACGGCAGCTTATGGATAATGGAGCGTACAAATCCGATCTATTGCGAGGTATCAGCGATTAATTGAGGTACTCCCTGACCGGAAGGAGTTACCCCTCGAGAACCACCCTGTGCAGGGCTTCCAAAGCCGTCAGAATCTCGTTGCGCTCGCCTTGCATGGCCAGGTTCTCACCGCTGACATAAGAACCAATCGATTCGAGCGTGTCTTGCTCGAAGGCAACGACGTTGTTCAGGATCGAAGCGGTCTTAAAGCCACGCAAACTTCCAATGGTGAATAGAGCGGCTGTCTCCATGTCTGCACCAAGCACACCCTGCCGTGACCAGTAGGCATCAATTTCCGCTTCCTGGTCCGTGTAAAAACTATCGTGGCTGCGAGCAATCCCAACATGGTGGGCAAAGCCCTGCTCTTTGGCGGCCTCAATGCAGGCAATCATCAGTTCCGCGTCGGGAACCGCGGGGAAAATTGCCTGGCTGTAGGTTTTTGAGGCGCCGTCGTCCTTGACTGCGCCGTTGACAATCACAAGATCGCCCAGTTTTACCTTTGGCTGCAGCGCGCCACAGCTGCCAATACGGATCATCGCCCTGACGCCGATGTTGTGAAGCTCTTCCGCGGCAATTGCAGCCGAAGCCCCACCAATACCGGTGGACACTGCCAGCACAGGCAGCCCCTTATAGCTGCCGCGCAAGCTGCGGAACTCGCGGTTGTAAGCCAGTTCGATTACGTCGCTCAGAAAAGGTGCGATGCGGTCAAGCCGGGCAGGGTCACCAGGCAATAAGGCGCAATGGGCTTGAACGGTTTCATCGAGTTGAATGTGGGGTTGCAGCATAGGTCCTCTTTTCTGTTTTGGAAGTCATCTACCAGTATAATTGTCTCAATCGCGAAAATCAATCAAAAGGACTTCTTATGCCAATTCTCAATTTCGGCTCCCTCAATATTGATCACGTCTACCGCGTAGACAATTTCGTTCAACCCGGTGAAACCAAACACAGTAAAGCGTACATGGTCAACAGTGGCGGCAAAGGGCTCAACCAATCGATTGCAGCAGCCAAAGCCGGCAGCCAGGTGTTCCATGCTGGCATGGCTGGCAGGGATGGCGGATTTCTGGTCGAAAAACTGCAAGCTGCGGGAGTGAACACCTCACTTATGCAGGCTTCGCCAGAGGTCAGCGGGCATGCCATCATCCAGGTGGCGGATTCCGGGCAGAACTGTATCTTGCTCTACGGCGGAACCAACCAAATGCTCAGCGAAGCCTATATCGACCAGGTCCTGGATGCTTTTGGCAATGAAGGCTTGGTGTTGCTGCAAAATGAAACCAACCTGGTGGGTGAGATCATCGAAAAAGCCGCCAGGAAGGGCTTGAAAGTGGCGCTGAATGCTGCCCCGTACGCCGACCAGGTCAGCAATTACCCAATCAACCTGCTCGACTGGCTGATCGTCAACGAGGTTGAAGGCGCCGGGATTCTTGGCGGGGAAACGGACGAAAGCTTGCTGCAAGGGCTGGCTGAGCGTTATCCTAAGGCTGGAATTCTGTTAACGCTTGGATCGCGTGGAGCTCAATGTGTTCAAAACGGTCATTTTGCCAGCATTGGCATCTGCAAGGTGCAGGCGGTTGATACCACGGCTGCTGGTGACACGTTCAGCGGCTACTTCCTTTCCGGCGTGCTGGAAGAGCTGAGCCTGGCCGAGACGCTGCGCCTGGCAACCGTGGCATCAGCATTGTGCGTCCAGCGTCCAGGAGCAGCAGATTCCATCCCAACCCGGGCTGAAGTGCAGCAAGCCATGAGTGAAGGCAGTTTGCAGGTTCCTGAGGTGCTTGAATGGTAAAGGTACTTTACATCGATTGTTGCATCCGGCGGGAGGAATCGCGCACGCGCCAGCTTGCTGAAGCCTTTTTATTCGCGCTGCAAGCCAGGGAAACCTACCAGGTGGAGAGATTATGCCTGATGGATGAGCCGTTAATGGCGTTGAGCGAAGGTTTCTTTGCCCAGCGTGAAAGTCTGCTGGCGGAACACAAGCGCCTGCACCCGCGATTTCGCTACGCCCATCAATTCAGCCAGGCAGACCGGGTGGTTGTGGCGGCTCCGTTTTGGGATCTCGGTTTTCCAGCTTTGTTGAAGCTTTACATCGAGAACATCAGTGTGGAAGGCATCACCTTCGGCGTGGACGAGCACGGCACGCATGGACTGTGCAAGGCGGAGAGGCTGTTATTTCTGACTACTCGCGGCGGGAGCTACAATAATTCCCCGCTTGAAATGGGCGCAAGATACTTGGAGGCATTGTGCGCGTTTTTTGGTATCCCGCGTTTCGATGTTGTTGCCGCTGACGGGCTTGATTTGGGTCGGGAAGAAGTTAAGACGATTCTCGACCGGGCTATTGGAGAAGCACTCACATTGGTGGAAAATTTCTAAAAAGAAAAAGGGTAAGGCATAGAACATGGGAAAGATAATCGTTAGGAATTGTGAGGTGATGACCTTCGAGGGGCACGAGCCGCGCTTTATTCCTGCCCAGGATATCCTGATCGAGGGCAACCAGATCAGCGCCATACAGCCAACATCTCCCCTGGCACAAGCAGATTTTCAGATCGTCGACGCAACCGGCATGCTGGCAGTGCCTGGCATGCTCAACACCCACGCGCACGTGCCGATGGTGCTCTTCCGTAATGCCGGACCGGACGTGAACGAGAACGACTGGTTTAACAAGGTCATCTTTCCGCTCGAAGCCAACCTGACCTCCGATGATGTCTACTGGGGTGCCATGTTGGGGCTGGCGGAGATGATTGAAGCTGGCATTACCTGCGTGGCAGACCATTATTTTGAGATGGACAGGGTCGCGCAGGCGGTCGAACAAGCAGGTACGCGCGCCAACCTGGGTTGGGCTGTCTTTGGGCACCAGGGTTACGCTCAGTTGGAAGAAACCATTCGCTTCGTGGAACGTTGGCAGGGCAAAGCCGATGGTCGCATTAACACCTGGCTTGCGCCCCATTCGCCATATCTTTGTGATCCTGAGTTTCTGGCACGCTGCGCCAAAGAAGCAGCCCGGCTGGGAGTGGGCAACCACATTCATGCAGCCGAAACAGCGGGACAGGTGACTTTGTCGCTTGAACGCTACGGTAAAACGCCGCTCCAAGTGCTGGCGGACGCTGGCATTCTGGATCAGCCAACGATTATTGCGCACTGTCTCTATCCGACAGACCAGGACCTTGACCTGCTGGTGGGCAGAGAAGTTGGCATTGCCCAGGCGCCGAAAACTTATCTGGCGATGGCTATGGGGCTGGCTGACCTGCCAAAATATCTCGAAAGAGGCATAGCGGTCGGGTTGGCAACGGACGGTGTGGTCAGCAGCAGCACGCTCGACCTGTTTGAGCAAATGCGCCTGACTGCTCTCACTCAAAAGGACAGAGCGATGGATGCTGAGGTCATGCCAGTTGAAACAGTCCTGGACCTGGCTTTTCAGGGCGGCGCAAGGGTCTTGCAGCAACCCCGATTGGGCAATTTGAAGGTTGGCAACCTGGCGGATGTGGTGCTGCTGCGGCAGGACCGGCCAGCCACACAGCCAGTGATCAACAAGGCAGCCAACCTGGTGTATTCACTGGATGCCCGGGATGTGGACACAGTGATTTGTGACGGGGAGCTTGTTTACCAGGGTGGAAAGCATCTGACATTAGATTTGGACGAGATTTACCGCGAGGTGAACGCCCGCCTGCCGCGCCTCTTGAAAACGGACCTGTCCAGGAAAATTGCTGATTATCCTGGGTAGATGGATTGGGTTTTCAAACCGACAATTTTGTGGCACTGCGGTAGGGGCGAAGCATCCCAACAAAACTACCATGCCATAGATGATGCGCTAATTTTGGATGCCTCGCCCCAGCCTTGTTCTCGCCGGTCTCCCGACTGAGCGAAGTCGACCGCAGGTCTAAGATCTTTTTTTTGGCGATCGAGAACGCGAAAGTTGTTAAAACGAACGCCCATAAGACCTAAAGGTCAGATGCCTTGCATGGTAAGGAGACCATGCAAGAACAACTTCAGGAGTAAGTTCTGTTTCTAATTATTTTTATCTAAAAATGATAGGTAAAAAATGAAATTGAATTTGGGGTGTATCAGGATGCGGTTCTGATAAAAATGGTTCGTATTCTATGTAAGAATTTCTTTCCAGATCATCATTGCGGTCAAGAATCATAGATTCTATAACACTTGTATTGGTGGTACCCCAGAAGTTATTAATCGCAGACATTCTTGCGTTTGTATACCCAGATGGTAAAGCTACAGCAACACTATTAGTATTTAGAAAGCTATTGAACTCAACAATCATTTCAGAAGAATCATAGGCAGCCCAATTTTCTATAAGTCCACTGGTAGAACTATTCAGATTAAGACCTTGAATTGCATTATTACGAATTAATAAATTTATTTCATTATCTATGCCAGCAGAAATAATCTTTTCACTTTCAGTAATTATCGTATTGCCCGTAATAATGCAGTCTGCTACAGGATACCAAATATACATATACGAATCCATATCCCAAAGATACGAATTAGTTAAAGAAATACTTCCATATACAGCATGACCAGTTGGCCTATATATACTTCCACCCATTAATTTTGCATAACTAATGTTGATTAGAAATGGAGATGTAGGAGAGCCACTTGATCCAGGTTCAATGTGAGTCTCGTTAAAAGTAATCCAATTCTCTTGTGTCCCTACAGCATTAAGTGTTCCCCACGTTTGTATTGAGTATTGATTACCCATAATAACCACACCCGATTCAATTGTGAGTGTCGCTGGTGTATCAATCTGAATTTTTGAAGTTAAATTATATGGTGAACCTTCGATAGTCCATGTAGTATTTGATGAAATAATCCCCCCAACATCAGTACCCGTTGAGTTGATAATTACATTATCATGTTCTGCTTGCGCATTGGTCAAATCCAAACTAAAAGCTGGTGTAAATAAGACAGAAAAAATGAAGAGTAGAGATATTGATAATTTGCATATTTTTATCCTAAACAGAAAGTTCGGCTTAATCATTTTTGCTCCATCATATTTGTATAAAAAGATCAATCTATACATAGTTTATCTTAGATTCAAGATTATGTGTCAAATTTTCTGTAAATTAGCCACGGACCCTTTCCAAGAAAAATAGCCGATTATCCGGGTTAGGTGATGGGTCATAGGATAGCTCATAGGTGATAGCGAAACCCAGTTCTTTCATGGTCTCCTGAGTGCGAAGCCTGCCCGTTGGGTACCATGAAAGACATTTGACCTTGTGGTCTCCACCTTTTGTTCTTCAAATAATTGGAGACCTGCGGTCAAGACCCTCGCTCGATCTGGTCTCACTCCGCTTTGCTTCGGGGATTATCAAGACCGGCGAGAACAGTATATGTAGGTCGGAATGAGACCGCCTCATGACCGTGAAATTTCACGAAGCTTGCGCGGGCTCACTCCGACAAAACTCTTGAACAATACAAGACAACATGCGGCGGAGTGCGCAAAATAGGCGCATTCCGCCCTACGAAGAGAACTCCGCTTTGCTTCGGTAATTATCAAGACCGGCGAGAACAGAGATTACCGGTAGGGGCGAAGCATCCCAACAAATATGCCTTGTCTGGTATGATGCGTTAATTAAGGAAGCTTCGCCCCTACAACCTGTTATTTCTGTGCAGTCAGCAGATCCAACAACAACTCCAGCACACCGGGTTCATCTACGCCGAGGGTGATGGTGGTGGCGGGGCGTTCAACCGCGTTCTGGACGGCTTCCTCACCGATGCCCTTTCCCTCCTGCATGCTTCTAAAGATGTGATGGTGTTTGTCAGCAATGGTTTTACCAAGGCAAAGCCCTTCCGTCACCACGTACACCGGCATCACCTCGCACCTGAAAAGCTCTGGTGCCAACAAATAGGCAATCACTGCAGGGTCGTGGGTGTGGATCGCACCCTTCATACCATATATCTGCTCATGGAAGGCTTGGTAACAAGGCTGTATTTTCTCAAGCAGCCTTACCGCGGGGTTGCCAGCCGCGTACAAATTTTTAAAATATTCAGGACCCATGACGATTTTAGTGGTGACGTCCAGCCCAACCATGGTGACCTTCCAGGGAGCGGCAAAAACGACTTCCGCCGCATGTGGGTCGTGGTAGATGTTGGCTTCGGCGGTGGCTGAGATGTTTCCCAAAGCGAAGGCACAGCCGCCCATCAGGACCACTTCCTTCACCAGCGAGGCGATTCTGGGTTCGAGACGATAAGCCATCGCAATATTGGTAAGCGGACCCAAAGGTGCAAGGATCACCTCATGGGGGTTTGCCATAACCGTATCGATAATAAACTGGGCAGCATGACGCGGATCGAGCTTGCCATGCGGAAGCGGAAGGTTGGTGTTGCCAAAGCCATCCTTGCCGTGCACGCCAGCCGAGAAAGAAATAATATCGTGCACCATCGGCTGTCCGCAACCTTGAGCGACCGGGATATGGTCATTTCCTTCCAACTCCACCAAGCGCAAGGCGTTCAAGGAGCAAAGTTCCACTTCAGTGTTTCCAAACACAGTCGTCAAGCCCAAGACTTCCAGCTCAGGCGAATGCAGGGCCGCTAAGATTGCCATTGCGTCGTCAATTCCCGGGTCGGTATCGATAATGATTTTTTGAGCCATTGGTCACCTTTCTCTCTATATTCACAGCAGGTCCTCAAAGGGGGACCTGCTGGAATCAAAACTGGTAATTTGAAGAATCTTTTAATACTTGCTCATCAACTCGAGCACCTTCTTTACGAAGGCTTCGCGTTCAATATCCATGGCGACAAAACCGTTCTTATGCCATTTCGCGTCGCTAAACAGGTCCGTTACCGTTTTTCCCTGGGTGATTGCGCCTTTGGTTTCCACCCGAATACCGGCAGGATAAGCTTTGAACATAGAGTCATCCGCGGCGTAAAGCACTGCAGCGGGGTCATGCATATTGATGCCAATGACACCCAACCGACTCATAAATCTCACGATATCCTGCACAACATCCCGGAAGAAGATAGCTTCTTTGCTGCCCAAAGCCGCGACCTCTTCGAGCTCAGCCGGGGTCATGAGCGCTTTCATGGTCATATCCAAGCCACACATATGCACGGGCACACCAGAACAGAAGACGATGTCAGCAGCCTCCGGATCAGCGTAAATATTAAACTCAGCTGCTGGTGTAGCGTTGCCCGCGTCGGTTGAACCGCCCATGATGATGATACGTTTGATCAACTGGGGCAGGTCGGGGTATTTGAGGAATGCCAGCGCGAGGTTCGTCAGCGGACCGATGGCGATGATTTCCAACGCGCCTTGTTGTTCCACCGCACATTGGTGGATGGCGTCCCAGGCATTCACGCCCTCAACTTCGCTGCGGGTGTGGGGGAGGTCAAAACCGGCCATGCCATTAGAGCCATGCACCTCGGCAGCTTCCACGCGCATGCGGAAAACCGGTCCGGGTGCGCCACGAAAAACAGGTATGTTCCAATCCAAAAATTCGAGCAAGCCCAGGGCGTTATAGGTCGTATGCTCCAAGCCAACATTGCCTGCCACACTGGTGATTGCCAGAACGTTCAATTGAGGCAGCTGCTTTGCCAGCAGAAAGGCGATGGCGTCGTCTACGCCCGGGTCACAGTCCAGGATCACAGGAATGGGGCTCATTCTGACTCCTTTCCATACCAGGCAGCAGCCTCCGCCAGAAGGTCGATAAACGCTTCGCGGTCGATGTCTATCAGGGCATGCGTGTTGGGCGGCTGGTGGCTGAATCCATAATGATCTGCCACAGTTGCGCCCCGGCAGAAGTCACCGGAGATCTCGACCTGCACGTAATAGTCTTTGACAGTCAGGATTTCCGGTTTGATCAGTGCTGCCACCGCAACCGCGTCGTGCACTGGCGCGCCGGCATAGCCGATGCTGCGGTGGAAGTTATAAAAGAAGTCCAGCCATTCCGCGACCACAACAGCAATCGGGTTGCCCAAAGCGCGAATGCGTTCGAAGTCTTCAGGGAAGACCAGGGCTTTGAGCGTTACGTCCAGTCCGGCCATGGTCAGCGGCACGCCTGATTTAAAAACTACATCCGCCGCTTCAGGGTCGACCAGGATGTTGAATTCAGCTGCCGGGGTCCAGTTCCCAAAAGCCAGACCGCCGCCCATGATAGAAATATGCGCGATTTTGGGCTTTAACTCGGGGTGCAGAATCAGGAGAGCACCAACATTCGTAAGTGGACCAGTGGCGACGATGGTGACTGGTTCGCTGGATGCGGAGATGGTCTTTGCCATCAACTCCACCGCGCTAAGCGGCTCAGCTTCTATTTCTGGTGCTGGTAGTGCTGGACCGTCCAAGCCGGTTTCACCATGAATGTTGCCGGCATGGATCGGCTCCCCATGCAAGGGCTCTTCTCTGCCCATGGCAAAAGGAGCATCAATGCCCAGCAGAGTCATCACCCTCCGGGCATTGATACTGGTCTTTTCTATGCTCTGGTTGCCGCTGACAGAAGTGCAGGCTAAGATTTCCAGCTTATCGCTGGCTTTGGCAAGCATCCAGGCAATTGCGTCATCATGACCCGGATCTCCGTCAAGAATGATGGGGATTTTAGAGGTCATTCAGCGCCTTTCGCCACAGGGTGGCGTTTCTTGAGTTTGTTCTTGATGCTGATGGCATAAAGTACCAAACCGATAATGGTCACAAGGTAGGGAATCACTGAGACCAGGTAGCTGGAAACCCCTTGCATGCCCGAAACCTTGGTACGCAGTGCCTGCGCCAGGCCAAATAGCAGCGAGGAAAGCATCGTCCCCACCGGCTCTCCGCGCCCCATGGCTGTGGCTGCCAGGGCAATAAAGCCGCGCCCGGCTACCATGCCTGAATTCCAACCCTGCGAGTAGTACATCGACATAAACGCGCCGCCCAGACCAGCCAATGCTCCGGAAAACGCAATAGCAATATACTGAATTTTCTGTACCGAGACGCCAATCGATGTGGCTGCGTTGGGGTTTTCACCAACAGCGCGAATATTCAACCCCAACGGGGTCTTATAAATCACCACCCAAATCAGCCAGACAAGCAGGAATGCCAGGTAGGTCAAGACCGCGTGCCCGGACAAAACTTGCCCCAGGTAGGGTATGGACTTGATCAAAGGGATATCAATAGTCGGAATGAGCAGCTCTCGCGTTACGAGTGAGCCTGTGTTTCCTTTCATTCCGGTAAACATATAAAGCAGGAAGATGGTGCCACCTGCGCCTAACATGTTTACCGCAATACCGCCCAGGATAATGTCGGTTTTCATTTCAAAGGCAAAGAAACCGATTAGCAGAGCTAACAAGACCCCGATAACCACTGCCCCAAGAACGCCAATTAACCAGGACTGAGTCCAATAGCCAAAAAGAACGCCGAAGAGGGCCGATATCATCATGATACCTTCGAGACCGATGTTTACCACACCTGCTTTTTCAGCGATGACTGCGCCCAGTGCCGCAAAAAGAATCGGGGCAGTGATGCGAATCACGCTGTAAAGGAAGTCGGAATTGAAAATGGATAAAAGCAGATCACCGATCATTAGTTGCTCCCTCCTTGGCTTGCTGCAGCTTCCTGCAGTGCCAGATCACGTTGGGCATTGCGAACCACAATTCGCTGCCGGTATTTCGCCAGGAATTGCTCAGCCGCGAAGAACAGGAAAATGGCTGCCTGGATGATATCGATCATCTCAGAAGGTACATCGCTGTAAGTTGCCATTAAATCGCAACCCTTGTTGAGATAGGCAATAAAGAAGGCTGCGAATGGCACGAAGATCGGATTGTTTTTCGCCAAAATCGCAATCGTGATGCCAAGCCAGCCATACCCCGGAAGTTCGCGCCACAAGAAGGTACTAAAGCGCCCGAGAACCTCAATGCTGCCACCCATACCCGAGAGCATGCCGCCGATTACCTGGGAAAGAATGATCACTGTTCCCACCTGCATGCCTGAATATTGCGCAAAGGACTGGTTGATACCAATCATGCGGATGGCATAACCCCACTTGGTGCGGTACATCAAAAGGGCAATGATGACCACAAATATCAGTGCAACCACAAACCCCCAGGTCAGCTTGGTGCCATTAGCAACAATTTCGGGTATTTTCGCTGTCTCCATGAAGGGGAAAGTTTGGGTAGCGCCCTTGGAGCGATCCGCGAAGACAAAGTTAAGGAAGTGCAGAATGACGAACATAACCACATAGTTCATCATTAGCGACGTCACCATCTCACTGGCCCCCAGTTTCACTTTGAGAATCGCTGGAATTAGCATGATCAGCCCACCGGCAATCGCTCCCGCCACCACGCACACAACCTGGTGAAGACCGGTGTTCATCTTGAGGTAGATGCCGAGCAAGGCGCCAACAAAGCCGCCCAGCATAATGGCTCCCTCACCACCCAGGTTAAACTGGTTGGCCGAGAACATGACGCATACCGCCAGACCTGAGAAGATGGTCGGGATCATAGCCGCTAAAATTGTCAGAAAGCTGGTGGTGTTAAACACATTGCCGGTAGCTCTGAAGCTCACCACTGGTCCAACCAGCAGATATTTCAGTGCAGTTAATGGTTCATCAGAAGAGATGAAGATGAAAATCGCAGCAACTGCCAGCGCTAACAAAATGGCAGCCAGCCCGCGAAGCAAATTAAACAGTAACAATCTTCTATCACTCATAGTTCACCTTTGCGATTTCTTCTTCAGTTTGGTGTTTCAATCCGAGCATATATTCGCCCATGGTTAAGTCATCCAACTGGCTTGAGTCTTCAAAATACCCTACGATCTTGCCGCCATACATGACGATCAGGCTGTCGCTAAGTTCAATGACCTCGTTTAGATCAGCTGAAACTAACAACACTGCCGTTCCACTGCGGCTGAGTTCGACGATCTCGTTGCGGATGAATTCGGTTGCGCCAACATCGATACCGCGTGTCGGTTGATCGGCGATCAACAAAGTGGGCTTGCTCGAAAGTTCTCGCGCGACCACCACCTTTTGGATATTTCCGCCAGAAAGCATCTTGACCTGCTGTTTGGGCGACTTTGCCAGGACGCGGTAATCAACAATCAAGGTCTCACTTTCCCGGTGAATCTCACGCATATTGAAGAGCGGACCCTTGTTGAATCGCTTATCGCCAAACCGATCCGATATAACGTTTTCTTCAATGCTGGCGATATCAGCAATACCGTAGGTCATACGATCTTCAGGCACCAGGGAGACGCCGCGGTTACGGATTTTGTCCTGCGACAGGTTGATAATCGACTCGCCACAGACTGTTATCGTGCCAGCATCGGGTGTGTTGAGGTTGAAGAGCATTTCAACCAATTCCCTTTGCCCATTGCCTTCTACGCCTGCAATCCCCAATATCTCGCCTTTACGTACCGAGAACGACAGCTTATCAAGCATCTTTTTGTTCCACCGGTTCGTATATTCCAAATCGCGAACCTTAAGCACAGTATCAGTGGGTTGGGATTTGTCTTTTACAACTTTAAGAACCACATCACGTCCGACCATTAGTCGGGAAATTTCTTTTTGACTGATGTCAGCCGTGTTGTACACTCCCATCGACCTGCCACCGCGCATGATCGTAAGCCTGTCAGTGATTTGTTTGATTTCTTTCAGCTTATGGGAGATAAACACAATCGTGAAGCCTTGCTCTTTTAGGGCAATCAGTTCTTTAAATAATTCCGAGGTTTCTTGCGTGGTGAGGACCGCGGTTGGTTCATCCAGGATGAGGATCTTCGCGCCACGAACCAGGGCTTTTAGAATTTCAACCTTTTGCTTCATCCCAACCGGAATATCCATCACTTTGGCGTTGGGATCAATCCGCAAGTTGTATCGGGCGGCATTCTCCTCAGCGATTTGAACCGCCTTCTTATAATCTACAAGCAGGCGGGATTTATCGGTAGGTGCCATGCCCAAAACGATATTTTCAGCAACGGTCAGGCTGGGAACCAGCATAAAGTGCTGGTGAACCATGCCAATACCAAGAGAAATAGCTTTGTTGGGGGATGTGATTGCCACCGCTTGACCATTGATGAGGATTTCCCCGCTGGTAGGTTGTTCCAGGCCAAACAGGATCTTCATCAGCGTCGACTTGCCGGCGCCGTTTTCTCCCATGATGGCATGAATTTCACCTCTTCTTAAGATAAAATCCACATCTTTGTTGGCAGCAATTCCATTGGGATATACCTTACTGATCCCTCTCATCTGGACAACAAATTCTTCTTGTTCCACAATTTCTTTTTGTTCAACAATAACTTCTTGTTCCATAGGTGGGTCTCCTTATTGGAGCTATTAAGACTCGAGGGGAGCCAGGTGACCGGCTCCCCTCGAATGAAGATTTAGAACATGATGCTCTCTGAATAGATTATGGCTGGAGAGAATCTCGTAGAGTCACGACTGCATTGGTGGTGTCACCAATAGCAGTGGGGACAGTAATCGTGCCAGCGACGATGTCAGCCTGGGCAGCAAGAACGGCATCCTGAACCGATTTAGGAGCTACTGCAGCGAAGTTTTTATCCGTCACAATGCCCACACCACCTTCAGAAATACCAAGGCGAACTTCCTGACCCCAATACTCGCGGCCAGCGTCCCATTCGTCAAACAGCCAGACGATCGATTGTCCAACATTTTTCAGACCAGAGGTCAGGGTGATAGCAGCCTGATCAACGGGCAGGGTCAGTTCCTGGTCGGAGTCGACGCCAATGAACCAGGCTTTGCCGGATTCGAGGGCCGCTTCAGCAGCGCCATTACCGGAAAGACCAGCCACACCCCAGAGGATGTCAGCGTTCTTATCGTTGATCATGGAAAGACCCATTTCCTTGGCGGTGGCGGTGTCAACATAGCTGTTAACATAGCGGGTGTCCACTTTGATTTCGGGGTTGGCAGCTTGCGCGCCGAGCAGGAAACCATACAGGAAGTCGTTGATGACGGGGCTGTCAATGCCGCCTACAAAACCAACCACAGCTTCTGGGTTGATATTAGCAACGCTGGTTTCGGTGGTCATTTTGCCAGCGAAAGTGCCGATCAGGTAGCCCATGTCGTTCTGCTTGTAGGTAATATTGACAACATTTTGGTTGACGCCAACATAAGTGTTGTCATCATAGATCAGGAATTTCTGATCAGGATAAGTGGTGGCAGCTTCCTTCAGGTAATCAGGCATCTGGTAGGTGCCGCAGATAACCAGGTCGTACTCACCACTGCTGGCAACTTCGTTCAGGGTCTCGAGCCATTTCGGCTGATCCTGATCCGTGCCGCCCATTTCGATGGACTTGTAGGTGATGCGACCTGCATCGGCTAAGGCCTTCAGACCGGATTCAGCAGCATCAAAGAAAGATTTGTCACCAAGGTTACCGTTCACCAGGTTGACAACATTGTAAACTTTTCCCACTGGTTCCGCGGGTTCGACTGGTGCCGCAGGTTCCTCTGGTGTTTGCCCGCAGCCTACCATAGACACGGCCATGATAGCGACAAGCATGAACAATAGAAACTTCTTCATTTTTCTCTCCTTTTGGGGGTGTTGTAGCAACAATTTTGCATGAAAAGATTTTATCCACAGACGTCGTTACTGTCAATATGGCTGGTGGTCTCATCACATTTGTACAGAAAAAAAATATTAATTTCCGGAGAGTCTCCAGACGAAATTTAGTACTCATTCAGGCTATTGTGAATCTTGCCTCGAAAAAAATGAGGACTAACTTCGGGGCGGCATTCACACCCTTCCAAATTGCTGGTTAGCACTAATCGGTTGAGCAAGCTGATAACCCTGCGATGCGCGGTTGGTGCGTTATTGATACCTGGCATGTTATAATCCCTGGAGGTAAGCATCCAATGTCCCCTTATTCCCGCGGAAAAGCCATACTTTTAGCCCTTTTTGTGACCCTGCTTTGGTCCAGTTCGATCATCCTGATCAAATTGTATCTCGTGGATGTTCCCCCGCTGGCTTTTACCGGCATCCGCTACATGCTGGCTTTCCTTATCCTGTTGCCGGGTCTGCTCAAACGCAGAGGTGAAGTGAAGCAGCTGAGTGCTTTTGAGTGGCGCTGCCTGGTGATCCTGGGGCTGGTTTACTACACGATCACACAGGGCGGAGCGTTTTTGACCCTGGTTCACCTGGACGCGATCACTATGAGCCTTCTGATGAGTTTCACGGGTCCATTGGTGGCTGTGTTGGGCTTGATTTTCCTGAAGGAACCAGTCTCGCGCCTGCAGTGGAGCGGGATGGCGATCTTCCTTGCCGGTGTGCTGGTGTACTTCCTGCCGGAAACAACAATTCCGAAGAGTGTGCTTGGAATGGGGCTGGCGCTCTTTACGATGATTGCCAATTCGGTTGCGGCTGTGATGGGGCGGGGTGTCAACCGCTCTCAGCGTTTGGACCCAATGGTGGTGACGGGCGTTAGCATGGGCATCGGCGCGGTAGTGCTGCTGGGAGGGGTTGTGGTCTTCCAAGGTCTTCCTAAATTGGACCTGGTGGATTGGCTGCTATTGCTGATAATCGCGGGTCTCAACACCGCCCTGGCTTTCTGGATTTGGAACCGCACACTTCAGTCTATAACAGCGATGGAATCGAGCATGATCAATAATTCCATGCTGATCCAGATCACGCTTCTGGCGTGGATCTTTTTGGGGGAAAGCGTTTCACTGATTGGGCTGATCGGATTAGTTGTGGCGGTGGTTGGGTTGTTCCTGGTGAACTGGCAGCCGGCGAAACGAATATCGTAATTCTGTTTTGAATCTAGTGTGATATTTTCTTTATTAATTAATCAGGAAAGCCGGCGCTTGCGCAGCCAGATCCACAGAGGTTGAACCAGTTTGCGGATGGTGTACTTCAGGGTCAACAGGGAGACTTTCTTTCCCCCATCGCGGTAGTGCACGCGCAGCATCTCCGGCCAGCAGCGGTCATCCGCGGCGATGGATTTGGCGCCTTCGTGCAGGCGGAATGCCGCCCTAAACCCAGGTATGTAAAGCAGCGGCGCTTGCTCAGCAAGGCGCGTCCAGAGGTCATAATCCATGGCAAAGTAAAAACTATCGTCCAGCGGTCCCACTTTGCGCCAGAGATCCGCACGGAAGAAAGCGGTTTGCTGCGGGATGTGCACGTAGCCGCGGCGCAGCTTTTTCAGGTCGGTCTGGGCAGCCGGGAAATTGCCGATGATTTCACCTTCCGCGTTGATCCAGTGGCAGTCAGCGTAGACCATGCCAACTTCGGGATGCTCTTGCAATTGCCGCACGGCCGCACTGACGGTACCCGGGTAGAGGATGTCGTCCGAGTTGAGCCAGGCCAGGATCTCGCCCGTGGCATGCGCGAAGCCTTGGTTGATGGCATCGGTCTGGCCCTTATCTTTCCGGCTCTGCCAATACGCCAGCCGATCAGCGTGTTTTTGGATGATTTCCAGGCTGCCGTCGCTGGAGCCGCCATCGATGAGGATATATTCAATGTTCGGGTAGTCCTGCTCGAGCACGCTGCGCATGGTTTGCTCGAGGAAGCGCGCCTGGTTAAAGGAAGGGGTGACAATGCTGACTTTTGACTGAGAGGACATGTACTTATTATAGATCAAGTGTTGTGTTCGAGATACCCAGTCCCTTTAATTCCATCTCTCTGTAGCAATAGGTCGGATTGTCTGGTTCATCTGCTGAAACTGGCTCACATTTGAGTTTATTTATTCGAAGAGTCGTAGGGTTGCCTGGCGTCAACGTCCATTGGTAGGGTGGGTTGGCGTCACAGAACCTATCCTGACCATTCTCTCAAGATAGCCAACCCACCAACACAAAACCCTTGCATTCTACCCATTAACACAAATTTCTTGCATCCTATCGGTGGGTTGGCTATAACCAGGAGTGTTCTTGCTCAGACTAGAAGACGCCAACCCACCCTACTTAAATTGCCCTTAAATTTCCAAAACCCACCAACACAAAACCCTTGCATTCTACCCATTAACACAAATTTCTTGCATC
>CAZOYK010000012.1:0-1404 GCA_964584065.1 uncultured Anaerolineaceae bacterium | reverse complement strand
GGTGGGTTGGCTATAACCAGGAGTGTTCTTGCTCAGACTAGAAGACGCCAACCCAGCCTCATTTTTTGTCGATGTGAGCAACCCTGGTTGCGAAGCAGCAAGGGCAGGCAGATGTTCATTGCACAGCTTCGCCGGTACTCCGTCTGCCCTGCAACTAAAGGATGGGAGTCAGCGGCACAGCTGGGTTACGATTTATATTTATCCTGATGTTTTTGATAGTGTTTTGAGCGCCAGTTGGCGTAACGCTGCTTCAGGTTCTGCACGCCGAGCACGCCAAGGGCGGCATAGCCCATGCGTTTGAGCGTGCCCTTTGAGGTGGAGGGCGCCAGGCGCAGCATTTTGGCGTAGGATCGCAAGGCAGGCTTGAACTGACCTGCTTCCACCAGGTAGAAGGCGTTCAGGCGGTGCGCTCCCGCCCAGATTTCGTTGAACAATTTGCCTGAAAGCGGGTAAAAGCGTTCATCCTCACAAAGCCATTTTGCAAGGCGGAACGCTTCCGCGCCAAAATTCTGGGCATGGGCAACGTTCTTGGCGTCCGAGTGGATGCGGGCTGCCGCCCAAATGGCTCCGGGCACATAGTGCGGTTCAGCAATTGCAGCCATTCTGAGCCAGAGCTGCACATCGAGCAGGTAGTTGTAGCTGAGGTCAAGGTAGCCGGCTTTCTCCAATATCGCGCGGCGCATGAACACCCCGGGCTGACCAATAATGTTGAAGGTCATAAGTTCCGGCAGCTTCCAATTGCCATAGCGCATCAGGTTGAATGCCTTGCCGTGCTCGTCGATTGACTCGACATCGCTGAAAACAAAGGAGGCTTCAGGGTGCAGGCGAAAGGCTTCCACCGCGCCCGATATTGCCCTTGGGTAATAGAGATCGTCCGAATTGAGCCAGCCGATGATCTCACCCGTGGCTTTGGTAAAACCCTTGTTGATGCCGTCTGCCTGACCCTGGTCCTTTTCAGATACCCAACCGGCAAGCCTTGACTCGTATTGCCGGATAATGTCAACACTTCCGTCTGTCGAGCCGCCATCGATTACCCAGTATTCGACATTTGGATAATCCTGTTCCAAAACAGAGCGAAGCGTCTGCTCGAGAAAGGCAGCCTGGTTGAAAGAAGGGGTGACGATTGAAACCATTGGTTGGGTGGGCATGGTTGAATTATAGTGTAAGTAGAGAGTCTGCGTTAATAACAACATTGCTTAGCTGTAATTGGGCTGTGTCACAGTACCGGAGTCGCATTGGACACCTTCGGTGAACTCGTGTGCTCGGTCAGAGACCGGCACAATCGCAGGGGTTGATCGTACCGGCGTCCCCGCCGTGTACGCGAAGTAACCGCCAGGTCTCCAGTCATTTAAAAGAGGAAGCCTCCGGCTGGCTTCTGTGCTCGGTCAGAGACCGGCACAATCG
>CAZOYK010000011.1:0-25640 GCA_964584065.1 uncultured Anaerolineaceae bacterium | reverse complement strand
GCATCGACTCGATCTCGGACATGCGCGACGAGTCCGACCGCAACGGCATGCGCATCGTGGTTGAGCTCAAACGCGGCACCCAGCCAAAGCGGGTGCTCAACCAGCTCTACAAATACACCGCGCTTCAGTCAACCTTTGGTGTGCAATTGCTCGCCCTGGTGGATGCTGAACCGCGTATGCTCACCCTCAAACGTGCCCTGGTGCATTATCTCGAACATCGCCAGGTTGTCATCACCCGCCGCACACTCTACGAACTCGACAAAGCCAAAAAACGCGCGCACGTCCTGGACGGTCTGCTGATTGCGATTGCCAACCTCGACGCAGTGATAAAGACCATTCGCGAATCAAAGGACGCTGAAGTCGCCAAAACAAATTTGATGTCCCGCTTCAATCTGACGGAAATCCAGGCCCAGGCCATCCTCGATATGCAGCTGCGCCGCCTGGCAGCCCTTGAACGCCAAAAAATCGAAGATGAATACAAAACGATTCTAGAAACCATTACCGAGCTCGAGGACATCCTTGCCAAGCCTCACAGAATACTTGAGATCATCCGCAACGACCTGAACGAAGTTGCTGAAAAGTATGGCAACGACCGCCGAACGCACATCGTTCCTGATCTCGAAATGGATCTTTCGGATGAATCCCTCGTGCAGGACGAACCTGTGTTTGTCTCCATTACTGACCGGGGTTACATTAAACGCGTTTCGGACCAGGCTTACCGCTCCCAGGGCAGAGGTGGTCGCGGTGTGATTGGTCAGAGTATGCGCGGCGAAGATGCAGTCACCTTCTTTGTACGTGCCAACACGCTTGGCACCATGCTATTCTTCACCAACAAGGGTAAAGTCTACTCCGTGAGGGTGTTTGAACTGCCCGAAGAATCCCGGCAAGGTCGCGGCATTCCCTTGGTTAACATTATCAATCTTGAACCTGATGAAAGCGTCACCGCCCTGTTGCCGGTTGAAAGTTTTAGTAGTGCTAAATATTGCGCCCTCGCCACCAGGCTCGGTCGCATCAAGCGCGTGCCCATGTCTGATTTTGAGAGTGTGCGACCTTCCGGTCTGATCGCCATCCGCTTAAATGACGGTGACGAATTGGGCTGGGTTCGCATGACTGGCGGTCAGGACGATCTCCTGCTCGTGACCAGGAAAGGCAAAGCTCTGCGCTTCCACGAAAAACAGGTCCGCCCAACCGGGCGCACCACCATGGGCGTCACTGGCATTACCCTGCGCGGCGATGACCACGTGGCGGCACTGGAAGTCGCTGAGTCAGATGGCTACCTGTTCGTTTTGACCGAAAAGGGTCAGGGCAAGCGCACCAGCCTGGAAGAATACATCCCCAAAACACGCGGCACGCTCGGCGTTATGACCATCAACCAGGATGTGCGTGAAACTATTGGCGATGTGGCCGAAGCACGCGTGGTTCTGGACGGCGAGGAGGTCACCATGATTTCGCGCGGTGGCATCGTGCTGCGCACCAAGGTCACGGAAATATCCGTGCAGGGTCGTTCCACTCAGGGCGTGAAGGTGATGGAATTGGGCGAAGGCGATAGTATCGCCGCGATTGCCCGCATCTCCCGTGAGGAAGTGGAACTCTCCGAACAAACCCACGCCGCGTCAGTGGCTGCCGGCGAAGCCGCCCCACGCCGTTCGGGGCGAAAAACTGTCGTAAAAGATCAGGATGTGGAAGTGGATTCCGAGTTCGACCCTGAAGCTGCCGAAGAGGAAGGTGATTACTCAGAAGAAGACGATGAAGAGGGCAATATTTCGGCAGACTGAAAACTGAATTTTTGACCGACGACATCCTCCACCTGTAAGGAGCCGTCCGATGAAACACCCAGAAGGCGAAATGACCCCGTTTCGCCTTTATGATTCCTGATTTGCCTGATTTCCCGCTTGAATGCCAATTGTTCGTTCCATTCCCGGATAAAGGCTTCGTCTGGAAGCAATCGCCGAAGCTCTTGGATAGCATTCAGGATAGTCCATAGCCAGGTTTCAGCAACCAGACTTATGCCGGTCTCGCTGAAAATATCACTGGCAGGAAAATTCATCGCCATATCCCCGCTAAAAGCGCCTGGCAGCAGGTTTACCCCCACCCCAACCACCACCGCGTTGGCTTTGGCTGCCTGCAAGTCGGTTTCTGCCAATACTCCGCAAATCTTTTTCCCATTGAGCAAAACATCGTTTGGCCACTTCACCTGGGCATCGAACCCCGTTTTAGCCTTCACCGCCCGAATTAGCGCCAGGGCTCCAAGCGTGGTGAATCTTGCCAGTGCAGCCCGTTCTTCCTCATTCGCTCTGAACAAAACCGAGAAGGTCAGCGAACTTTCAGGTTGGCTTAGCCAGATGCGCTCCCTTTGCCCGCGTCCCCTGGTCTGCCGCTGCGCCCATACCACCAGGCCATCTTCAACCCCAGACCTGGCCGCTTCCAAGGCAATATCATTGGTGGAATCCACCTCATCATAATGGATGACCTGGAATTTCATAACATAAGCTGGCTTTGAGTCTTTATCGGCAAAGTAAAGCAGATCCTCGCCCCCTGGTGATAGGTTTCATCCACCCAGATTCTGCCGCCATGTGCTTTCACGATCGACTGGCACAGATACAAACCCAAACCGGTGCCTTTAGTCGATTTTGCCACCCCACTCGAACGGTAAAAGCGATCAAACACGTGGGGAACATCCATCGGATCAAACCCCTTACCCTGATCGGTTACGCAAATCTGGACGTTCTCTTCGATCTTTTTTCCGTCAATTCTTATCGTTCCCCCTTCGGTATACTTGATCGCATTGGTCAGCAAGTTGGAAATCAGCTGGCTGAGGCGCGTCTCGTCTGCAGTGATAACAGGGAAGTCATCTGATAGATTCATAAAAATCTGGTGTTTGCCGCTTTGCAGGGAGAACTTTTTGATCAAATCACTTATCAATGCTGCCAGGTCAACTTCAGTTTTCTTCAGGGTGATCCCCCCCGATTGCAGCTTTGTGGCGTCGAGCAAATCCTCCACCATCGCGGTCAGATGATCGGCTTCCTCTTCGATCACTTGCAGGCTTTCCGTTACCATCGCCTTATCCCATTCCACATCGTCGCGTCTGAGGGTGTTGGCATAGCCTTTGATCAGGGCAATCGGCGTTTTCAGTTCGTGGCTGATGACGGAAATGAAATTGGTCTTAAGCTCCTCCGCTTCCCTGAAGCGGGTAATGTCACGCACCGAAGCGATAATGTTCAACAACTCGCCCTCATCCGAAAACAATGGAGCGTAAGTGATCTCCACCGGGATGGGATCCAGCGGGCTGTAGCGCAGCATATCCCCTTCCAGGAAGAGGTCTTTGGATGTGCCCCATTGCCACTGCGACTTGACCGCCTCATTCAACTCGATCCCCTTCGGCGGTTTCGCCCAACGCACCACCTGGTCAAATGATTTATTAATTAACTCTTCTGCAGGCGCGTTTGCCAGGCGCTCAAAGGCATGATTGACTTGCAGTACCTTCAAGTCTGGATTAAGAATCAGGATACCATCAGCGACAGAAGAGAGCAGTCCAGCCATGCGCAGGTTCTGACGGGTCACCTGGGTGTAGAGCCTGGCATTACGCACTGCAATCGCCGCCTGGTTGGCAAAGCTGTTCAGGATTGAGTAATCGTTCGCCGAAAAGGTGGCGCGGTAGTTGCGGAAAACAAAGATTTGCCCGATGGTTGCCTGCTGGACGGTCATGGCAATACCCACGCCCGTGATCATGCCCATGCTGATATCACTCAACATGCGATTGATCTCCGGAATGCGTTCTTCGGCGCCTTCTCCACTCTCGCTAAGGCTTGCCAGCCAGGTCTCAAGGTAACTAAGAAGCGCTGATGGGATGCCCTGATTGATCGCAATATGCCAGTCGCCCGTATCCCCTACCAGGGCAATAAAACCGGCATGCCCGCCCAGCATCTCGATTGCTATGTGCAGGATGCGGCTCAGAAGCGTGTTGAGGTTCAGCTCTTCGGTGAGAGCCCGCGAGATCTCGAGCAGATACTCTCTTTGGCGTACACGATGATCAGGTAACATAGCCTAATTGTATCCCAGCTCAGCTGTAACTGCGGATCGGGTGGCGTTCCTGCCCGACGATAAAAAATATTATCCCATCGAATGGTTCAAGATTTCCAGCAAAGCCTTATTTGTCATGTCCATTTGCAGGGGTGTGACGGAAATGTACCCTCGCTTGATCGCCCAGTAGTCCGTGCCCTCATCCATCAGCCCTGTCGGTGCTTCACCGCCAATCCAATAGTAAGGCTTTCCCTGAGGATCGAGGCGCTTCTCCAGCACGTCGCGGTAGAGCCTGACGCCCTGCCGGGTGTAGAGCACACCTTCAACCTGCCCCTCCTGCCGGTATGGCAGGTTGATATTCCAAATCGGCTGCCTGCCATTTTCCATCTTATCCGCCATCAAATCCTCGATCACATCCACCGCCGCTTTGGCAGCAGGCGCGAAATCAAGCTCTCCATCATGATGTTCGGGCGCGTCCAGCGAAACCGCAATGCCGGGCTTACCATTGATCGAAGCCTCCATCGCCGCCGTCACCGTCCCGGAGTAAGTCACATCCAGACCCACGTTGGCGTTTGGATTGATGCCCGAGACGACCACATCGATAGGTTTTTCGATCGCGCCCATGATGGCAATTGCCACGCAGTCCGAAGGCGCACCATCACAAGAAAGCGCCGGGCTGCCGTCTGCCAGTTTCACTTCCCGCACCCTCAGCGGACGGGTCAGGGTCTTGACGTGCCCGCAGGCCGACCAATTATGGTCCGGAGCCAACACGCTCACTTCGTTTCCCGGGATCTGCCGGATGGCTTGAACCAACGCCAGCAAACCAGGCGCAAACACGCCGTCATCATTTGTCACCAAAAAATGGGTCATAAGTGTCCTCTTAGTGGCGTTTTCGCCGCTTTTTCTTTGAAGTTGTTCCAGAAGCCGGCTTGGGTTCTGCCCCGCCTGCCGCTTTTACCGGGGCAGGAGTCGCGATTGCGTTCTGCGCTTCCGCTGCCTTGGTTGGGCGGTAGCGGAACATGCGGCTGATCACAGTCTGTCGGACTTCCGAAAGCATCTCGGTGAAGAGCGTGCTCGCCTGGCTCTTATAGCGCACCAGCGGGTCGCGCTGGGCATAGGATTCCATGCTGATCGAAACCCGCAAAGCTTCCATGCGTGTCAGGTAATCCACCCAGGTCTCAGTAATCGTGCCCAGCAGCAGATCGCGATAAATGCGGTTCTGGGCTTTGTCGCCCAAAACTTCGCGGACGTCTTCATGCACGCTCTCAGGGATCTCCTCAATGGCTAATCCCGAAATTTCTCCGAATTCTTGCTCACCAAGTTTGGCGATTAGTGCATCCCTGGTTGCTTTTGGCAGGTCAGCCAGCTTAAAGTTGTTGTTTGACAGATGTTGGAGCTCGAACTTCCCGAAAATTTCAGCCAGCACCTTTTCCGCACCCTGCAGATGAGTCAGAATATCTTCTGTGACTTTTTCAGCCGGCTCTTTCAGCAGCTGTTCTGACATCGAGAAGAGGTAGTTCAGCCTCTGTTGCGTTTGGAAGGTTTTGCGATGCGAACGGGCATCGAAGGCGATCCTTTTGCCCTCAGTGCTCACCTGCACCAGTTGCGCGCGCGCGTTTTCATCGCTCAAGGCAGCCTGCAAGAGTTCAGGATTGGCTTCCAGGTCGCGCCGCACTTCCCCATCAGCTCCAAACAACCTCTCCACCCGCTTTTCGAGTGCGTCAGTGATCTGGCTGTCAATTTTCTGCCGCACTTCTGCCCATGGCAGTTGCGCCAGGTCGATAGGTTTCATCCCCCAGTTGTCCCCAAAGCGTTTCTCCAATGTCAGGAGGATGCGCCGGATCGTTGTGAGCGTCGCACTGGTTTGCAAGGCTTCCTTGAGCGGCGCTTTCATGCTCATGGGGTCTTCCATGAAGCTGCGCTGCTGGGCTGGCGCCATCCTCACCGGGGTCTGCACAATCGCGCCAATTTCCGCTGCCAGGTCATGCGGCTCGTCTGGATCAAAGCTCTCCAGGTAGGCATCCAGCATCTCGTTGCGTTCCGCCAGCTGAGTCTTCATAGCCTCTTCGCTGCGTTCGAAAAGCAGAGCTGCGCCTTCACGGATGTGTTCATTCTCGCTCAGCACAGCATCTTTCGCCATTGCTACAAGTTTGTCCACCAGAACTTCCTCATCGGTGGGAGTGCCCAGGTTTTCCATCACCAATTTCAGGGAATAACTTGGGTAGCTGCCAAAGTCCGTCCGGATGGTCGGTTGGATGTCTTCCAGGAAGCCCAGCAGCTTCCAGGGACCTTCCTTGTCCTCGAGACCGGTGCGGATCCTGGCGCTGAGTTCGGTAATCAGCATCTCGCTTACGTCTTCGTGCAGGTCATCCTTGGTAAAGATCTTATCCCGCTGGCTGTAAATGCGGTTTCTCTGCGCGTTGAGCACATCATCGTATTCCAGCAGATGCTTGCGCACGTCAAAGTTTGCGCCTTCCACGCGGGTCTGAGATTGCTCAACCAGCCTGTTCACCAGGGAGATCTCGATCGGCATGTTCTCATCGATCTTGAAGCGCGTCAGCAAGCCTTCCATCTGCTGCCCGCCGAACATGCGCATCAGCTCATCATCCAGCGCCAGATAAAAGCGCGATGAGCCAGGGTCGCCCTGCCGGCCAGCGCGACCGCGCAGCTGGTTATCAATGCGGCGGGCTTCATGCCGCTCTGATCCGACCACATGCAAACCGCCCAGTTCGCGCACCTTCGCCATGTTGTCCATGTACACCAGGAAGCCGTCTATCGCCTCTTGCTGGCTCTCGTCCAGCTCCGCATTCAGCGTTTTCACAGCTTCCAATCGTTCGGGCATGGTCATGTTGTAGGGGTCTGTCTGGGTTTTTTCCACCAGCACCTGGTTCACCCGCGAGAGCAAACTTTCAGACAACTCTCCGCCCAGTTTGATGTCCACACCGCGACCAGCCATGTTGGTTGCGATCGTCACAGCCCCAAAGGCGCCAGCTCCAGCGATGATCAGCGACTCTTCGGTGTGTTTGCGCGCGTTCAAAACCTGGTGCGGCACGCCGCTGTCGAATAACGCTTTCAGACGTCCCCAGTCTTTTTCCTCAAGCTTCAGCAGACCCAGGAGGTTCGCCTTGTTGCTTTCGTCAGCCAGGTCGAGCGTTGTCATGCCATTCTGCGTGCCAAGCCGGCGCAATTCCGGCATGCACAGTTTGTCCAGGGGTTCACTTAGCAACTTCAGTTCCGGCTGATCAACAAAATCGGCTTCGTTGAGCCCCTTGGTTTTATACCAAGCCTGGCGGATGAGCCTCACTTGCAGCAAGCGCCGCACCATATCTGAGCTCAGTCGCTCCGAAAGCCTCTCAGAGTTCTCCACGGAGGTCGTGCCCACCAGCTGCGGTCGTCCGATCACATGAAAGCGGATGATCTCCATCACAATCGCGCGCACTTTGCCTTCGGTGGTGCGGTAGATCACATCCGGATAATCCTTGCGCTTATAGAACAGGGGGTTTTTATGAGGATCAGACTCGGCATAGTAATAGGTATACTTGTAGCCTTCTTCGTCCTTGGCTTCTTCGTCGTTCAGGCCTGAATCCGGACGCATGGCCTGGTATTCGAGGTTAGTCGGGATTGAGAGCACGTCCAGTCCGTAGATGCGGAAGAACTCCTCTTTCTCAGTTAGAGCTGTACCGGTCATACCAGCCAGTTTTTTATACATGCGGAAGTAGTTCTGGATGGTGATGGTGGCATGCGTGATGTTTTCCGCCTGCACCTTCACGCCTTCCTTGGCCTCCACCGCCTGGTGTAGCCCATCAGACCAACGTCTTCCGGGCATCATGCGACCGGTGAACTCGTCTACGATAATGACTTCACCATTCTGGACGATGTATTCTTTATCGCGGCGGAAGAGGAACCTTGCGCGCAGAGATTGCTCCAAAAAGCCCATCAGGCGGGCTTGTTCGGGTTTGATATCTTCCGGTCGTTCCGGATCCGAGAGCGGCTCGCCGAGCATTTCTTCCACGTGCCCCATGCCGACCTCGGTCAGGCTGACAGTTTGATCTTTTTCCACGACCTCGTAATCTTCTTCGTTGAGCGCCCTGACGATCTGCGCCATGCGGATGTAGTTCTCGGAATCCTCATGCGAAGGACCAGAAATGATCAAAGGCGTCCGTGCCTCATCGATCAGGATGTTGTCGACCTCGTCGATGATGGCGAAGTGATGGGGACGCTGAACGCGCTGATCCCAACGCATGGTGATGTTGTCGCGCAGGTAATCAAAACCAAACTCGCTGTTGGTTCCGTAGGTGATATCAGCCAGGTAGGCTTGCTTGCGGGGCACTGGTCTGAGAAGATCGGTCGCTTCGGCTAAAGATCTCTCACTGGGGTCGAAGATGAAAGCCCGATCGTTGCCTTCAGAGCTGCCCGCAGACTGGAGCACGCCCACGCTTAAACCCAGCATGCCAAAAATAGCACCCATCCAGCGACCATCGCGCCTGGCGAGGTAGTCATTGACCGTGATCAGGTGCGCGCCTTTGCCTTCGAGCGCGTTGAGGTAGAGCGGCAGCGTGGCGGAGAGGGTCTTTCCCTCACCCGTTCGCAGCTCCGAGATGCCGCCCTGGTGCAAATTGATGCCGCAGATAAGCTGTACGTCGTAGTGGCGCTGCCCCAAAACGCGCTTGCCGGCTTCGCGCACGGTGGCGAAGGTTTCCGGCAGGAGGGCGTCAAGTGTCTCGCCATTGGCAAGGCGGGCTTTAAATTCGACCGTCTTTGCCCCAAGCGCTTCATCGCTCAGCTTCTCGAATTGTGCTTCAAGCGCGTTGATCTGGTCTACAACAATTACAAGTTGTTCTATTTTCTTTTTATGCGGATCTGGTTTGAAGATCTGCCCAATTTTTTTGAACATAAGTCATTCCCTGTGAGTCATTTATTCATTCAATTTTGGTCTGCCAAAACCGCTGGTTGTGGCAACCCGCAATGGGAGATTATAGCATACCGCCTGCGCGAAGGCTCACAAACCCTCGATACGGCGGTTCGGATTCCTGTTTTGTAGGGCGGGTTGGCGTTCAGGAGTATGGGAATTCGGAAGGTGTTTAAAAGCCAAACCACCGATCGGGTACGAGAATTGTTGGTGGGTAGGCTTTCTCAAGGTTTCAGTAGGTGTGGTTTCTATGACGCCAACCCACCCTACCAAGATATCGTGTTTAATAGCAGCTCGTAGGCTGGATTCCGATCCTGCCCTGGAGTTCTTTTCTCCAGGGTTGAATCCGGCTTTTCCTTCCTTCTTGGTTATTGCCGGATTGAACACCGCACACGACCTACCACTAAACCATGAATACAAAGCCGGAGGGAGTGAACCCCCTTCCCACAAGCAACATCTCGTAGGGCTGGGGCTTGCTCCAGCCGCCAGTTCATAGGCCGGATTCCTCACTTGAATCCGGCTTCCTTCCCTATTTAATATCGTCGGGTTGAACCCCGCAACCCGGCCTACGAAAAGATTACTCCACACACATTTGTAGGCTTGAACCCAATAAACCGACCATCAACCGAAAGGCAGATCGCCATACCCTGCTTCGCGGGCACAGGCGGTCGCTTTGCTCCCTCGCGATCACGCGCGAATTGTGTTCGTGCCAGCGGTTTATCCGCGCAGGTAGGGTGGGTAGGCGTCATAAAGCATATGCAGGAGCACACCGTGTTATAGCATACCCACCGCAGCATAAACAAGTGAAGCAGATTTTGGGTTTTGGTGGGTTGACTATTTCGATTTTTTTGACTAGGCGAGATTCTGTGACGTCAAACTCTTCGAGCACGATGACCCAACCTACCAACAATATTTTTTTGGTCGTTGATGCCGGAATGAAATGCTGCAGGTATTTCTTGTTGTAGGTCGGATTGCTCGGTTCAATCCGACATTAACGAGGAATGAAAAAAGCCGGATTCAAGTGAGGAATCCGGCCTACGAAAAGATTACACTATCTGGTTTGCATTTCTTCATTGAATCTCTCTAACCTCCCAACGGTTTAAAAAAACCAGGTCTGCAATCGCAGACCTGGTTTTGAACTAAAGGATCACTAATCAACCGTGATGGTCGTATAGACTGGCGTCACGTTCCCATCCAGATCCGCCACCAGGAAGCCGACCAGGTAGTCCCCGCTTGGCAACCACTCCTGACCCCATTGGAAGGGTTGGCTGCCGAAGGTGAGCGTGTCTCCTTCGCTGGTCGAAACCTTGCTGACGGCTCCGTTGGCATCCAGGTCCAGCCATTTGTAAGAGATCGTGAAGGTGTCTCCAGGATTCGGTGTAATTTCCCAAGGAGCTGCAGCCGTGTCGTTACCCTCAAAACCAAGCACCTGGAATAAATATTCATCCTTGAACAGGAGTTGCGCTCTGCGGGTATCGCCGGTGTCGCTGAAAGTGTAGGTTCCATCCACGGCATAAACTGCCTGCTCAGCTGAAGCCCCGTAGGAGACCGGGTTGAGCAGGGCGATGCCGGATGTTGTTCCATCCGTGATCGTGTAGACCAATGGCTCAAAATCAAAGTTGAGCCTGAATGTTTCCCCGTCTGACCAGATAGGATAATAAACACCCGACTCAGTGCCGGTGGTTGGACTTTCAACATAATCGGTGTCTGCCACGAAAATGCTGTTCGAAGCAGCGTCGACCAGACCGGTAAAGAGGTAGATGTAGCCGATGTTTTCACCTGTGATAGTGGTGCTCAGCGAGACCACGCCATTAGGAGAGACCCGGCTGGCAGAGGCAGTGATCGGAGAGACCGAGATGGCGCCCAAGCCTGGTATCTGGCTGGCGCGGTTGACAGTAACCGCTTCCACGGCATTCGCCGTGAACTTGCGCCCGGCATAGTGATAGCCCAGGAAGTCATCCCAGAGCGACGCCCGGTTGAACGAGTCAGCAATCACAGAGTAAGACGCCATGCCCGTGGAGTTATTACTGTATAGTTGCGAGTTGGGGAAGTAGATTGCGATACCGGTTGAACCGGGCTTGGAAGGACCATGCTTCTCCGCCACAACGACGCGCGAAAGCGCGCTAAGAATGTTGTTTGCCTGATCGCGAGTGGCGCTGTCGCCGGCGTACTTGTAGGTCAGAGCCGCAAAATGCCCCAGGTCGATGAATGAAGGCGGCACATTGGAGCCAAAGATGGAAGTGTAGGATTGCGCATAACTGCGTGCCTGCGCCACCGCCCGCTGATCCAGGCTCTGCATGTGGTACGAGAATTGATTAACCGCATTCAACAAAAGGGGCAGGTCTTCAAGATTGACTGCCGTGAGCGTGATATTTTGCCCGAGCTGGCTGGCTAACTGCGCCGCGCTCATGCGATTGACGAACCACCCGCCCCCGCTGGAATTTTGTGCCAGGAATTCCGCGCGCGCCTGATCGTCGACCACGCGTTGATCCTGACTGATGTAGGACTCAACAATGTTCTTCGCCACTTCTTCGGTGGTGACGTCGGGATCATAGACCATCAGGCTCAGGAAGGCGGTGTATGCCCAACCCAGCCCCGGTTCCGTCTCTTCTGACGCAACGGCATAGCGCGCGTAAGGCGCCAAGGCAGTATAGACTTCCATCTGGCTCATCAGGCAGGCATCCAAACCAATCAGGTCGAACTTATCGATCCCGGTTGCCTGGATGGTGCTTGCCAATGCGTCTTCCAGTTCGTTGAGATAGATGATGTCATCTTTCATCGCCGAAACCAAAGGCGCGTTGGTGCTGCGGTCGCGCTGGGCGGGAGATGGATCGCTCCAGCCGCCCGGCCAGCCCATGCCGTGGTCCGACATGATCAGCATGTGCTTGTCCGCCGGGAAGTTCTGGATAGACCAGGTAAGAAAATCCGCGAGCGTATTGGCGTCGCCCATATTCTTCTCGCCCAGATCCATTATTAATTCTGAGCCGACATTGTTCAGGTCATCGTCATAAGTCACCAGATAACGGCGGGTGGAGTCCCAGTTGCCATCCCCGGAGTAGCCCCCGCGGAAGCGGTCCACCTGGCTGACGATCATGACCTGATCAGTGGAGCCAATCATCTCCATCTCGTTCAGGTCCATCATGATGTCGCGTTCGAGTGCCTGGTCATCCGCGTCCTGGTACATCATTACCAGCCACTTTTGCCCGGAGTTTTCACCGGCGTTGATGGCTGTCGGCCAGGGTGTGCTGGTCGCGCTCGGCTGAAGCGGTTCTGATGCCAGGGTCGGCTCTGTATAAGCCGGCACATTCTGCGCAGGTTCCTCTTCAAGACCGGTCATCCCCGGCAGTGATAATCCTCCACCCCCGCAACTTCTTAGGAGGAAATAGAGCACGATCACAAGGATGATGATCCCGAACAAACCTCCACCGCAACTTTTACGACTACCGCTGGAGCCCGTCAGACCGCCAAGCCCGCCTGTGCTGCCGGAGCCGCCCGAGCTGCCCGAGCCTGTGAGCCCACCGAGCAGACCGCCAAGCCCGCCCAGACCGCTGCTTCCGCTGGATGAGGAACCGCTGGGGAAACCACCGGTGGTTTGACTGGACCCACCCGAATAGGTTGGCCTGGTGGGTTTCGCACTGGGTTTGGATGACCCAAAGGGTCTTCGTATGGGTGTTTCGGCTTGCGTGGTTGGACGATTGCTGCTCTTGCGCCGGCGTCCTGCGTTTACTTCAGGGATTTGATCAGACATGACTACCTTCCAATCTATGCTTAAATATTTGATGAGTTATGTTGTGTATTTTAATCCATTAATGAATTGCGGGTTATGCTTGAAAAATGCGCCCAAGCCTCAGGGTCCAATGGGCGCCGTTCCTGAATCTGTTGGGTGGGAGTGGTCGTGATTTTCTTCGTTATCCCTCTCATGTGCATGAAAATGGGTATGGTTAACCTCGACCAGGGCAGGAAAACCATCATCAACGTTGCTTCCGATATTCACTGTGTAATGCTTATGGGGATGCGTATGCTGGATGCTGATCGTGTCGGTGATCAAAAACCACGCTGCGGCAGCCATCAGGATCAACCCCACCCAAAAGGTTGGCATGGGAAGCACCCGGAAGATCAAGAAGGAAAAGATTACCCCCAAAAATGGAGCAATGGCGTAGTAGGCGCTGGTTTTTGCGGCGCCAAGTTGATTTTGGGCTTTAACGTAGAAATTGACGCTTAAGCCGTAAGCCACAAAACCCAGCAGCATGGTCAGCAAGATGAAACCAGCCTGGGGAAAGGCTTCTCTCGTCACAAGAGCCAGGATAAAAGAACCAAATCCTGACCCGATGCCCTTGATAATGACGATGTCCGAACTGGTTCGGTTGGACAACTTGCGCGTGAAGTTGTTTTCGAGACCCCAGGCAGCGCTGGCTGCCAAAATCAAAAGCGAGCTACTCGAAAAGCGAAAGGCAGAAAAACTCTCCAGCGAAAGGAGCACACTTGCCAGCGTCACCAACACAATGCCTATCCAGAGTTTTCGGGATATCGCTTCCCGGAAAAGCAGCAAAGCGATCAAGGAGGTGGCAACAATCTCAAAATTATTTAGCAGTGAGGCGTTCGCCGCCAGGGTGCTGCGCAGACCGAACATCAACAGCGCAGGCGCAAGAATATCCAGCAGCACCATTCCAAGGATGTAAGGCTTTTCATCTTTTACGACAGGAGCAAAAGTCCTGTCTTTTGGCTCTGTGCGAAAGAACCAGAGCCCAATCATGCCCACCCCTGCTCCCAGGTATAGGAATGCTGCCATAAATAGCGGCTCCACGGACCCCAAAAGCAGGCGTGAAAACGGCATGTTCAGAGCGTAGAGAGCGGCTGCAAGAAACGCGAACGCGGTTGCCTCGCGCAGGTTGTTGGATTTTTTTCGACTGAGCATAGGGATATTTTCCCATAAATATCAAAAGCCGGCTAAGCTTAGCCGGCTTTTGTTACTTCAGACCAGAATTATTTGCGTCCCTTGAACCAGCGATAGATCAGAATAACGAGTACCGCGCCGCCGATTGAGGCAAGCAGAGGGAACAAACCAAATTCATCATAAGTCACACCCGTCAAACGAGCAACAATCCAACCTGCTAGTGCACTACCCGCAAGACCTATCAGGAGATCAACGTACCATTTGTTTTTTGTTTTCAACAGCCACGAGGCGGCCATGCCAGCCAGTAAACCAATTAATATTGTTCCAACAAAACCCATTTTTACTCCGTTTCTTTATCTAAAGATTGAATAGTTATGACTATGCTTGCGGGAACTGAGCTTCGATCAGTTTGCGCAGAGCATTCGTAGCGTTCTTTACCCGCAGCATATCGCGCGGATTACCATTGCTGATGAAGCGCCCAAGGATACCGCCACCGGTCATGGTGTCCAGGTGGTATTCCACTTTCGCCTCGTCCGCAGCCATTCCAAAGAAACCGCCGCTAGAGCGCAGGCTGAAGGAGTGGCTGTCTTTATCGCCGTCCATCTCAGTCAGGATCACTAATTCTTTTTCCGGCACCAGTTTGGTTACTGTGGCGGTGCCGATCTTGCCATCTTTTTCCCAACTGATGACTGCACCTTCATGTAAAGGCACTACGTTCGAAACACTATCCATGTAAGGGAACCACTTTGGCCAGTGGTTGGCATCAGTCAACACAGCCCAGGCATTCGCTGCCGGGGTGTCGATTTCTACTTCTCGTTCAAATTTTGACATATTTTTTCTCCTTTTTTAACTAAACCTTTATTTCATTCTATCATCCATCAAAAGAGATGGTTATTGACCTGCTATACAAACGCTTCCTCTATTATGGCTCCTGGGTGGGTAAGTTGAGAAAACTAGAGACATCGATCATCGTGTCGGTGCCGCTGCTCATTACCTGGGGCAGGATGCCGTTCCACTTGGTCAGGAAGAGATACTGCAGGTACTCTGGCGTCAGAGCGCCGGTGTCGTTGAGCGCCTTTTGCGCATCCGCCTGACCCTTCGCCTGCGCGATTACCGTTTGGGCGTCGATCTCTGCCTGTGCCAGCTTCTGCTTGGAGGTTTCCACTTGCTGCTGGGCGACCTGCTTGGCTTCGATAGCCTGCTGGTACTCGACCGAAAAGTCAAAGTTGACGATGTTGAAGTTTTCAACAATGATGAAATACTGCTCCAGCTGCTTGGTCAGCTCCAATTCTGCCAGGAGGCGCACTTCATCGCGCTTGGTGATCAGTTCTTCAGCGGAAAACAGCGCTGTCACTGCTTTAAAAGTGTTCTGAATAGCCGGAGCGACAATGATGTTGGCGTAATCCGCGCCGACGTTCTCATACACTTCCTTCGCGCGGGTGCCATCCAGGTGATAGTTAACTGCAATCAGCGAAGTTACCACCTGCAGGTTTTCCGACATGGCGGTTGCCTGGACTTCATCCTTCTGCGTCCGCACGTTCATCAACACTACGCGTTCGACGAATGGAAGCTTAATATTGATGCCAGGGTAAGAAACCCGATCAATTGCACTGAAGCGCAGAACCACACCGATGTTGCCTGCCGGAACTTCATAAAATAGCGACGTTGCCAGGATTATTACCGCCAGAACAATTAAAATGATTGGGACTACTCGCTTATTTACCTTGAGACTCTTAGCGGGATTTACATTTGCTGTAGAAAACTTTCCATCGAACATAGTGTCACCTCTTTCAGGATAATTATGGCAGATTTTTGTTAGAGTTGCGATAGATTATCTAAGGTGTCCGGGGAATTGATCGTGGAGACCAAAAATCACATCGAAACTCCCCAATTCCCAAGCTTTACTTGATACAATTCCGGGCATGCAAAAAAATACTGATACACACGAAATTATCTCGGAAGATAGTTCATCCCAACCCGACTTGCCCCCAAACGAACCCAATCACTTCAACAACCGGCATGTCGGTTCAATTGCCGCTGCACACAGCTTGCATGATATGTATTCTGGCTTCCTGCCGCCTCTACTGCCAATTTTGATTGAAAAATTAGGTCTTAGTAACCTGGGCGGGGGTTCTCTGACCCTGTTTTACAGCTTGCCCTCCCTTTTCCAACCGCTGATTGGCTCACTGGCAGACCGACACAATCTGAGGATCCTGGTCATCCTGGCACCATTCATCACTGGAACTATGATGAGTTTACTGGGCTTGGCAACAACACCTGTGGTGATGATGGCAATGTTGGTTTTGGCTGGCTTGAGTTCGGCTTCTCTGCATGCGATTGGTCCGGCATTAAATAGTAAATATGCTGGACAAAAACTCGGAAAAAGTATGAGCTTTTGGGTCAATGCCGGCACCTTGGGTTATGCGCTGGGTTCAATCTTATTGGTCACAGTTTACGATTTTCTCGGTCTGTCAAAATTGCCTATCCTTTCGATTGGTGGTGCAATTGCCTCTGTTTTAGTTTGGTTTGGTTTAAAAAATGCCAATACCTGTGCTGGTTCATTAAAGAAACAAAAAAATGCCCCCAAGCATTGGGGCAGGATTTTGAAAGCCATGCTGCCGATTGCCTTCATCCTTGCCAGCCGGGCAATGACGACTGTTATGCTCTCAACCTATTTTCCGGCATTTCTGCGAGAAAGGGGCGCCAGCACCTGGGTGTCCGGGGCTGGAATGACCCTGCTTTTGGTCGCCGGGGCATTAGGGTCTTATGTTGTGGGAAGCCTGAGCGATAGTCACAGCCGGCTCCATATCCTGGCATTTGTCACCACCGTTCATTTTTTATCGATGATTGTTTTCCTGCGCACCGAAAACTGGTTGCAGATACCAATCATCCTGTTGATTGGTTTTTTTGAAATTGCGGCTTTTCCTGTGTTGATGGCAATGGTTCAAGATAGCTTTACAGAAGACAGAGCCTTCATCAACGGTCTTTTCCTGGCTATGAACTTCGTTGGCACATCCCTGGCGATTCCCCTCGTCGGTCGCCTGGCTGACTTGTATAGTTTTCAGGCCACCTTCCAGCTTGCGGCCTGGATTTTGCCCTTTGGTTTGTTGGGAATGGGCTGGGTTTATCGCATCAATAAGTCCGTCATCGCGAGGAACGAAGCGATCTAAACTCCCAACCTCAAGGATTGCTGGTGATTCTAAACAACTTCCAGACTAAACTTGATTCTCTTTCTTCATACACACTTGCTCTGACCAAATTTTAGATTGCTTCACAAAAGAGGTTCGCAATGACAGTCGGAAATCGACCTCTGTTGAGGGCACCGTGAACATGGTGATGGACAAACGTATTGTGCCCTCAATCCGCCGACAACCTTGTTTTGGGTGGGGACATGTTCGAAATTCCAAGATGGCGCGATGGCGGATTGGAAGCACACCAAAGTCCCCAAAAATGAAGTATACAGTGCTTCCAATCACGCCCTACAACAATTGGTTTCTTGAGGTATTCCAGGCAAATTGTCACTCCCTGCTTCCCGGACACAGTTAATCGTAGGGCGAAATTGAGGGCACCGTGAACATGGTGATGGACGCCTGTGGCGAAAAACTGGTTGTTGCAGTCTGCGGTAGGGCGGAATGCGCCTCACCTGCCCTGGCAGCGTAGCTGCAAGGGTTTGCGCACTCCGCCGATAGGTAAATGTCGGAGTGAGCCTGCGCAAGATCATTACTATTCCAGCGTCGATTGGCATTCTCATTCCGACCTACTTAATACCCATCCGCTTTATAGTGGGTACAGGTGGCACAATCGTGGCAGATAGCAGTCTGCAGTTCCTCTTACATTGTTAAGATTATCGCTCTTCTGTCATCGCGAGGAACGAAGCGATCTAAACTTCCATCCTCAAGGACTGCTGGTGATTCAAAACAATTGCCGAATTCAATATGATTAATTTTCTTCCATTAGTTTCACACAAGAGGTTCGCAGTACCCTAAGGGCACGATGTGACAGTCGGAAATCTACTGCCTTACGCCTGATAATGTACATCGATCGTAACGGCATCCCTGCCGATTACGCGATTTAGCCGAAGGCTTCATCTTTTACAGGTTGTGGAGACCTTTGGTCAAACCCTGTGCTCGGTCCCACAGGGAGGCTTTGCACCGAGGACGCCGGCACAATCAGGTCTCCATCTCCATTCCCATTAAACAAAGTGAGGTCGCGGAAAAACCTTCGCGACCTCACCTTCCTTCAACTATTAACTTTCAGTCCCCCTTACTGCCCTCCATCGACAGCACAGCGGAATCCCAGATCTGCGCCGCTGTAAAAGCTCAGGTCATATGCCCGGCTCGAAACGCGTGCGGCCAGCCAGTTGGCAGTCCAGCCACCACCACGAACCGTCCGCAGTTGATTGGCTTCTTCGGCTAACGGATTGTCGGTTGGGCTGACGCTGTAGAAATCTTCAATGTAACTATCTGCAACCCATTCCCAGACGTTTCCCGTCATATCCATTACGCCGAACTCACTTGCTCCCGTTGGGTAGCTTCCAACAGCCACTGTATCTCCCACACAAACTGTCATATTGGGATCGTAATAGGTATTCGCTTGAGAACAATCGGGGTCATCATCTCCCCATGCATACGTCTTTGGGGTCGTACCACGCGCTGCCAACTCCCATTCTGCTTCGGTTGGAAGACGTTTTCCAGCCCAGGTGCAATAGGCCATCGCATCTTCCCATTTGACATTGATCATTGGGAAGTTGGCATATTCAGGGTTCTCATAGTAATCCACCCGTGCCTGTGATGCCGTCACAATCGGGGGTAAACAGCCATCCGCAGCCACACATTCGGCATACTGGACATTGGTCACTTCGTATATATCAATCGCGAAAGCGGAAAGACTCACCATGTGCTGCGGAAGCTCATCGCCTGGGCAGCCATAGCCGTTGTTGTGCTCCGGGTCACAACCCATCATGTACTCCGTTGCCGGGATCAAGACCATGCCTTCCGGTAATTCGAAAACCTCGGGCTCTGCAACCGGCTCAGCTGGCGTTTCCGAACTTGGTTCAGGGATCTCTGTTGGGACGACTTCGGTCTCTTGCTCAACAACTGGCTGCGCTGTCTCGAGTGGTGTTTGCATGATGCAACCAGACAGAAGTAACATCAGCATTAATACTGAAAATATTTTGGGCGACATAATGAACCTCCAACACTTGAATCGGTCAGGAAAAACAAACATCCCGCATTTATATTATAGTAAATTTACGGCCGAATCCCAAATATGAATTTTAAGTGTCAGAAGAATTTCAAAATATTGCCGGAATTACATGGATTAGGGCAGAGAAAATGGATTAATAAATTCTAAACTCCATCCTTAAACAAAATCATCGGACAAAACGGTGAGTTGTGTGATGTGTGGGCGTTAGAGGGCTTTATTACCCCCTTCAAGGGGCGAAACCTTCGAACTTGTGCGCAGCCATGTGAACTGTCCTTAAACAAATTCACCGGGCAGACCGGTGAAAAGTGTGGGCGCTAGAGGGCTCGAACCTCCGAACCTCACGGATGTGAACCGTGCGCTCTAACCAACTGAGCTAAGCGCCCAAAGTGCCGTGATTATAGCAAACCTGATTGAATTTGTCCACAAGCACTTTCCGATTGTCTGGCATTTCAGAGGGCGCGAATTACACTCTCCACATCAACGCTCTCGTCCAGAACCATCGAGAAATCCTTTTTACTTTCAACTGCGGCTTTCACTTTATTCGCCATGCTGGCATCACCAAGCAAAATCGAGCCGACCATCTTCCCATCGCGGAAAAGAAAACTCTGGTAGCCGCCATTCTTACTCCGCGCCACCAGTCTGTCGCCTTCCTGACTCGGGGAGAACTGACCGATGCTGAAGACATCCACTCCCAGGATTTTGAGCCTTGTGGAAGGTGGGTCGCCCAGGAAGCTGGTTTCTTTGCCAGCCGCATTTTGCCCGGCAATGGTTCCCTGGTTCTTTGCCGGGATCCACAAGCCATAGCTTCTGCCCTGGAACTCGGTCAGGTCGCCAGCCGCAAGGATGTCAGGGTTGGAGGTGACCATGTGCTCATTCACCACAACTCCCCTGTTGATTGCCAGACCAGCCGATTTAGGTAATTCAAGGTTTGCCGCAACGCCAGTGCTGATCAGCACCAGGTCCGCCGGCAACACCTGCCCATCCGCCAGCTCCACGCTTTCGACCTTGAAATCGCCGTGCAGTGCTTTGGTCATCGCCGGCACGATCACTTTGATTCCCAGGCTCTCGATCTTTTCCTTGAGGATTGCGCTTGCCTGGGCGTCCAGCTGACGGGGGAGCAGCCAATCCAGCCCTTCAAGCACCGTCACATCCGCGCCCTGCCTTGCCACAGCCCCTGCCACTTCCAGCCCCAACAGCCCGCCGCCAATACAGATCACCCTGGCCTGCTTCCTGGCAACATCCATGATCAGGTCAGCATCGTCCAGCGTTCGCAGGGTTTGCACGCCTTTCAGTTCCCTGCCGGGGAACGGGGGCACATTCGGGTGTGCACCCGAAGCCAGGATCAGCTTGTCATAAGGCAGTTTTTGTCCATTTGCCAGGACAATTTGCTTTGCCGCAGCTTCAACCGCCTCAACGTGGGTGTTAAGCAGGATGGTAATGTGGTTCTGCAGGTACCACTGTTGGTTGTGCAAAGTGAGTTTTTCTCGCTCCACCTCCCCTGCCAGGTAACGGGTCAGGCTCATGCGAAAGTAGGGCAGATCGTGCTCTTCTGATATCAAGGTGATGTCAGCGTCTGCCTGAAGCGCGTGAACTGCCTCTGCGGCGCTAACGCCCGCTATCCCTCCGCCGATGATGATGTAACGATTGATGGTTTCTGCTTGTGACATATTCGCTCCTGCTCAAATTTCTCAGAATGATTTTACTGACCCGTGAATGACTTTTCTATACCTTGTAAGGTGTTCTGCTTGATTTGTCTGAAAGCGACAAAACCTCGAACGGAGCCTTTACTGGCTCCGTTACTCACTAGAAAAACGCAATCAAAATGCCGCGTATGTTATCGCAAAAGATTCTGACAACTCATAAGCTGGCAGAATTGATCCCGCATCAGAAGGGATACTGGTGCCATCATCGAATTCGGGGTAGTACTCCTGAAACTCATCAGGGACCATGTACTCATAGTTATGATTTGTTGGAACAAAAAACGCAAAGGTAATTCCAATCACTAAAATGATCGCAACTAAGAATGCCAGGCAGCCACAGCCGCAACTGCAGCAAGCACATCCACTTCCACTTCCACCATCCATGACCAACCTCCTTGATTGCACTGATCTAATTGTAAGACAAATTCACAATGGTGGCGTAACTCGGGTTTTCTTCTGAGCATAATAAAGTGTTTTTAGCTAAAGATCTCCGAAGCTCATCCGATCCCCAGGCTCAGCACTAAAATCCACAGAATGATCGAGAAGTAGACCGCCCACTCGGAAATCGCCAATTTCCAAACGCTGGGGCGATTAAACTCCTGGGTTGAAAAGGTTTGGTCAACCTTATCACGCACAGTCCACATCAACCATAAAAAGTATCCAAAGGCAGACACGGGGATCAGCCCAACTAAACCAAAAAAACGGAAAAATAAAGCTTCATTCTGAGAAGGAAAAAGGAGCGCAAGAGAGAACGCCAACACCATTAGCAACCCGCCGCGAAAGAAGGTGATAGCAGCCGTGGCGTGCGGCTTGATGTTATCCATCGGGAAAAGACCTACCATGATCAATCCGAGTCCCGTCACGACCCCAAAAAGCATTCCAAGCTTAGCCCAAACGCCAGGCAGACCCAGCCCAAGCGAAACAGTACCAATCAACACTGCCAGACCACAGCAGAAAATGCATAAATTAAAGATCCACGCCCAGCGGGAAACGCCGCGTTCGCCAAGCTCAGAAATGTAGTGGTTCAGAATGGAATATCTTTCGCCTTCCCTCCCACGATATACCACCATCGGCATTATGACTCCCAGGAGCCCAAAAAACACGCCGAGTAAACCAGCAATTCTGAAGATTGTTAGATCACTAAGCCACTCCAGCATACTCACCTCACCTCTGCTCTCAAATATAGCGCATTTTTATCAGAAAAACGCGTCTTTTTGTCATCTTTGTATTCGGTTTGGCTGCTTTTGTCAGCCCAGGGGTAAAGCCAGGCGGTCACGGAGCAACCCGCCGACAAAATGCGCAAAAGCAGCCGGAGTGCCTTATAATTGACTGAATCGTTTTTTAGGAGTGAATCATGAAACCTATCTCGCTGACCGGCATCAAACCCACCGGGAATCCGCACATCGGCAACTATTTTGGGATGTACAAACCCGCCATAGCCCTGACCGAAAAGTATCTCGGTCTGTATTTCGTTGCTGATCTTCACGCCCTCACCACCACCCCCGAGCGCAAAGAGCTTCAACATCTGATCCACGAAGTCGCTGCAGGCTGGTTGGCCTTGGGGCTCGACCCGGATAAAAGCGTTTTCTTCCGCCAATCAGACATCCCTGAGATCCCTGAATGTGCCTGGATGCTTTCCTGCCTGACCAGCAAGGGCTTGATGAACCGTGCCCACGCCTACAAAGCAGCTGTGGATAAGAATCTTGAAACTGATCGCGACCCGGACGATGGTATCAACATGGGTCTCTTCAACTATCCCGTCTTGATGGCTGCAGACATTTTGCTCTATGGGTCGGATGTGGTGCCTGTTGGACCAGATCAGAAACAGCACATTGAAATCACGCGCGACATCGCCGAAAATTTCAACCGCACCTACGGCAAAACACTCAAATTACCGGACGGGCTCTATACCAAAGACCTGGTGGACGTGCCGGGCATTGACGGGCGCAAAATGAGCAAAAGCTACGGCAACACGATCCCGATCTTTGCCGACGATAAGACTATGCGCAAACAGGTCATGCGGATTGTCACGGATAGCCGTACGCCAGAAGAGCCCAAAGACCCCGAAGGCGATAATCTATTCCAGATTTTCCAGCTCTTTGCCACGCCCGAGCGCGCTGAGGAAGTGCGCCAGCACTACCTGGCTGGCGGTCTGGGCTACGGCACCCTGAAACAGGAGTTAGCCGAAACCATCCTGGCATACTTTGGCGAAGCCCGCCAGAAATTCAGCGATTATATGCAAGACCCTGGCACCTTAGACGCCATCCTGGCACGCGGGGCAGTAAAGGCACGCGACATCGCCATACCAGTGCTGAAACGCATGCGCAAAGCAACAGGAATAGACCGCTAATGACCACCTCTTCTTCAGTGAGCTCCGTGCCTGTTGGAACTGCTGAACGGAGCAAACTCAGCAACCAGGCAGTCTCGCTGGCATTGGTCGCTAATGTGCTGCTGGCGCTGCTAAAAACCAGCATTGGCATCCTGGGGCATTCCCCTGCTTTGCTGGCAGATGGCATCAATAGCACTTCGGATGTGGTTTACAACATCGTGGTCTCGATCTTCGTGCGGGCTGCCCACAAACCCGCAGATGACGAACATCCATACGGACACACCCAATTCGAAAGCGTAGGCGCGTTGGTGGTTGGAGCCTTTGTTATCACCACCGCCATCACCATTTTTTGGGACGCCATCAACTCCCTGTATGATTTTTTCAAAGGGATAAGTGCTTTTACTGGAAGCGCCCAATATACGCTCTACGCAGCGTTGTTCACACTGTTACTCAAATGGTTTCTGACTATTTACACCCGGAAGGTTGGCAAGAAAACCAATAATCCATCCGTCATCGCTCTGGCTCAGGACCACCGCAATGACATTTTCTCGGCTTTAGCTGCGGTGATTGGCATCACGATGAGCCAATTCGGTTACCACTGGGTGGATCCCCTGGCTGGGGCAATCGTGGCGATAGTTATCCTCAGAACCGGTCTGAGCATTCTGCGCGATTCCACTGACGACCTGATGGATACACTTCCCGGCAAAGCTCTGAATGAACAAATTCGTGAGCTGGCAATCCAGGTGCCTGGCGTGCAGGCAATTGACTCAGTCAAGGCACACCGTTTTGGACAATACCTGGTGATCAACCTTGCCATATTTGTGGATGGAACCATCACCGTCGATCAGGGTGATGCGATTGCAGATCAAGTAGAAAAAGGGCTGGTGGACGGCATCGATTTTGTGCGTGCTGTTCACGTGCATTTTCATTCAAAAAACGGGACACAAGTGTGACAAGCGCATCGTTTCACCTGCAGGGTCTGATATCATTAAGCCAAACAAAATCACATAAGGAGCGTTTACATGAATAATTTCGAGTTCTTTAATCCTACGCGAATCATTTTCGGCAAAGGAACCATCGCAAAGCTGAGCAAACGCGTACCTCGTAAAGCCAAGGTCATGCTGCTCTATGGCGGCGGGTCGATCAAAGAAAATGGCGTTTACGACCAGGTAATGGATGCACTCAAAAAGCACGAAGTGATCGAGTTTGGCGGCATTGAAGCCAACCCCGATTATGCCACACTGATGAAAGCTATCAAGAAGATACGGAAAAAGAAGATCGATTTTTTGCTGGCAGTTGGCGGCGGATCGGTGATCGATGGCACAAAATTCATCTCACTTGCAGCTCCCAACGAGGATATTGAACCATGGGACATCCTCGCCAATGGCATAGCCAAAGACTTAAAGAAGGTCGTTCCATTCGGTACAGTGCTAACCCTGCCCGCGACTGGCAGTGAGTTTAACCGCAACGCAGTCATCTCGCGCCGTGAAACCGAAGAAAAACTTTCGTTTGGCAGCGAACGGGTCTACCCCAAATTTTCGATCCTGGACCCCGAAACCACCTACTCCTTACCTCAGAATCAAATTCGCAACGGGCTGGTGGATGCTTTTGTGCACGTGATGGAGCAGTATATGACCTACCCTGTCGGGGCAGTCGTGCAGGACCGCCAGGCTGAAGCTCTGTTGATGTCGATCATTGAGATGGCTCCAGCCGTGCTCAAAATGGATCCTCCCGATTACGATGCCCGCGCCAACTTTATGTGGGTTTGCTCGAACGCGCTCAACCACCTGATCGGTGTTGGAGTGCCACAGGACTGGGCCACTCACAGCATCGGGCACGAACTGACCGCCCTTTACGGTCTGGCACACGCAGAGACTCTGGCAGTTGTTTTGCCCTGGCTGCTTTGGTACAAGCGCGATCAAAAGCGCGATAAGCTTCTGCAATATGGCTACCGCGTAATGGATCAGAAGATGCAAAAGTACTCTGAGCGCATCGACCGCACCATCGAGGCTACGGCAGCGTTCTTCCAGAGCGTTGGCATGCCCACCACCCTCAGCTCTTACGGGGTCGACCCGGATGAAGCTGCTGCCAGGGTGCAGGAGCGTTGGGACGCGCGGGAGTGGAGCCTGGGCGAACATGACGATATCACCGGCGCCGACGTCGCGGCGATCCTGCGGCTGAGCAGGTAGGGATTGCGGCTCCGTCACTGCGAGCCCCGATTCCCTCGGGAGTGCTAAACTATAGTTTTGTGAGAGGCCTAGCAGTCTGTTTGACCGTCACTGCGAGCCCCGATTCTGTCGAGAGTGCCAACCCTCAAAAGTGCAAGGGGCGTGGCAGTCTGCAGTTATGTTTTGCTTCTTAAAGATTTGAAAGGCAAATCGCCACGCAAAAGAAGCTCGCGATGACAGACTCGGCCGTCACTGCGAGCCCCGATTCTATAATAGTAACTAAGCTGCTAGCGCGAGAGGGGCGTGGCAGTCTGCAGTTTGTCTTGAAAAACCTGAGATAAAATACCTCTCCAGAAGGTTCTACTCTACTTTTGAGAAAATACACCTATGAATCACGATTCAAACTGCGTTTATA
>CAZOYK010000010.1:0-29027 GCA_964584065.1 uncultured Anaerolineaceae bacterium | reverse complement strand
TGGTTTGACTCCGGAGCCATGCCGATAGCACAGTGGCATTATCCTTTTGAAAATATCGAGGCGTTCAAACAGCAATTCCCGGCTGACTTTATCTGCGAGGCTGTCGACCAAACCCGCGGTTGGTTCTATTCTTTGCACGCAATCAGCACGCTTGTTTTTGACAACCTCTGTTTTGAAAATGTGATCTGCCTGGGTTTGATCCTGGACGCGGAAAGCCAGAAGATGTCCAAGCACAAGGGCAATGTGGTAGACCCCTGGGAAGTGATCGACGCCTACGGTGCCGACGCGATGCGCTGGTATCTCTACACCTCCAGCCCTCCAGGCAACGAGCGCCGTTTCAGCACCGAACTGGTGGGGGAGGTGGTGCGCAGCTTCATGCTGACGCTGTGGAATACCTACTCGTTCTTCGTGACTTATGCCAATCTGGATAACTGGACGCCTGATTCTTCCATCATCCCCCAATTTTCCGATTTGGACCGCTGGCTGCTTTCCTCGCTGGAGGCCTTGGTGCGGGATGTGACCAAAGCTTACGAGACCTATGACGTGATTGGGGCTACCCGCCCGATTGAAGCCTTTGTGGACAGCCTTTCCAACTGGTTTCTGCGCCGCTCGAGAAGGCGTTTCTGGAAGAGCGAGTCCGATGCTGATAAGGCTGCCGCTTACGAGACTCTCTACCGGGCCTTGGTGACCGTTAGCAAGTTGCTGGCGCCTTCGATGCCCTTTTTGGCAGAGACGCTCTACCAGAACCTGGCTCGGTCTTTTGACGACAAGGCGCCGATCTCTGTGCACCTGGCTGAATGGCCAAACGCTGACCTGAGCCTGATCGATGAGAACCTCAACCGCCAAATGGCGGTGGTGATGAAACTGGCATCCCTTGGGCATGCCGCCCGAAACAAGTTGAACGTCAAAGTGCGTCAACCGCTTTCAGAAGTTGCCTTTGCGGTTGGCAGTGCGGATGAAATGGATGTGATTGACCAATTTAGGGAGATTCTTGAAGATGAGCTGAACGTTAAGCAGGTCAGGGCTTTGGGTGGCAGCGAAGAAGCGGTTGAATACAGTTTAAATCCACTCCCCAAACAACTGGGGCAAAAATACAAAGCGCTGTCGCCTAAAGTGCGGCAGGCGATCCTCGATTTGCCTGCCAAGGAAAGCGCTGAAAGGCTCTTGGCTGGCTTGAATTTGGTGATCAAAGTCGATGAAAAATACTTCGAAATCCTGCCTGATGAAGTCGAGGTGCATGCCGCAGCCAAAGAGGGTTATTCCGTAGCGACAGATGGACCCTATCTGGCGGCTTTGGTTACGACCATCAGTCAGGAATTGTTCTACGAAGGTTTGGCACGGGAATTCGTTCGTCGTGTGCAGGACCAGCGCAAAAGTCTGGGTTTTGACATCGCGGACAGGATAAAGATTTACTACCAGGCAACAGCTGCTTTGAGTGAAGCGGTTAAACAAAACGAGGCTTACATTGCCGCGGAGACGCTGGCTGTGGCAGTTCTGGATGAAGTTCTGCCGCATGGATTGACCCCGGCGAATGACGCTTTTGATGGAGAAGAATTACAATTTGCCTTGCAAGCTGTGCAAGGAGTAAGCGAGTGAAGAAATTTCTAAAGCATAACGGCTTTCTGTTTCTGATCGCTACCATCGTCATCGTTCTGGATCAGGTCACGAAAGCCCTGGTAAGGCAAAACCTGGCATTGGGGGAAGCCTGGGCTCCCATCCCAGCGATTGGAGATTTTTTTAGGTTCCTATACTGGCAGAACCGGGGTGCGGCATTTGGAACTTTGCAGAATGCGGGTCCAGTGTTGACGGTGGTGAGAATCGCGATTGCCATTTTCATCATTGTTTTCTATCAAAAAGCTGAGATCAAAGATACGCTGATGAAAGTGTCTTTGAGCTTGATGTTGGGCGGTGCTGTTGGCAACCTAATTGACCAGTTTACGCTGGGATTTGTGACAGATTTCATTGCGGTAGGAAGATTTCCGATTTTTAACGTCGCTGATTCGTGTGTGACGATCGGCGTTGGGCTGATGCTGCTGGATATGATCATCAAGGAGAAAAACGGATCGACAACGGATTTGGAAGCGAAACCGGATGAAAATGCCTAAAGAATGCGTTTACGATGGAGAAAATGCAATCCGGCTTGACAAATTTCTTGCCCAATCTGAGCCCGACGTTTCCCGCGTGCAATTCCAGCAGCTAATTGCGGAAGGTGGGGTTTGGGTGAATGGGGATGTGCAGCAAAAAGCATCATTCAAGCTTGAGCCTGGGAGTGCTGTTACCTATTCATTGCCCACTACTGAAGAGACTCATTTGCTGCATCAAGCCATTGCAGTGGATGTAATTTACATCGATGAAAACGTAATTGTCGTGAACAAGCCAGCTGGCATGGTGGTACATCCTGGTGCCGGCAACACCCAGGACACCCTGGTGAATGCAATCCTGCATCGCTGGCCGGAAATTGCGCAGGTGGGTGAGGCGGAGCGACCTGGAATTGTGCACCGCCTGGATAAAGATACGTCCGGTGTGCTGATTTTGGCGCGCAATGAAACAGGCTACAACTGGCTTGTGCGCCAATTCAAATCCCGGAAGACGAAAAAGACCTACCTGGCGTTAGTGGATGGTGAACCGCCCACTCCGACCGGTCGGGTTGAGGCGGCGATTGGCAGGGATGAGAAGAACCGTCAGCGCATGGCGGTCGTGTACGGTGAGAAGGGCAAAAATGCCATCACTGAGTATCACACGCTTGAAAGATACACTGATCACACCCTGTTGGAGGTGCAACCTTTGACCGGCAGGACCCACCAAATTCGTGTGCATATGGCTTTTCTGGGCTGCCCGGTCACGGGAGACAGAATCTACGGGCGTCGCAAGAAATCGCTTGATATTCCACGTTTCTTTTTGCATGCCCACAAGCTGACCATCAAACTGCCAGGCGAGGAAGAGCCAACTGAGTTCAAGGCGCCTCTGGCAGCTGACTTAAAACAAATATTAACCACGCTCGAGAAGGAGTAGACCATGCAATATTTTGATTTTCGCTCAGACACAACCACCCATCCAACTGAAAAAATGCGCCAGGCAATGGCAAGCGCCGAAGTAGGGGATGACGTTTACGGGGAAGACCCAACCGTCAACGCCCTGGAAGAGAAGGCAGCTGGAATGCTCGGCAAGGAGCGTGGTCTGTTTGTGGCTTCGGGCACGATGGGCAATTTGCTGGCGGTTCTGGCACACTGCGCAAGGGGTGAAGAGGCAATCATGGGCACACGGGGGCACACCTTCCTGCATGAAGCAGGCGGCGTTTCGGCGCTGGGAGGGGTGGTGATCCACACGATCCCAAACCAGGCAGATGGAACGCTTACTCTGAAGGACCTTGAGTATGCGCTGAATGATCCGGAGGACATCCATTCGCCGATTTCAAGATTGCTCATTATCGAGAATACTCAGAATTTTTGCGGTGGAGTGCCTCTAAGCCTTGAATACACTGAGAGTGTGGCAGCCTTTGCACGCGAGCATGGTTTGCTTTTGCACCTGGACGGAGCGAGAATTTTCAATGCCGCGGTGGCGTTGGGTTTACCAGCAAGCAAGTTAGTTGCACCAGCTGATTCGATCACTTTTTGCCTGAGCAAAGGATTATGTGCGCCGGTAGGGTCGGTTTTGTGCGGCGATGCAGCCTTCATCAAAAAAGCACGGCGCTTACGAAAAGTGCTTGGCGGCGCTATGCGCCAGGCAGGCATCATAGCAGCAGCTGGAATTGTGGCGCTGGATGAGATGGTGGACCGGCTCGCTGAGGACCATCGACGTGCTGCATTACTCGCAGAGGGGCTGCGAAACATAGATAACGTCCATCTGACCAAAAATGCTCCTCAAACCAACATGGTATTCTTTACTTTGGATGAGAGTGTGAGACTTTCCATGGCGGAATTCCTCAGAGCGATAAAGCAGGAAGGCGTTTTGCTGATGGATTCGGGTCCCGGGGAGTATCGCATGGTGACCCATAATGATATTTCGGACAAGGCTGTGGAAGTAGCTTTGGACGCTTTCAGGAAGGTGCTTTCCTGAGTTAGACATACCTCCCGGGCTTGAAGCCTGTTTCGGTAGCAGGTGCGTAGGAGTCAGGCGCCATCAGGCTTCAAGTGTCGTAAGTGCACGCTAATTTGAATCAATCAGTATGGGTGTTGTAATACAATATCGCCAGGAGATAAATTGTGATCATCGTAATGTCGGATTTGCATTTTGCAGACAGCAGTTCTCTGGCGATTGGGGAGCACTATTTTAATCACAATCTGCCACCCGAGGTCTACCGCGCTTTTTTCAGCGAAATTCACGAGTTTATCCGCAATGACAATATTGAGGACATCGACCTGGTTTTGGCGGGAGATATTTTTGAGATTACCCGATCAGCCCTCTGGCTCAAGGATAGCTTGCGACCTTATGCGCACAATGACGAGGTCACCGAGGGCAGTGAACTGGAAGGGCGGATCAATGAGATCATGGATGCGATTGCAGCTGACAGGCGGGTTGCAGCTACGCTGGATATTTTTCGCAATCTGACAATCCAATTTCGCCGTCCAGTTCGAATCCATCTCATTCCTGGAAATCACGACCGACTGTTGAATGCCAGCCGGCGTGTGCGCAACCGCACCCGCGGTTTCCTGGGGATGGAGCCATCCGACCTGCCGTTTGATAATCAGTTTTTGCATCAAACTAATGGAAACACGAGATTGCTGATCCGCCATGGACATGAGTATGATCCAGCTAATTTTGGAGCGGATGTGCGCACCTGGACCGAAATCCCAACCCTGATCGACAAGAGTTATTACGACAGACCATCATTTGGGGATATCGTAACCACGGAAATTGCAGCTAAATTGCCAATTCTTTTCAAGGAATACTACAGCGAAGAAGCCATCCTAAAAGACCAGAGTCTCTCTGTCATGTTCCAGAGATTGATCGATTTTGACAATGTTCGGCCTGCAAACGCACTGATCAACTTCCTGTTTTCCACGCCCGGGCTCTCTATGAAGGATGTCTGGGAGCTTATTGAACCAGTATTTGTAAAAATGCTTGACGACCTTGCTTTTTATCCAGAAATTGGTAAACAGATAATTACATTTGGCGGTATGAAAGGCTTTTCTGCTGCCAGCCTGAAGGCGCTACTGAAAACACGGCTTTGGCGCAGAGGTCTGCCTTTTTGGATGGTCAAGACTGTGTTGTCTCCAGTTTCACGACGTTCCAAAATTGGCGATCAATCCAAGATTGTTCTAAAAGAAGAGTGTTTGCAAAAACCCAATTCTCCGGTGAGGTGCATTGTCTCGGGTCACACGCATAATCCTTTGATTCAGTTATTGAAAGTTGAAAGGGGGATTGAGACCTATTACATTAACACTGGCACATTCAGAAACGTGATCACAGCGACGCCGAACTTACGCGATTTTGGACGGCTGCGCTCAAAAGCACGGGTTTTGATTTTCAAGCACGGCGAACGCAATCCCGAATACAACCGCGCGACGGGCTGGTCTTTTGACTTTACTGCAAGGCATGGGTTTGGAGCAACACCACCAGAGCAGAACGGCTTATTCCATTTTGATTGAGCCCGTCAACTGGCTGGCTCTTTCATAATCTTTTGGGAGTACGTAAATAGTATAAATAAAGGGTGATTCTGAACCCCATTTACTTTGGGAGAGGTTGAATCGCATATAGGTAGCTGCTTCAATCGTTCTCCCAACCGTACCACGCGTGCGAATTGTCTGCATGCGATACTGAATTCCATTATCGTCCAGGATTTTGCAAGCTTTGTTAAAAGCTTCAGCTGAGGTCTCAACCATCAGCTTTTTTAGGAACGGTATGAACATCAGAAATTGTGGAAATTTCATCAGGTTCCTCCTTGATGAGAAAAACCTATTGTTCGATTTCTTTTTTAAGTTTTGACTTTGCCAGAATGTTTCCGCGAAGTGCGTCAATCAGATCTGCCCGGCGAAGTGCGCGCTTTCGGTCTATTTCGACGGACTTGGCTTTATCGTCTGAAACCTTACGCAGTGCTTCAATCCAGGACGCGCTGGAAACTTCGGTGTGATTGACCCGCCAGCGTTCGACCTTAATCGGCAGTTCGTCGGCGTTTGTGAGCCTTTTTAGTTTCCGCTGAAGGGTCATACCCTGGGACTCAAATTCGAAGGGCTCTTCGGCGTAGTCTGCTTTGATGGGGCAGACTTCCATGCAAGCGCCGCACTTGATGCAGTAATAGTCAGCCAGAACCAGTTCGCCCGCATCGTTGATGTGGAGGGCGCGCGTGGGGCAGATGTCGGCGCAAGCCAGGCAGCCTTCCACACAGCGTTCGCGGTGCAGCTCGACTGAGCCAACCCAAGCCTGGCGAACCTCAAAAGCACCCTTACTGGCAACCTCACACTGGCGGCAGTGGATACAGTTATCAAAATCAACCCGCATGGTATCGCGTACTTCGTCGTAGCTGATGACCCCAGTGGGGCAGTTATCGATGATGAAATCTTTGAGCGAGAAATCAAACTTTTCCTTGCGGAAGATAGTTTTGGTGATGAACTCGGGGTACGCGCCGTACTCAATGACGGGGATTTCAGGTTTGCCATTGACAGTAAGCGAAATGGCATGCGTGGGGCAGGATTCCACACAAATGCCGCAGTTGACGCATTTCTTCTCGTCTACGTCCACCGAGGCGCGTTTGACAATGCGACCATCTTTTAATTCCGCTTCCACGTGCGTGAGAGCGCCTTTGGGGCAGACAATCGGACCGATCTGGCAGCCAACACAGCGGTCGAGATCCCACCGCATCAGGTAATTACGCGTCACCATTGGGCGCGAGATGGTCATTTCGTGTTCGGTTTTGGTTTTCTGTGGAATACCGCGACTCATTTTTCTCCTAAAGGTCTGCCGGCAGGTCGTTGAGTTCAGCAAGGCTGAAAACCGGACCGTCTTTGCAGATATATTTTGGGCCAAGATTGCAGCGCCCACACTTGCCGACGCCGCATTTCATGCGTTTTTCGAGCGAGGTAAAAATAGTTTCGGGTTTGAAACCGAGCTCGACGAGTGCTGGCAAAGTGTATTTGGTCATGATGGGAGGACCGCATACGACTGCCACGCTATTGACCGGAGATGGTTTAACTTCTTTGACCACATCCGGCACATAGCCAACGTGGTGAAGCCAATCCTGCTCCGGGACGTCAATAGCCTGATGCACTTCCATATCATCCCGCTGGTGCCAGGCGGCAATATCCTGCTTGTACATGCACAATCCGGAGGTTCGTGTGCCATAAACAACAGTTAATTTGCCGTAATACCCGCGATTGGAGGGATGGTGCAGATGTTTGGTGAGGGCGTATAGGGTCGAAAAAGCGCAACCGCCGCCAATGATGACCAGGTTCTTGCCTTTCCAGTCTTCCAGTGGGAAACCGTTGCCAAGGGGTCCGCGGATTCCGATCGGATCACCAGGTTTGAGCTCATGCAGGGCAGTTGTGACAGAGCCCATCTTTTGCACTGTGAAGCGCACGAAGTCCCCTTCCCAGGCGGCACTGGCAATGCCAAGGGCAGACTCTCCCTTGCCGATCACACTCAACAGGCAGAATTGACCCGGATTGTAAGCAGAGAAGAAATCACGTGCATCCTGCGGGTCATCAAAACTCAACTCGAGGGTTTTGAGTGAGCGGTCATTAGACTCGTAATAGGCATGCAAAACATGCATGGGAATAGGCAGATAAGGACTGTGAGCCTCATTAGACATGCGCTACCTCACTTGGAAGTTGATTTGCTTTGCGCAGCATGGCACGGATATCCAGACCCACCGGGCAGTATCTCACACAGCGACCGCAACCGGTGCAGCCGATCTGGTTGATTTGATCCACCCAATAGGTGTACTTGTGACTCAGGCGTTGACGGGTGCGTTCCACGCGACTGGGGCGCGGATTGTGCCCGGAAGCTTCGAGAGAGTAAGTACGGAACATACAGGTGTCCCAGTTACGCACACGCTCACCGCGTTGGGCTTCGTCGACAATGTCGAAGCAGAAGCAGGTGGGGCAGAGGAAGGTGCAAACTCCGCAGCCCAGGCAGGACCGTGAAACTTCTTCCCAATAGGAGCTGTCGAAGTTTTGATCGAGCTTTTCTTTCAAGCCTTCCGTTTCAAAAGCGATAGGCATACTATCTTTAGCAGCCTTCTGCACCTTGCTTGCTTGCGTGCTTTGCTCTTCGGTGGCGGATTCGAGATGGGTGAAAAGCCGTTCACCTTTCTCGGTCAGGGTTTCAACCAGGAAAATATCACCGAGGTCGGTCAGGATCGCGTCAAGACCGGCATGGTTAAACGGACCCGAGCCAACAGTGGTGCAGAAACCGGTCTGGCAAGGTTCGTGGCAGCCCAGACCAACCAGGATTGTGGCATCACGGCGGGCTTGCCAATGGGGATCTGTGTAGCGTTCCTGCTCAAAGACGGTGTCGAGCAGGGTCATGGCATGCGCGTCGCAGGGACGGATGCCAAAAATGAGGCGGGGAGCAGTTTCAAGCGGGACTTGTTCGTAGCCGCCAAATTTTGTGAATTTTAGCAGCGCCTCGGAAGTCGGCAAAAAGAGTGCTTTTGGCGGGATGCGCGTGTTGTGGGCTTTATCGAAAGCAAGTTCAAATCCATCCTGCAGCGGCAGAAAATGGGTGTAATTTTGCAGAGATTGCGGGGCGTAAACTTCGTAATCCTGGCGCCAGGCATCCAGCAGGTGATTGAGTTGGTCTTTTTTGAGGATCAGGTTCATGATGGCTCTCCTCAAACCACGAAGCGGGACTTATCGTCCAGGGTGATGGTCGAGAACGGCGGCGGCGTGGTGGCATCCAGTCCGACTTCGAAGTTGTACTTCTGGCGCATATCCTCGTTGAGTTTCTCGGTCAGGTAGGTCATTTTGATGTCCATCGGGCAAGCGCGTTCGCAAGCGCCGCAGCTGGTGCAGCGCCCGGTTTGATGGAAAGCGCGCACGATGTGCCAGCCTTGCATACCAGCAGGGGTGGTGCCGCTTTCGGTCCAACGCGGGCTGATGTGATCCACAAAACACTCCTCGCAGTAACACATTGGGCAGGCTTCCCGGCAGGCATAGCAGCGAATGCAGCGCTCGGCTTCCTGGCGGAACCATGCGTGCCGTTCCTCGAGCGGTAACTCTGCAAAGGCAGCTACTTGCGCGCGTGCCAGGGCGGGATCGCCTTCGGGCAGGAGTTCGCCGATGACGATATCAGCAGAAACAGGGTTTGGATGAATGCAGCGAGCGCAGCTTTCGTGTAAAAGCGTGTCTTTTTCAAGAGTGAAATATCCAGAATTTGCTTCGACCAGAATGGTGTTATTGCTCTGCTCAGTGATGCTGATCACTTCTTCACCGGTTTGCGCAACGATTTTGCGCCAGTCGATGATGCCCTCGCAGGGTACACCGATCAGGTAAAGATCTTCTCTGGGGTGCTGCCCCTCAAAAACTAGGGCATTGACCGAGCGATTCTCGCAACCCCGAACCAGCATGCCAATCTTTTGGGTCTTAGGGAAGCGGGTGAGGTAAGTTGCAAGATTATTCTGGCAAAGGGCGTTGTATACAAGCTGGTCAACTTCCTCAGCTGTTTTGAAGAATGCCGGTTGAGGGTGGAGGGGGGTGTCACCGGCTTTGAAACCGATGACCATCTCCACCACGCCTTCTTCGAGAATGCGTTTAGCTTCAGCTTTGAGTGCGTCTAAATCAGGCATGGGCACCTCCAGCTGTTTCGGTTACGCGCGTGGCAAGGTTGTGGGCAGGTCCAAGAGCTTGTATTTGCGCCTCAAAGGCGGTCAGTTCCTTTTGGATAATTCCCCGGTCTTGCAAATCCAGCCAGAGGAAGCGGATGCGATCCTGTTCATAGCCGATGTGGTTGAGGTAATCGGAAAACTCTTCCAACTGGCGGCGGGCGCCAATGTTGCCAGTTTTGAAGTGGCACTGTTCGGGCAAACAGCCGCTGATCATGACGCCATCCGCGCCACCCTGAACCACGTTCAGAATGTAAAGCGGATTGATGCGGCCGGTGCAAGGCACCTTAACCAGGTGGATGTTTTCAGGCAGTTGGGTATCGACCCAATGCTGGTCATCCGGCGAAAAAAGGCACCACTGACATTGAAACAGGACTATTTTCGGGGTCTCGCTCATGAGGATACCCTTTCTGTACCTAACCAGGACCAGAGAGAGTCGATCAATTCGGCATCGTTATAGTCCTCAGCCAGGCGGATGGAAGTGGAGCGGCAGGCCGCGGTGCACAACCCGCAAGCCATGCATTTGCCTGCATCCACCGAGGCGACCGTGATGGTGCCGCGGAAGGGGATCCGCTTTTCAACCATGCTGATCGCTTCGTAGGGGCAGATCTTTTCGCACAAGCCGCAGGCGACACAGGTGGATTCATCCACCCTGGCAACCTGGTAGGGGTTTTTCTTTCCACTCTCGACTGCCAATGCCTTAACAGCGTTGATCACGCCGGAAATGTGGATTTTTTGCGGGCAGGCGGGATAACAGAGGTCGCATGCGGTGCAAAGCCAGGTGGTCTTGTCGGCAAAGGCATCATCGTCCATGTTGAAGACAGCCTCGCGGATAAGGCGGCGCGGGTTATAGCTGCTCTCAAGTTTGGTTTGGATCATACATTTGCTGGTGCAGGTGCCACAGGAGTAGCACATCATCAGCATATCGCCGCCGGGAATGGCTTTGACGCGTTCGGAGAGGACGTTGGGGTCAGTGACACCACTCATGCGGCTATCTCCTTGCTGAGCATCTCATTGACGATAAAGTCAACCTGCACCATTGCCTGAGCCACACCAGGAACATCGCCCATTTTGGTGAGTTTCTTTTCCATTTCAGGTCGCAGGCGGTCAATTTCAGCTTTGAGGACGTCCTCCGGAATGGCGTCCAGAGCGGCTTGCATTTCGTTGATGACGCGGGCATATTTATCGCCCTCAGCCGCGCTGATCCACTCAGTCCGGAAGCGCCCCGGACTCATATTCATTCTTTCAAACATCTTCTCAAGCCGCGCAGCTCGTTTGGCACCGGAAATTTGACCGGTGATGTAGTGGCAGTCCTGGGGATGGCAGCCTGAATAGAGGATGGCACCCGCGCCAAGGCGGTAGGCTTCGTAGATCAAGTCAGCATCCATTCGCGCCGAGCACATCACGCGCAAACCACGTTCATTGGCGCTGTATTCAAAATGCGAAGTACCGGCAAGGTCTGCGCCGCCATAGGAACACCACTGGCAGCGGAATGCAAGGATTTTCTTTTCAGGTTCGATTGCCAACAGGGTGCGGATTTGCGCCAGCACCTGGGCGTCAGTGTAGTGGAGTTGAGTGATCGCGTTATGCGGACACTCGCCAACACAGGCGCCACAACCGTGGCATTTGGCAGTGATCACTTCTGCTGCGAGACCCTTGGTGTAATCGATCGCTCCATAGGGGCAGGCACGGCTGCAAATGCCGCAGGCCTGACCATTGGCGCTAACGCAGCGATCCGGCCAGACAACAGCCACGGTCGGTTCGATCTGCCAGCTGTCCGAGTGGAGAATGCGCGAGGCGCGTGAAGCAGCTGCGGAACCCTGAGCAACACTGGCTGGAATGTCCTTGGGACCCTGGCAGGCACCAGCGAAGAAGATGCCATCGGTGGGGCTGTCCATCGGGCGCAGTTTGGGGTGATATTCCATAAACCATCCGCCGGGAGATTGCGCCACGTTGAGCACGGAACTCATGTGGTTTTGATCGGGCTGGGGAACGGCAGCCTGGTTGAGCATGACCATGTCATACTCGCGTTCGATCACCTTGCCCAGCGTGATATCTTCTGAAGCGATGAAGAGCTGGTGCGTATCGGGATCTTCCGTAATCTCAGCCGGGCGTCCCTGGATAAAGCGGATGCCGGACTCGCGGGCGCGATCATAAAACTCCTCATAACCCTTGGAGGGTGTGCGGATGTCAATATAGTAAATTGAAAGCTCGGTATCCGGGTTCATCTGTTTGAGCAGGAGCGCGTTTTTGATGGCGTACATACAGCAGAAGTTTGAGCAACTCTGGTTGTAACGCTTGTCCCGGGAGCCAACGCAGTTTATGATGGCGATGTGCTTTGGTCTTTTTCCGTCGCTGGGGCGGATCAGGGCACCGTGGGTGGGGCCGGCAGAGTTGTTGAGCCGTTCCATCTCCATGGCAGTAATCACATTCGGGAATCGCCCATAACCATATTCGGTCATGGGGGTGGGGTCAAAGTGACCAAAGCCGGTGGCGACCACGATGGCACCAATTTCCTGCTCCACCAGTTTATCTTCCATGCTGAAGTCGATTGCTTCAAGGGCACCGCAGGCTTCCACGCATTTATAACAGTGGATGCAGGCGTCCATGTCGATATTGTAGATGAGCGGCACAGCCTGGCTCATGGGGATGTAAGCTGCCTTGCGCGGGGCAAGGTTCATTTCAAAATAGTTGGGAATTTCCACAGGGCAGGCTTTAGTGCAGGCACCGCAGCCATTGCAGCGATCCGCACGCACGTATTTGGCTTTTTCCCGCAGGGTTACGACAAAATTGCCGACATATCCTTCGACTTTTTCAACTTCTGTAAAGGTCTTTACTTCGATCAGGGGCTGACGCGCCGCGTCAACCATTTTGGGTGCGAGAATTCATATGGAGCAGTCCATCGTTGGAAAGGTCTTGTTAAGTTGCGCCATGACCCCTCCAATCGTTGGTTCTTTTTCCACCAGGGTGACCGGGACGTTTTGTTCGGCCAGGTCGAGAGCTGCGGTGATGCCGGCCACACCTCCGCCGATGACCATGGCGCGTTTGGTGACGGGCACTTTGATCATATCCAGCGGTGTAAGGAAGGTGGCTTTGGCAACTGCAGCTGCAGTAAGGTCTTTGGCTTTTTCGAGCGCGCCTTCGCGGTCATGTCCGTGTGCCCAGGTGCACTGTTCGCGGATATTTGCCATTTCCATCAGGAATGGGTTCATACCGGCTTCAGCCACGCAGCCACGGAACGTGGGTTCGTGCATGCGCACTGAACAGGCTGACACCACGACGCGATTCAGTCCGTATTTGGCAATGTCTTCTTTTATAAGACGCTGACCGCTATCGGCGCAGGCATACATAGTATCGATTGAGCGCACCACGCCAGGCAATTTGCCGGCAAAATCCACGACTTCTTCCGGGGGGATGACACCGGCGATATTGCTGCCGCAATGGCAGACGTAAACACCAATGCGGGGCTCATCCTGCGGGAAGTCCGCGGAGTGGCTCTTGGTGATGGAGTCTTCACTCATTTGGGATCCGTTGCTTTCTGGGGAATGTTTAACGATTCAGTAATTAAATTGCGACGAGTCTTTTGGGCGCGTTGATCAGGTGTGGTCAGTGTGAGCGCTTCTTTGGGGCACCACTTCACACATTGAGGACCGTCCGGTTCGTCCTTGCACTGGTCGCAAATCTCTGCCAGAGTGGTCTGGGGATTGATGGAGATGGCGCCGAAATCGCAGGCTTCGATGCACCAGGCACAGCCGTCACACTTGGTGGCATTGATGTCAATGATACCGGTTACGGGATCCTGAGTCAGTGCATCACGCGGGCAAACGATCACGCAGGGCGCGTTTTCGCAGGTGCGGCAGGCGATGGCGGTGATGAGAACTTCATCTACGCGGACGGTGCGGATGCGGCTGCGATAGGAGTTGTATTCTCCGGTTTTTGTGTATGAACAGATGTATTCGCACAATTGACAGCCTACACACAGGTTAGGGTCGCAATCAATATAAGCATATTTTGAAGTACTGGTTGCCATAAGCTCCTCGTTAAACTCCGATTTGTTCTGCCACATCAGGCATGCCGAGCTTGATCAATAATTCTTTAGGGATCAAACCTTCCTCGGTCCAGCCTTTGGCCTTGTAGTAAAGGTCTTTCATGTATTCGAGTTCTTCATCGGTCACAAATACGCCTGCACTGGGACCTTTGGTGAAGGGGTCATGCTTCCAGCGCCAGGGCAGGTCGTCATCCTTCTCAGTCCAACCTTCGCGGATGTTAAAGGCTTTTTTGATCGTACAGGCACGCACACCGATCAAGTCGACTTCCTCGTAGCCAAATTCCCAGCCGGTGGTGGCATTGATCAGTTTGGCGATGGCAGGCCAGGCACCAGCCCGGTCGGCTTTGCCTGTGAAGCAGCGCCGGATAAACTTGCACAAAGGCAGGCTGTCGTAAACGGCAGCGTATTCTTCAGAGTCTGCGGCAACCCGACCACGGGTTTCATCAACAGTCAGGCGGTTGGTTTCGCCTTTCATGTCTGGATCGTAAGCAGCAGAGCGGTTGTGACAGCCGCCGCGGGTGCCGGTGGCAAGCCCGACGGCAAACGTCTTGAGCGCGCGCGCGTCGTAACCGGCAGCTTCAAGACCTTTGGTGTTTACAGCCCATTTAAATGTCTCTGTCCCGCGTTCCTCGTCGATCGTTCGACTTGCAATGCGAGTCCCCTGGGCTAATATTTTCCCGATACCTTCCTGGTCGCGGATCATTTCAGCCAGGGCAACAGCTGCTTCGCCGTTGCCAAAGTTTAGCTCGAGCCCCTCGGGGTGAGCTTTGCTGGCAAAGTCTTCCTTTTTAAGAATACCTTTTTCGTAGCATTCCATTGACCATCCGATGACCCCACCCATGGTGATGGCATCCATACCATCGTGGTCTGCGAGGGTGATCAGCTTGATCGAAGAGCGGATATCCGAGATACCGAGGTTGGAACTGTTGGCAAAGAGGCATTCGTATTCAATACCTGTCATCGCGCCGGCGAAGGGTCCGGTTTGGACCATGGACATCTGCTCGCAGGCGATGGGGCACTGGGCACAGGCGATAACCTTGACTTTGTGATGTTTGTCGAGATATTCACCACTGACCAGTTCGGCATCCTCAAAGACGCCTTCCTGGAAGTTGCGCGTGGGTAAAACGCCCATTTTGTTTGTGGATAGCAAACCGGTAGATGTGCCATAAATTCGGTATTTTTCGGTATCTTTGCCCTGGGCACTATTAGAAATATCAAAAGAAAGCTGATTGAGCGTTTTGGGATCAAAGACGGTAACACCGTGTGTACCTCGTACAGAAACTGCCTTGAGTTTCTTATGCCCCCAGATCATACCGTGTCCGGTGCGACCAGCCTGGCGGCCATCGTTGGTGACGTTGGCAAAACGCACCAGATTCTCACCACACACACCGATGGTGCAAGAGCGGATCTGCTCGTCACCGAGTTTTGCGCGAATGGCTTCTTCGGTTTCGTAGGTGCCTTTACCAAGCAGGTAGGTGGCATCGTTAAATTGCACACGCTCGTCGTCGATAAAAAGCTGTGTCCAATTATCACAACTATTGTGCAGCACCAAGCCATCCCAACCGGCACGTTTAAGTGCGATCGAGAACCAGCTGCCGGAAAGGCTGTCGCCGATGAAGCCGGTCAGGGGGGATTTGGAAGCCAGACCAAACTTGCCGCCCACTGGTACCGGCGTGCCGGTGAAGATGCCGTTGGCGAAGCAAATTGGGTTGCCATCATCGAGTGGGTCGCAACCGGGGGTAATGTTTTCCCATAAAAGGCGCGAAGCCATCGAGACCCCACCAATGTAAGTTTTGTACCATTCCTCAGGTTTGGTTTCGACCCAATTTTTCTTCGTTTTCAGGTCAATGTGAAGGATTTTTCCACTATATCCGTGCATGCTTACTCCTGTGTGTGGTCAAGTTGGAAGAAATAGATGAACATCTCTGACATGGTTAAAAAGATGTGGTTTTGGTATCTCACGGGCATAAGTATAACTTAAACTTGGAATTTTGTTGAAAATTATTCCCTTTTAGCTGAGGTGTGAATATGTAGTAAATAATGAATTTTGACAAAAGAGATCCCATATTTATTTAATTAGATAATCTTGGAGGTAGACAGTTGTGGAAAATTATCAGTTTTGATTAGTAGAAAAGAAATAAATTAGGGCAAGTGTAGGTCGGAATGAGCCTGCCTGACAATCTTAGTAAGGCATGAGCGCTTCGCAGGCTCACTCCGACATATAAAATCATCGGCGGAGTGCGCAAAAGAAGCGCATTCTGCCCTACGAACAGATCAAAAGATGGCGGAGTGCGCAAAAGAAGCGCATTCCGCCCTACGAACAGATCAAAAGATAGCGGAGTGAACAAAAAAGCTTCATTCCGCCCTACAAACAGAAAAAGAATTGACGGAGTGCGCAAAAGAAGCGCATTCCGCCCTACGAACAGACCAAAAGATGACGGATTGTGCAAGAGAAGCACAATCCGCCGTATAGAATTCTCTAAAAAAGGTTTATCGCGAGGTACTCAATTTCAGCATCTCGCCCTTTTGGTTAAAGGTCACGCGGGCGAAGTGATTGTGGTTATGCTGGCGGTATTCGTAGCTCTTTTTGAGCGTTACCACGTAGCGCTGACTCTGGCTGACATCATCAAATTTCTGACGATGCGCCTGGACCATGGCAGGGTCGAGCGTGAAGTTGGTCAGTTGCGGGTTGAGGGAGACGGTGGCGTCATCCAGACCCGGCAGGTAAATGCTGATGACCTTCCTGACTTTTTCCAGGATCTCATCCGGCATTTCGCTGGCTGCTACAACCAGCTCTTCGCGTGAGTCGCTGATGGTTTTCAGCTCTGGAGTGTTGGTTGGACGGATGGAGGGTCTGGTGACTTCCTTGATATTTACGCTGGAAGCCAATGGGTCGCCATAGAGCACGAACGACAGGATGGTTTTCTGGTCTTCACCGTCCAGGTAGCCTTGATCTTCGGTCATCTTTTTTGCCAGGGCAAGCTTGGCGCGCATCAGAGCGTAACCAACTGCCACTTCGGCTTTTATGTGAGTCCAGAAGTGCCAGGCGAGCAAATCTGCAGCCACCAGAGTTTTGCTGACAGAACCATATGCGATGCAGGTCGATCCGACGAAGGCGCGTGTGCCGCAGGAAAGAAAGTTGAGCGAAATGGATTCATTGACCTTCTTATCCAGGATATTTGCGCCATAACAAGCCTCGCTCATCACAATCTCCGGGGAGGAAGTCTGAGTGCTGAAATTGGCAGGCTCCATTGCCACCGGGTATTCAGGCTCAGCAGAGGTTTTGGCGAGGTCGCGCTGACCGTACCATTCGGGTGAATCCTTGAGCCCGTGAAGATTGAAATAGGCAAATTTGGGGTCAGGCGTTTGCCCGTTGAGCAAGTTGCTGTTGGTGGTCGGTGGAGAGCTCATCAGGCGGTCTGACCGGTCAATCACCGCAAAAACCTCCGAGGAAGCTGGCTTCCATACTTCTGCAGTGCAGCCAATGTTGTCGGGTTTTTGAAAGCGCAAATTGAAGGCTTGAAAGTGCAGAGCCAGGCTGCGAAGGAGATTTGCCAGGATATTGGTGGAAATGCTCTTTTTGGACTTGACCTTCAGTTCGTATTCCTTGGTCAGAAAGCGGATCTGCTCGAGCAAATAGCCAGCATCCGTGCCGGCTTCATCTGGAATGCGTCCTACAGGCCACTGCTGGATGAAATAATTCTCATCGAGGGTGGCGTAGGGATTATCGGAGGGAACGTTTGTGTCAGAATCATCGGTGGGGTTTGGCAGCATGTGGAAAGGAACAATGTCATGACCGCCGATGATCAACAGTGCACCGATCATCTCCCCACGAGAAGCAAGTTTGGCGTCCAGGTCAGTCAGAGAGAGTTTGATCTTCCAGGCATCACTGGCATGGATGGGGTCCAATCCCTGTTCGCGGGCGCTGGCTTCATCATCCGGCACGTAGACCAGGCTGTTCCAGCCCGGAAGGTCGACGATGTTCAGGCAGAGCTTGCGCATCGTTTCGATCACGACATCGGCAGTGTTGGAGCCATACTTTTTCTCGAGATTTGCGCGAGAAGTCAAAATTACGTAACTGGGAAAACGACCGTCGGTGTTCATCAACTCGGATTTGTTGATTTTGCGCGCAACTTTTTCGAATTCCGTTTGAATTTCAGTGATCGCAGCAATCGTAGCCGCTGACTCGTCGGAAATGGGGACTGACTTAGCCACATTGGCAGAATGGACAGCAGGGACTTCGTTGGTGTGTCCGGCAGGAAGGGGTGGGGTAGCGATATCCTGCAGGAAGAAAGAACTGGTGGGAACCTCCGAGTAATCTACATCCCCCGATTCAGCCAACTCGTCAACGAGGTAATCCGGCAATTGGAGTGCCAGAGTGGGATCGTCATCGATGATTTCTTCAGCGGTCTGAGGTGCAGCTTCTTTATCAGCAGTATCCGGGGCAACAAAGTCCGCATTTGAGAGGACATTCCATCCCAAATCGGCTGCTACGGAGGCTGGGACAGGCAGATCGAGGTAGACCTTGAGGTCTTCCGGCCAGAGAGGCTTGTAGTTGTGATCAGGACCAAGCAGGCGGTTGATGACCTGCCCGCTAACGTCATGCGCAGCACACCAATGCATTTTTTCAACACCAGCTGAATCGTTGCTCTGCTGAATGTCGGCAATCGCAGACAGGACCTTGATCTGGACACAGTCAGGCCAACGGCTGGCATAGATACCAGAGAGGGTTTCGAGCAGAGTCGTGTTGCCGGTTTTGTGAATGATCTGCATGTGGAAAGCCGCGGGTAAGGGTGAACGGGGGTTATGTGCCAGAGACTCGAGGATCGCTTTTTCCGCGCCGGTCAAATCTCCGCTTTCCCAAGCGTTGCGAGCTGCGATCAAACCATCAAGCCAGGAGGTTGGCGATTTACCCCTTGAAGTCCCACGCTGCAGGTAAAGCTGATTGGCGTGGGTCTCACGGTTGCTCTCTCCAGTGAGCCGGTCCAGCAGGCTGGCGGCCTCCACGAATTCAGGATCATATGCCAGGAGCTTGGACAGGTTCTTGATGGCCATTTCGGTATCGCCGAGCTCTGCCAGCACTGAAGCATAGATGAAACTGATCAGAAGATCACCTGGGTAACTTGCCAACCAGATCAAAGATGCCTGGCGGGCAAACTGGAATTCGCGGTTACTTAGTGCGGTCTGAAGCAAAGTCAGGAACTTGCCGCGCCTGACGACCAACACTTCATCACTTTTGCGGGCGTTGTAAGGTCTCATCTTTTAGGAGTCTCCTGGAGGTTATTGACAATATTCAGTGCAACCACCGCAGCGAGCTGCCGGCGGATGTTCTGGTCTGATGGCGAAAGCTGGGATGCCTGGCGCAGCATAAATTCGGCGTTTCGGTAATCACGGCTTTCCTTATAAGCAGCAGCAGCCTGGAGGAAGGGTCGGGGATCATTGTTGACCATGGCGATCGCTTTGTGGTAAGTCTGGATGGCATTACTGATCTCACGACGATCCTGATAAGTGAGCCCCATCTCGAGATAAGCTTCCACCAAGCCTGGCTGAAGTTCGATCGCCTGGGCGAGATGAGCCAGCGCCTGATCCAGATTGCCGCGGACGCGGTCCACAGTGCCAAGGGCAACCAGGGTTTCAGGATTGGACTGGTCCAAAACCAAGCTGCGCTGCAGAGTCTGCTCTGCTTTTTCGATCTCGCCAATCTGGATTTGTTTCTGAGCGAGATTGTTCAGCACAGCCACGTCTTCCGGGAAATTTTCAGCAAGTTTTTGCGATGCAAGGACAGCCTGCTGGGGATTGCGAGCGTTATCCAGATCTATTTTTTGCAGCTCAAACGGCACGGGGTTTTCCACAACTGCGAGGGCAAAGTGGATTGCCTGCCGTGCTTCCTCCGGCTTGTTGCTTTTCAGCAAAGCCTTGACCTTTACTTGCCAGGCAATTTCATTTTTAGGATCGGTTTTTAGAATGGCATCAGCCTGGCGCAAGGCTTCGGGAAGTTCCTGCCTTGCAAGCAGTGACTCTGCAATGCCTTCTTCATAGAGGATGTTTCCGGGGTCAAGCTGACTGGCTTTTTGCAAGCACTGGATGGCAATCTGGTGTTCACCGAGCTGTTGGTTGATGATCGCGAGCGAGTGAAGCGCCTCCGGATTGGAAGGGAAGAGATCCGTTGCCTTTCCAAAATAGTCTTTGGCGGCGTGGTAATCCTTCTCCAGCAGTTTTACATCTCCCAATAATTGCCAGTATTGGGCTTCTTTGGGGGCAATGCGGATGGCTTCTTCCAGGTGTTTGGCGGCCTGCGGATACTGACCGGCATCCTGGTGCATTATGGCAGCCATGGCGTGCCAATCCGGCTCGTCTGACCAGATGGCAAGGGCGGTCTCGAGCGATTCTGCAGCCAAAAGAGGAGCTTTTTGGGAGGCAATTGCATGCAGGGCATGCAGTGTCGGGTTCTCAGGCTGGGATTCGATCAATTTGGATGCGATTGCGGCAGAAGTATCGGGATCTGTATGCAGGCTTTGGATTGCCTGCTGGAAGCTGACGTCTGCATTTTTGTTGAAACCTGAAAGGATGTCAGCAATGGAAGTGTCGTCCACCAGCACGGAAAGAACCTGGGCTGCTTGTTTGCCGTTGGTGATCAGTTTGTGCAAATCGTTTTCTTCTGACCAATGACCATTTTTGAGGGCCTGGTTGATTTTGAGAGTTGGCAGCAGTTCTGCCGGGGAGATGGCACGCCCTGCAATCGAGATTTGCTCTTCAATCAAGTCAAAATCTGAATGCTCCGGGTCGAAAGCTGATGGGCTGTGACCGAGAATGTGCAAAAAGTGTGCGTTGTTGGTCTGGCAGACCTTGTCTGTCAGGTATTCTGCCAGGAGCTTATTGGCAATGGGATTGATTTTGACCACTGAAAGCGCAGATTCCAGCAACCGATCAGCAAGCTTCCAGTTTGTCTGTTCCCAGGCAGCCTTGGCTACAGCCAGGGTGTGCCAGATCCAGTTGAAATGCTTTGCAATATCGAACGATTGCACTTTGTGCCGAACCTCAAGTTCGTCGACCATCTCCACTGCTTCCTCTAACAAGGCAGCAGCTGATTTGGTATTACCGGTTTGCTGGATAAACAGGCTTTCAAGCGCTTTTGCAGTCGCTGAGTTGGTTTTATCAGAGAGGAAGTGCTCCCAGAGTAAACGCGCCTTGGGCAGATCATCATGAAGAACTGCATCGAGGGCAAGGATGCTTGCCGTTGAGATGGCAGCCTGGGCGCGGGATTCCTGGGTGTTCAGGAAATCAAGCGCGTTTGATAAGACCTCCGATTGGCTGGTTGCCAGAGCAAGTTCGAGCTTGAGAAGGAAAGCAGGCTCGCTGCCCGGGTCAGCATTTATTGCCAAAGCGGCGTGTTTTTGGGAGACTACCAGGTCGCCAATTGTGCGTTCAAGTTGAGCTGCGCGGTAGTAAAGCCCTGCGCGATTGAAGGCAGGATAGTCCAGGCTTTGTTCCGCCGCGTCCCCGGCTACGCTGCCAAGTGTTTCCGGAGCAAATTCCAACTTGTTCAGGATGTCTTCGAGAGCCTCAAGGGCTGGCAGGAATTGCCGGTTGGCTGCAAGCACATCGGACTTAAGCAGAGGATAAGCGACATTGGATTCAAGGGCGGGCTCGAGGTCTTTTACCAGTTGCAGAGCGGCTGCCGAATCGCCGAGCTTTAGCACTGAATAGATCAGGTCGCGACTTTCTTCAAAATCCGGGAATGGATTATCAGAGATGGCTTTTTTGATGATGCGGGAAGCTTCATCCGGTTGATCCATGTGGAGGTAGAGGTTCGCAACGTTGACATATTCCTCAGTTTCGATCTCCTCCAAAGCAAGCATCTGGTTGAGCGTTTCTTTGGTATCTTCAATCTGATTCAGATTGACGTACGTGCGCGCAAGCGTCAGGTAGAGCGCTTTGTCATCCGGTCTGAGATGGATGGTGTCTTTCAATATTTGGATGGCTTCCCGGGCGTTGTTGTGCTCGCTCATAAAATCGCTGTACCAAAGCACATTTTCAATCTCTGTCGGCGCGATCTGCATGGCGGAACGAGCAGCTGAAAAACCTTCGTCATCCAGGTTGGCTGCCATAAACGCTTTTGCAAGGGCATGGCGGGTGGGCAAATCATCCGGGTCGGTCAGGACCGCTTCCTGAAGGGAAGCCAGGCTGATGTCCGTCAGGCCAAGAGCGAGAGCGGTTTGCCCGGTTTGGAACTGGAGATGGTGATACGAGCGAGGTGATCTTGCCTCCGGGTAATCCAGGAGTTGGAGATAGTCCTGGTAGGCGGCTTCGTGCATGCCAAGAGTCGCCTTGAGATCCGCCTGCAGCAGGCGCATATCAAATAGTCCGTCGCGTTCCTGCTGGCGTTCCTCCATGATTGAAAGCAACTGGGACATCTCCTTCAGTTCCTGAGCCCCGGGTTTGATGCCATGGCTGAAGCTTTTGATCAATAACTCCGCATAGGTTTTCAAGGTGCTGTCTGAGCGGTTCGCCTGCCAGGCAAAGCGCAGGACGGGCTTTGCGCCGTTCATGTCTCCCATGGCTGCCAGAGTTTGCCCCAAAACAGACGCCAATTCCGGATCGGAAGTGTAGTCATTCTCGAGAGGAGCAATCGTGGTCCAGGCTTCATCGATGTAACCATGGTTCAGGTAAGCCTGCGTAAGAGATTTGCGCACACTTGAACTGGATGGATCAAGCTGAAAAGCCTGCCTGAGAACACTGATTGCTTCAGTCGGCTGGTCATTCGCAAGGTAAAGCGCTCCGAGCGCGCTCAGAATTTCAGGATCGTCTGGCAAGGCAGCCTTGGCTTTGCGCAGTGCTTGCATGGCTTTGTCTTCCTGCCCGAGGTTGGTCCAGATGCGTGCCAGGGAGAGCCAGCTGGCCGGCTTTTCGGGAGCCAGGGCTGAAGCTTTTTCGAGCTGCTTCATAGCTTCATCGTTTCTGCCGGTGGCTATCAGGGCATTGCAGAGCAAAACCAGTGCTTCGCCGTCAAACACATCCTTTTTAAGGAATGCCTGTGCAATTGGAATGGCTTTATCAGCCTGGTCAGCTTTGATTGAGATTTCAGCGAAGTTGAGCAGATCCGTGCGTGAAGGCTCGCTTGAAGAGTGGATCAGTTCCTGGTATATACGCAGTGCGTTTTCCGGCTGCTGAGATTGGAGGTAGAGCGAGGCGAGATCTTTCTTGTTTGTCTGATTTTGAGGTTCGAATAACGCCAGCAACGCGCTCGATTCAATTGCTTCGTCAATATTCGCCATGTGGCGGTCGATCAGCCCGGAAAGCTTGATGGTTTCAAGGTCATTCGGGTTTTCAGCAAGCGCCTTGCGGATAAAGTTGCTGGCAGTCTGATACTTTTTATTTTCAAAGGCATAACGGGCAGCCTTCAGATTGTCTGATACGGAAGAAAAGCGGGATTTTGTGGTTTGGAGAGTCTTTTTCTCGAGGGCTTTTTCCAGTGACTGGGTGCCTTGTGGGTCAGTTGCGCCAATGACGGGATAGCGCAGGGCGTAAAGTGCCCTGGTGGCATCATCCGGGATTTCTGAAAGGATTTCGTAGCCATAATCAGGGTCATCATTTGCAATCAGAAACTCCGCGTATTCTTTTTTGAAAGCGTGATTGTCTGGTTGGAGGCGCAAAATCTCTTCCCAGGTTTTGCGGGCTTCCTCCGGATTGGAGGATTCGAGTTCAAAGGCGAGATCGCGCAGTATTTCAGCTTGCTGACGGTTCAGGGCATTGAAAGCATGGTCAATCGCGCGGGAAGCTTGCGCTGGCTGCCCGGCTATCTGGCTCAAAACAGCCTGCTGACGGAAGGTCTCAACCTCAGTTTGATCCGCTTTTCGATCGGTTTGATCATCAACTGACTGAGCCTGAGCCAGAAAACTGTTTGCGAGCAGTTTAATCAGGGATTCCTCTTCGTTGCCGCGCATCGCACGCAGAGTGGAAATCTGGAGTTCGACAGGAGCCTTTTCAAGCCTGCGTTGATAAGCTTGATAACGCGTGTTTTCATCCGCAGGATTTACGGTTACCTGGTGGACAATCAAATTACCAAGCGACTCCGCATACTGCGAAGGGAGTGTTGAGGTCAGAGTGTCCATGGCAATTTCAAAGTCCGGGACGAGTTGGGGAAGAATCGCGAAGGCTGTCTCCCAAACCGACAAACGACCCTTGCCGGAAAGCAAACTTTCAGATAGTTTTATCCACGAGCCTTCCTGCCGGCGGAATTCGCGCAAATGCAGTGCAAGCAGGGCAGCATCCGGCAGACTGGTCGGTTCAAGACCGGTAAGTCTTGTCATTTCAAAAACATTTTTGATGCGTTCAACGATCCCGCCGGGGAGGTCAATTTCGAGATCGGTCAGGTCATTTTCAGGTAAGGAGTGTTCGAGAGAGAAAAGTGCCAGAACCCCAGGCTGCCAGCGGGATAAGTCATCGGAAGCAAAGGTCAGCCATTGTTCAAGATCAGGCGTACTATTAAGATAGTGCCATGCAAGCGGTTCAGCACGAAAAGCACTAACCACTTCACGCGCAGTTTGCGGATCGAAGTGGAGCCGGATCTTATCTAGCAATCTCTCTATAGACATCGTCATTCCTCTCAAAATGGGTTAGGGCAAAGCTCCAATGAAGGGTTTCAGCATGTAATAAGCACCGGCGAACAAGACCAGGCTCAAAAAGACAAAGAAAATACCAATGCCGGTATTTGATTTGGCAAGGTCATTTAAGGAACTTATCAAAAGCGAGGCGTTTCCGACCAAGCCTGAGATTCCTTCGGTGATCCCTTTTTCAGCCAGCTTGGTTGTCGATTCGGCGATGGCTTGAATGCCGCGACCGAGTGACTGTTTGACCAGGATGACGATGCTTAGAATCAAGCATAGAAACCCCAGCCCGAAAAGCACAATTGAAACTATTAAGAGAATCTGGTTTCCATTAGTTAACATAAATAACCTCCGATGAAAATACTTATCGGAGATTATGTTGCAACTACTATGCCAAGCCTGCCAGGCTGACCCTCAAAAAGAGGCTACTTGGTGACGTCTTTCGGCAAATGGTTGATGTCGATGGTGGGCTCGTCGCAGAACAGAGCTGCTCGTTCGATGGCATTGCTTAACTCCCGGATATTGCCCGGCCAATCGTAATCGATCAGGGCTTGCATGGCTGCAGGGGACACATCCAGGATGTTTGTGCCGAGGCGTTTGTTGAACTTGCGCACCATGTAACCGACCAGGTCAGGGATATCCTGGCGGCGTTCTGCCAGGGAGGGCAGATCCAGGTCGACAACCTTCAGACGGTAATAGAGATCTTCCCTGAATTCATGCCTCGAGATCATTTCCTTGAGGTCGCGGTTTGAGGCGGCAATCACCTGGACGTCCACCCGGATCAGGTTCGTCCCGCCAACGCGCCTGAAAGCGCGTTCTTCGAGGGCTCGCAGAAATTTTGCCTGGAGGTCAACTGGCATGGAAGATATTTCGTCAAGGAACAGAATGCCGCCGTCAGCGATTTCCATCAACCCGTTGCGTTTGCTGGTTGCGCCGGTAAAAGCACCCGATTCATGCCCGAACAGTTCGGATTCGAACATGGTTGGTTGAATGGCAGGGCAGTTGATGTCAATGAAGGGCTTACCCGAACGCGGACCGTTGCGGTGGATGTACTGCGCCAGCACTTCCTTGCCTGTACCGGTGGGTCCGGTAATCAGAACCGAAACTGAGGATTCCGAAGCCCGGCCTGCCAGCTCCAGGATGTGTTTCATCTCAGGCGTCTCGCCAACAATAAATTCATCCAGGTTGCCTTTGTTGCTGCGGAAATGCGCCAGCTCACGGCGCATGGAGATCACTTCTGCCGCTCGGCTGACCGATTTTTCCAATTCAAGCAGATCGAGGGGTTTTTCCATGAAGTCTTGCGCCCCGTTTTTCATGGCATCCACTGCCATCGAGACTTCGCCATGGGCAGTGACAATGATCACCTGGGGACGCAGGGGCAAGCGGGATGTTTCAGTGAGCAGGTGGGGTCCGTAGCCATCTGGTAAACGCACGTCGAGGATGATGATATCTGCGATACCTTTCGAAATGGAAGCACGGGCATCTGCCAGCGTGCCAGCTTCGAAAACTTCGTAACCTTTTGAGCGTAAGAATTGCGAAACGACCATGCGGGCGGTTTCTTCATCATCAACGACTAATACTGTTGCTGCCATAAAACTCCTTAAATCGCCTTCATGAGGAGGACATGGAACATCGTCCCGCCTGGAAAGCTTTCCACAAAAATATTTCCCTTATGCGCCGTGACAATTCGGCGCGAAATTGCCAGTCCCAAACCAGTGCCTTTTGCTTTAGTGGTCAGGAAGGGTTCAAAAACGTGTTTAATAAGATCTTCCGGGATGCCTGGTCCTGAATCAGCTACGATAATTTCGTATTGAGGTGGATTAATTTCAGGTGAAACCGGATGAATTTTAATGTTCAGACTGCCGCCTTCGTTTTCCATTGCCTGGATGGCGTTGCTGATCAGGTTAACAAAAACCTGTTCAATCGCACGGGCATCCGCCAACACCATGGGGTTGGCTGGCTGGTGCTCAAGATTGTAACTGATATTCAAACGAACCATCCTTGGCGCCCAACGCTCGAGGATGGAATTGATCAGGCTGGCAAGGTCAAGCGGAGCAAAATTGTATTCCACTGGTTTGGAAAAAGTAAGGGTTGAATCCATCAGGTGAGTCAGTCGCAGGCAATCATTTTGCAACCTTGACACAAGATCAGCATTGGGATCATCCGGCTGCATGGTCAATCCCATCAACTGCAGCCCCGTCGAAATGCTGTTGATCGGGTTCTTCACTTCGTGCGCGAAAATTGCCGATACTTCGCCCAGGAATGCCCTTTGTTCGAGCTGCTGGGAGTGAGCCCGGATCTGCTCCGTCTGGCTGACATCGCGCAGGATCAGGACGATACTGCGGACCTTGTCTTTTTCGACCACAGGGATGCAGAGCACCTGCGCCATGAAGGAGCCGCCAGAGCGGTTATTCAGGCTGAAATTGTTGCCAACCAGGGTGCTGATGCCTTGTTGGGCGGATTTATAGAGCGTGGAAAGCGTCTCATTTCCGATCAGTACCATGTCCGCTTTTTGGCGAAAGACTTCCTTGCTGGCATATCCAAGCAGAAATTCCGCTGCCGGATTCATCTCAGCTATTTGCAGGTCCGGGGTGAGAATGATCACGCCCTCCTCGAGATTGTCGGTGATGGCATGCTGGATCTGAACAACATGACGGATATTGCTGAGTGTCCGCTGGGCACTTTCGAGGCTGTTAAGCCCCTGAATCGCTGAAGCGGCGTGGGCGGACATCAATGCCAGGTAACGCAATGTGTCATCATCCGGATAAGGAGTCTCGCCGGCAGCCAGCATCAAACCTTGTAGTGAGCCGTTGTGAACGAGGGGGAGCGTTAGCAGGTAATGATAGCCTTCCATCAATGCAGTCTCCTGCAGGGTGTTCTGAGGTTCACGCGTCAGCTTCCAGAGCTGCAAAGATGGCATATTCTCAAGCGATTCAACATCAAAATTGGCAGGGAAGGCTTCGGTCAGGAGCGATGAGTAGTTGCGTTGAAGTTGTTTATGATTGCGCGGGTTGACCTGGTAGGAAACGATCAGCCTGGGATTGAGCATCCGCTGCAAGATTTGGCTTGCAGTTTGGAAAACTGCCTGCGAAGAGTTCTGGCTGCCCAAGGTGGTTAAGAGCGAAAAATTATCGAAGCGATATTCCTGCTCCAGCAAATCGCGCCTGATTTCAAATTCGGAATCAGGGGGTGAAAAGGTGAGCACGACAACCTGGTTGGTAAGGCTGATGGGAAGGATCCGCATGGTTGCCAGAATGAGATCGCCAGTGGCAATTTGCAGGCGCACCGGGCGGCTTTGATCCCCGGTCGGGTTGGTGTCCGGGTCACCTGGGATCAGGGAGAAGAGTGAGAGTTCCTGCAGGGCGTCGGGTGTGAAGGCGGTCAGGTCGAAGAATTTGCGATTTGCGCTGAGGATCTTGTCGTCAGTGCGCCGATAGACAAGCGCAGCTGCCGGGATCAGTTCCAGGATCAGAGACCGGTCCAGGAGAGTGAAATCCTTGTGGGAATCACCTGGTGATTTCATGCTATGCTGGTCGAGTGAGTCTGGGACCATGCTACCTGGTTTTACTTTGGCGAAGATTTCCGGGCAAAATGCCTTCCATCGAACGATATTTTGCAACCGTCCGACGGGCAATTTCGATTCCCTTTTCCTTTAGCAACTGCTGGATTTCAGAGTCACTCAGGGCATGATCTTCATTTTCGATCATGTGTTTGATCAATGTGCGATGAGACAAGCTGCGGTCAAAGAATATCGCAAGGGGAACAATCTTCTTATTTGGAAGTTGAACCGTTTTGCTGGAAACAGCCCGTGAGATGGTGGATTCATGCATTTCAAGCATCTTTGCAATTTCTGCCCGTGTCAGGGGTTTCATTTCCAAATCGCCTTGCAGGATGTAGTCTTTCTGTAGAACAACCAGCTTCTCAAGCAGGAGTTTTAGTGCGTTTGAACGCTGCTGGATACATTTGATCAGGAGGTTTGCTTTTTCAATATCGCTACGCCACTCTTCTGTTTTGTCCTGCTCCATTTGTTTGAGGGAGGATTTGAAGAGTGGGTTCACGCGCAAAGTGCCTCGAATGGGCAAAATGATCTCGACAACCAGGGGGTTGCTTGGGTTCTCATTGAGGTGATAGATGAGAATATCAGGCTGGTGAAAGACCTGCGAGTCGTTGCTGTTGGGATTGCGTACGTCTCCCCAATGGGCACGCGCCGGGAAAGGGTTGAGATTTTCGCTAATAAAAGCCGCCACCTTTTGGATCTGCTGCGTGTTCGTGCCCAAAGCGCGGGCAATTTCGGGATAGTGATGCTGACTCATTTGGTGCAGGTAAGTGGCTACAACTTCGCGCGTCAGCGCAGGGACATTCATGGTTTCCGAAAGCACTTCCACCTGAGCCAGCATGGCTTCGATCGGATTTGCTGAACAGACACCAACCGGGTCACATCGTTTGAGTTTTTCAATTAAAGCTGTTATTTCAGAAGGTAAACGATGGTGGTAGCGAGCTACCTCAAGTGCTGTGGTAGTGAGAAAGCCGTCCTCATCCAGGTGAGTGAGGATGTAAGCTGCCACAATCCGGTCTTCAGTGGGTAGATCGGTGGCAGCCTGGCGCAGGACGTAAC
>CAZOYK010000009.1:20809-29452 GCA_964584065.1 uncultured Anaerolineaceae bacterium | reverse complement strand
GGTTCCCCCAGAAACCTTGACATTGTGGTTCTCAGCGATTCCAGAGACGTGGATGTCGCCTCCGCCCAACAAGGCCATGTCAAGCGTGTTTAACAGCAGGTTATTCATCTTGACGCTGGCACCGCCATTGATGGTTATGTTGAGGCTTTCCAGGTTCAGGTCATCCGCCAAAAGTTCCACTCCGCCATCCAGCCTGAAATCGCTCAAGTTGGCGAAAGTGATCGTCAGGGTCAGGCTGTCACCCCAGTTTTCGAAGAGTTTTCTGTCACGGAAGTTTATCTCCAGCACCCCATCATTCACTTCCGTCACCACCTGATCCACAACGCGGCGTGAACCTTCGACGACGATGGAGTGCTCGTTCCCCTGCACCAGGATCACCTTTGCGCCGCCGTCCATATCGACCATTGCAAACTCACCCAACTGACGGGTTTCGGTCACCAGGACATTTTGATTTTTATCATTAGTTTGTGGCACCGGCGTCGGGGTCCGGCGGGTAATGCTGCAAGCCATGGTCGTCAGCAACAAAACAGACAAAAAAGCTAATAGTCTGAGACGCTTATTCATTTTTCACCTCTTTCAAGATCCAAGTCAATTTTACATCAAATCGCATGCCCTCCTCACAAGACCGGTCATATTATGGTTTGCATAGTGAGTTCTTTTCGCTATTTTTCCCTCTCCTTCACTTCCGCAAGGATTGGTTCTGATCACACAAATATTAAAATGCGAACAAGCTCCATGGTGCTATAATTCCAGCCAACAAACAATCAATTGTTTTGGAGACAATATGGCAAAGCGCAAACTCAAGCGTCAACTTACCCTTCTGCAGGTAATCATGCTCGGAACGGCCGGAACGATCGCCGCGGAGATTTTCGTCCTCACAGGTCACGTAGCAAAATTAGCCGGTCCGGAATCCGTTTTGGCACTTGCTCTTGGAGGTGTGCTCACCCTGAGTATTGCCCTCAACTACTGCGAACTTGCCACCACCTTCCCTGTCACCGGTGGCGCGATGACCTACGTGGGCGAGGCCTTTGGCAAGGGCTGGCTGATGTTCCTGGTTGGTTCATTGGACGCTCTTTCCAGCACCTTCTATGCCGCCCTTTCCGCCGTTGGTTTTGCCATCTCACTCTCCATTTTCATTCCCACTCTGCCCATCATCCCGGTCGCCATTGCGGTCATCGTGATCATTGGCGCGATGCACATCCGCGGTGTCAGCAGCGCGGGCAACCTCCAGGTGATCCTTGGCGCTTTTCTACTGGTGGTATTTGGTGTATTCATCTTCAAAGGTTTTCTTAGCGAGGGCGGTTTCAACATGCAAACCTTCCTCTCCGGTCGCCAGGTTTTCGATAATCAAAGCGCCATCGCCCACATGGGGCGCATGCTCTCCGCCATCGCGCTTGCCTATAATGCTTATGTCGGTTTTGAGGTCATTGCGGATGACGCCGAAGAGATCACCAAGCCCAGCCGCAATATCCCGGTTGGCATCCTGGTGAGCCTCTTGCTCACCACACTGATCTATTCTTCAGTCACGATGGTCACAGTGGGCACAGTTCCATTCTCGGAATTGTCAGGATCCGAAACCGCCCTGACGGATGCCGCCTCCCGCTTCTGGCCCAATATCGGGGTTACCGTGATGGGCATCACCGGCATCATTGCTACTCTCACCTCGGTAAACTCAGCCATGCTCTCAGCCACACGCGAAGCCTTCTCGCTCAGCCGTGAACGTGTCTGGCCGCGGGCGTTCTCGCGCCTCAGTCAATGGCGAACACCCTGGGTGGCAGTCATCATAGTAGTGATCATCAGTGCGCTGGTGGCGGCGATCGGCTTGGTGGACTTCCTTAGCTTTATCTCGAGCGCCGGTTACATGTTTGTGCTATTTTGGGCAACTCTGGCGATGCCAAGGCTGCGCAACAAATTCCCTGATATTGAACGCCCCTTCAAAGTGCCGCTTTACCCGTTCACTGTGATTGCTGCCGCTTTATCCGGCGTTCTGATCATTTCCTTTGCCAACCCACGCGCCTTACTATTCCTGGGAATCGTCCTGGCGATATTGAGTGTGGCTTACTTCATCTCAAAGCAGATTAGAACCCAGCAGGATCTCAACGCACGGCTTGAGTCTCAGGAAGGCGGAGGTCGCGTCTTGATCGCCGCCAAACGCGACAAAACAGCCCGCAATCTTACGAACCTCGCTGCTCAGTTGGTGGACCAGCAGGAAGATACCGCAATTTGCCTCTTCACGGTCGTAAAGACGCCTATCAGTCTTGGTAATACCAATGTGCCTTCCCTTGTGGAAGCAAAAAAACAGGAGCAGCACAAAATTCTTGAGGAAATCACCCCCATCGCCTTGAAGCAGAATGTGCCCATCTATGCCAAGCTGAAAGCTGCAAGTCGGGTGGAAGAGGGCATATTCGCAGAACTTAGCCGCCACAAAGATATCAGCCTGGTGATGTTGGGCTATCCCCAGGAACGTGCCAAAGTGGAATTTCCCAACAACATTTTGAAAGAAGTCATGATGATGGCAAACCGCAATGTTGCCGTTCTGCGCGACCGCGGGCTTCCCAACCCCATCCGGCGCATCCTCGTTCCTGTTGGCAGCGGTCCAAACGCGCGGCTTGCCTTGCAGTTGGCGCGTGATATCATCCTGCCCAGTGATGAGGGCCAAATTGTCACCCTCAGGCTTGTGCGCGGTGAAGCCGACGAAGAGCGCCTCGAGGATGAGGAATTACAGGTGCACGAGATCCTCGAGCAGGAAGTGGGCGAAATCACCGGTTTATTCCAGTTCAAAGTTCGCACCACGGAATCAATCGCCGAAGGAATCCTGGCAGAATGCCAGGAAGGAAATTACGACCTGATGATCATCGGTTCAGCAGAAGAAATCCTCGCTCCGGATCAAATTTTTGGCAAACTGGATGATTACCTCATGGAAGTTGCGCCTTGCTCGATGCTGGTCGTACGCCGCTACCAAACCGGCGGAGCATTATGGATGCGCAAACAGATCAAACGCATTGAACAATAAGCGGGGGGAGCAGGAAATAATTTATTAGAAGGTTGATCGTGCCGGCCTCCTGGCAGAGCACGCAGGATCGACCGAAGGTCTCCACAAACTCAAACAAAAGGGTGGATGGACTGGAGACCTGACGGACAAAACGCTCGTTGGTTCTGGGTAAATTTTTGGTTTTCGTAGGGCAGAATGCGCTTTTGCCTGCCCCGCGTATCCTTTTGCGGGGTCTGCGCACTCCGCCAAATGTTCTCATGGTATGGTTTTCATTTGTCGGAGTGAGCCCGCTTCAGACTCCTTATGAACCAATGGCTGCTGGCGGTCTCATTCCGACCTACGACTCTGATTTTTTATCAAAATCGTTTTTGATAACTGCTCGTCATGTCAGGTTCAACTGAGGAACCTGACCTACGAAAACATCGCTTTTTTACAAAAGAACATGAAAAGATCTTATGTCACCAACATCCGTCTCGATGTCGCGAATATCTTGTCTGGCAGGACATTTCCAATGGTCGTAGGAAACCCAAAGTTAAGCTAAAGGAACTTCAAATCTAATGGTTGCGCCATTACCGGGCGTGGATTCTGCCCAGATCTTGCCGCCGTGGGCTTCCACAATCGCGCGCGCGATCGCCAACCCCAGCCCGCTTTGATTACTGTCGGCGTGTCGGCTTTTATCCACCCGGTGAAAGCGCTCAAAAATCAACGGGAGCTCTTCCGCAGGGATGCCTTCGCCGCTATCCGCGACCGAAAACAACAAAGCGCGGTTTTCTGCCTCAGAAAGCTCTAAAGTAATTTCCCCGCCAGTCGGAGTGTGCCTGATCGCGTTGGCAACCAGGTTCTCCAAAACCTGCATGAGGCGTCCCTCATCCCCATACAGCGTGGGCAATCCCTCAGCCGCTTCAACCATCAGCCTGATCCCCTTCTGCTCAGCCTGCAGACGAAAAACCTCGCTGATCTTGGTTAGTAAACCCGCCGGCTCCAGCGGCTCCCGGCTGATCAGCAGCTCGCCGCTGTCGGACTGGGACATGGTGCGCAAGTCACTCACCAGGCGGTTAAGACGGTTGACCTCCAGTCCAAGTACATCCAGGCGCTCGGGCGTCAGTTCCAGGGCACCATCCCTGGCTGCTTCCACATAACCCCCGATAACAGTCAAGGGAGTGCGCAGGTCATGCGCCACATCAGCCGTCATCTGCTTGCGCAGCTGCTCTGCGTTTTCGATCTCCATGCTCATGCGATTGAACGACGTGCCAAGCTCACCCAGTTCATCGCTCGAACTCACCTCCACCAGCTGTGTGCGTTTGCCTTCAGCCAGGTTTCGCGAAGCGGTCGTCAGCGCTTTTATCGGTCGGGTGAGATTACCTGAGACCAACAAGCTGAGTAGCGAAACCACCAATACCGCCGCCAGAAGCGTCCAAAGCAACCCGCGGTTGATCTGGTCCAAAAAGTTTTGCTCCAAACCGGAATAGCTTAGCGAGCGCGAACTCAATAAGGTTCCCACCAGCTTTTCCTCATAAAGTATTGGCACACCCGAATCGAGCTGCTGCTGAGTCAGTTGGCTGCCGGTTGGAAAGAGTTCCTCCAATCCCACCAACACCACGCCCTCCGCGTCTGCCAGACCGAATGTTCGCATTCCAGCCTGTACACCCGGCTGGGTCTGGCTGCCACCCTGCCCCTGTCCGCGCCCGGACCCATGCCCCGCCATCACACCTGGTGCTGAAGACAGAACCTGCTCAACGCCAACCCAAGTGCCATTTTGGGCGTAAAAAGCCTCAACCAGGATAAGTTTGGCTTCTGCTTGCTGATCAAGCACATAGCGCTCGAAATTATCTGAAATCAACGTGCGCACAAAAAACGCCAGCGCCAAACCGGTTAGCAGGGAAACGCCGATGAAAGCCAGGGCAAGTTTGAGAGTGATCGAAATTTTCAAGATCGCTCCTGGTTGTTCATGCGGTAACCGACACCAAAAACCGTCTCGAGGTAGCGCGGTGCGGCTGGGTCGGGCTCGATCTTCAGGCGCAAATTGCGGATGTGCACATTCAGCGTACTTTCCAGACCGGTGAAGCCGCTTTCATACAAGCGATCCACCAGCTCCGTCCGCGAAAAAACCCTGCCCGGAGTTGCCATCAGCACCTCAAGCAGATCAAACTCCAGCGCGGTCAGGTTGGCTTCCTTCTCCCCAACCGTAACACTATGCGCAGCCCTGTCCAGCACCAGATCGCCCACGCGCAGGAGGCTCGCCGGCTCAACGGGCGTTTCCACCCGCCGCAACGCCGCCCTTACCCTTGCCAGCAGCTCACGCATCCGGAAAGGCTTGATCACATAATCGTCCGCCCCGAGTTCCAATCCAAGCACAGTGTCCGTTTCCTCTTCTTTGGCGCTCAGCACAATCACAGGCACCTGGTTTTCCCGCCGGAAAGAACTCAAAAACTGGTAGCCGTCCATTTTTGGCATCATGATATCCAACAGCACCAGGTTCGGGTGCTCATGGCGCGCTACGAACAAGGCTTCCTGCCCGTCGCTTGCCGTAACCACACGATAACCCTGGCTGGTCAGGTAATCTTTCAGCAAAGTTCGCACGCTGGACTGGTCATCGACTACAAGGATTGTATCTGTCATATCACCTCAATTATAGGGTAGAAACATAACAAATTGTAATTAAGATTTCATGTAGAAACGCGCCAAAAAAAGCATGCGGACTTTGATTTCTCAGTAATGTTAATATCCGTTACAATAGACAAAAGTCAGCACGTTTCTAACGTTCTGGAGGAAAACTATGGACCCAATTACACTCATTTTGATTGCGCTGGCAGTGATTATTCTGGTTATCATTGGCATAGTGCTTTATCGCACCAGCCATTTTGCCATCCAACTCCCCGAGGATCATCTCATCCCCCTGGAGGAAATCGACGGCGAAGAAGTCGCCAGGCACATCGGCCTGGCAATCCAGATGAAGACCATCAGCCACACCGACCCCGAAAAGGTCGACCCCTTGCCCTTCGAAGGCTTGCGCAACCTTTTGCAGGTGCTTTATCCCCAGGTGGAAGATCACCTGACCCGCGAGGTTATCAACGACGGCGCGCTGCTCTACACCTGGCAGGGTTCTGATCCAGACCTGGATCCGATTGCTCTCGCCGCCCACCAGGACGTGGTGCCGGCAAACGAAGCCCCCGATTCCAGCTGGTCCTATCCTCCTTTTTCTGGTGAAATTGCCGATGGTTACGTCTGGGGACGCGGCGCGTTGGACTGCAAGGGAACGCTCATCAGCATCATGGAAGCAGTCAACAACCTGATCCGCGAGGGCTTCAAACCCGAACGGACGATTTATCTGCTCTTTGGACATGATGAGGAATGCAGCGGCTCACGCGGTGCGGCTGAACTTGCCCGCATCCTGGAGGAACGCGGCGTCAGGCTAGCGCTTTTACTCGACGAAGGTGGTTCGATCATCCAAGACTCCCTGCCGGGGATCAAACCTCCGGTTGCCATGATTGGCGTGACCGAAAAAGGTCATCTCACGCTCAAACTCAAGGCCACCACCCAGGCGGGGCATGCCTCGACCCCGTCCAACCAGACCGCCATTGGTGCGCTCAGCCTGGCGATTGCCACGCTCGAAAACAACCCCTTTCCCCAGCATTTGGACATGGTTGAGTTCATGATGAGTTTTGTCGGGAACGAGATGCCTTTTTTGGACCGCTTGATGCTTGCCAACACCTGGCTGTTTGGCGGTGCGGTTAAGCGCAAGATGGGCGCCAAGCCGATCACAGACGCCAATACCCGCACCACCATCGCCCCTACCATGATACACGCTGGCACTGCCGAAAATGTTTTGCCTGCCACGGCTGAGGCTTTGATCAACCTGCGCATCTACCCTGGTGAAACCGTCCGCGAGACTTACGAACGCATTTACGAATTGGTGGCTGATAAAACGCTCGAAGTCCTTCCCGCACATGGCGAGACCCTCGAAGGTGAACACACCTGGAATCCGACCGATATTTCGAACATCGATTCGCCCCAATTCCGGCTGCTTTCGCGGCTGGCGCGGTCAGCTTACCCCCAGGCTCAGGTTGCGCCCTTCATGATGAATGGTGCCACCGATTCGCGCTACTACACCAAGCTTTCGCGCTATATCTTCCGCTTCACGCCTATGGTGCTCAGCCACGAGGACCAGGAAACAGTCCACGGCGTAAATGAACGCCTGTCCTTCGAGAATGCCGCCCGCATGGTGGGCTTTATGCAGGCCTTGATTCGCAACGCCAGTGAGCTCGATTTTGAAAGTTCCCTGGATGACGACAGCGATTTTTACGAGGAAGAAGAGACAGCCGAAGAAATCGCAATTCGCCGTTTGCAGGAGCCCCTGCCAACCAAACCGCTGCGCCAGGTTGAGGAAGACGAGCTGCCTGAATTTGACCCTCTGCCAGAGGATGATGAACCGCTGGTTGCCAAGCCTCTCACCCAGTCTGATCCGGAAGACTGAGAGGACATCAAAAATCGGTTTAAAAGCATCATGACCTCACACAAAACGACCCTCCCGTTGGATCGGGCGCGCGTTCGTGCGCTTTTGTTTGACGTGGATGGCACCCTTTCCAACAGTGATGACCACATGGTCAGCCGTGTTGCCAGCAAACTCGAGTTTCTTGACCGTTTGCTTAATTCAGGCAGTGCCCATCGCCTGGCACGCTCTGTTGTGCATTTTGCCGAATCTCCCGGAAACTGGCTGCTCCAAATGGCAGACCGCTTAAATCTGGACCCCCATCTGGCTTCCTTTCTGGACAAACGGGCAAACAAAAAAGAAGCAGAGTTGCACAATTTCCCTGCCATCCCTGGAATCGTGCCCATGCTGGAGATTCTGAGCAAGCGTTTTCCGCTGGCAATCGTATCCGCCCGCAACGAGGTCACAACCCGCCATTTTCTGCGCCTCAATCAGCTTGAGGCGTATTTCCAAGTGGTTGTCACCTCCCAAACCTGCAAACGCAGCAAACCTTTCTCCGATCCGCTGCTCTTTGCCGCAGAACAGCTAAACATCCCGATCGAAAATTGCCTGATGATCGGCGACACCGTCACGGATATTCGCGCCGCGAAAGCCGCCGGCGCGCAATCGCTTTCAGTTTTATGCGGTTTTGGTCTCGAAAAGGAACTTCGCCGGGCTGGCACCCAGGAAATTCTCGCCAGCACCAGCGAACTCGCCACCTACCTCACTTCAACTCCCCTGTCAGACAGCGGTTTCTAAGCTAATTCTCGACAGTCGTAGATGGTGCCAGTTCCTCCGCGGTCATCATTACTCCGCCTTCTTTTTGCAGATCCAAAGTGTTGACGCGCTTATTCATTGCCTGAATAATGCCGAGAATCAGGCAGGCAGTACCAGCAACAATATACGTGACTTTAGTCCCGTAATTATCCGCAATCGGCGCTGAGAGAAAGAGCCCTATCGGCATCATAGCAAGCGCCGTACTGGAGAGCAGCATAAAAACCCTTCCCTGCACCTCTGGCGGCACCTTGGTTTGCATCAGGGGACCCAGGGAGCCATTGGCAAAAGATACCATCAAACCAAAAACTCCTAAAGCAACCAGTGACCAAGTATAGCAATCAGGCGGGATCAAGCCAAAGGCGAGCGTTCCAGCCCCAATACCAATGATGCCCATCAGCACCGTCCA
>CAZOYK010000009.1:11337-20709 GCA_964584065.1 uncultured Anaerolineaceae bacterium | reverse complement strand
CCAGTAAGAGTCCGCCAACAATACTGCCAGCCCCCATCGCCGCTTGCATCCATGCCAGTTCCTGGGCTCCCTTGCCAAAGAAAGTCGTGACATGCAGTGGCATAAGGTTGCCCACCGGTGCCAGAAACATATTCAACAAACTTGCCATCAGGATCAAGAGGAACAAACCAGGCCAGGTGACAATATAGCGAATTCCCTCCCGCACATCCGCCAGGAGTGAGCGTGGGGTGACTTTGTCAGTTTTTGGTTTGGTTTTGGGTTGCGGCACCTTGACAAAAAAGATCAGCATGCTAATCGCGATCACCGCAGTGACGACGTCCACCGCCAACACGCCCTGCATAGGCAGTACTGCCAACAACAAAGCGCCCAAAGCTGGCGAAAAAACGTTGATCATTCCATCCACAGCCTGGTTCACCCCTCCGAGGCGGCTCAGGTGTTCTTTTGGCACCATCAGCGTGGTGGCGGCAGTGCGCGCGGGTCCCTGGAAGACGCCGGCTGCGGACCGCGTGAGCAGGATCGCGACAATGTGCCAAATCTGGATCGCGCCGGTGGCAAAAAGCACCGCCAGGACCACTGTAGCCAGTGCCACAACCAGATCCGCGATGATCATCACCAGCTTGCGATCCCAGCGGTCTACCAAGGCGCCCACAAAAGGACCAAGCACGATGTTGGGAACGATCGCTGCCGTTGTGGCAGTGGCAAGCACGGTGGCAGAACCGGTTTCTTTGGTCACATACCACACCAGGGCAAACTGCACCAAAGCGCTGCCCACCAGGGAAACGATCTGCCCAATCCCCATCGGCAGGTAATTGCGCAGCCAGCCCTTGCCAAGAGGTGGCTCACTTTGTTGTGCTAAATCAGTTTGCAGGTCGTTCTCAGTCACGGATAACCTTCCTGAAATTTTTATTCAATGATCCATCCGACCTAAGTCAGATTCTTTAGGATTGTGGGGCGGAACGGCGTTTTGCCAATCCGCCCCAATTTCATCAAAGAATTAAATAGCGATGTAGCGTTCGATCTGCTCGCCAATCTGCGCCAGGGACTTCGCCCAGAAGGCCTTGGAGCGGATATCGATGCCAAAGCGAGCAGCCAGGTCTGCCGCCTGAGCCTCACCGGTGTTGGCAAGCAGGGCTTTGTAGTCCTCCACAAAAGCCTCTCCGCGTTCGCGATAGACGCTGTAGAGACCCTTGGCAAACAGGCTGCCAAAGGCGTAGGGGTAATTGTAGAAGGACAGATGCGTGCTGTAATAGTGCGGCTTCCAGGTCCAGGCGAATTTGTTCAAAACCTCCCTGTCCAGCCCATCGCCGTAAGTTTTACGCTGAGCCTCCAGCATCAATTCGCTGATCTCGTCAGCTGAAATTGTCGATTCCTTGCGGCGCTCAAAAATCGATTTCTCGAAGATGAAGCGGGAGTAGATGTCCACGATGGTTTGCGCGTCGCTGGAGATGGTGGTTTCCAGGATCGCCCGCTCTTCAAGCGGATCTTTGACGGTCTGGAGGATCGCGTTAAAAACAATGGTTTCACACATGATCGAAGCAGTTTCCGCCAGGGTCATGGGGGTGTTGGTTTGCATGGGGGTCTTACCCGCCTGGTAGGCGCAGTAGTTATGGAAACCATGCCCGAGTTCATGCGCCAGGGTCATAACCTGGTCGAACGAACCGTCGAAGTTCGACATGATGCGACTCTCCTCTACGGCATCCACGCCCATGCAGAAGGCTCCACCGCGTTTGCCAGGGCGCTGCTCGGCGTCAATCCAGTGCTTCTCAAAAGCGCCTTTGGCGAATTCCGCCAACTCAGGTGAGAATGTGCCATAATGCTTCAGGATCAAATCGCGGGCCTCGTCGAAGGAATATTCCTTGTTGACTTCACCGATCGGGGCAAAAAGGCTCCACCAGGGCAGTTTCTCAAAGCCGAGGATGCGGGCCTTCGCCTGGAAGTAACGGCGGAACATCGGCAGGGCGTCATCGATCGCTCCCAGCATCGCCTCAAGCGTGCCGCGGTCAATTCTCGCCTTCACCAGCGAGGAATGCAGGCAGTCTTCGCGACCGCGCTTGCGGTCCAGCGTGACCACTTCGCCTTTGACGCCGTTCAAACAAGCAGCCAACGGCTCTTTCATCTCTTCAAACACTTGCTGCTCGCGCTCATAAGCCCGCTCGCGCACATCCGCATCCGGATGGGAACGCAAATTGATCAGCGCCGGTAAGGGCAGCAACTGTTCTTCGCCGCCCAGTTCGAAATCGACGCTTTTCTGCGAGGTCAGCACGCCTTGCAAGTCATCCCAGGCACCACCACCCGAAAGGGTCAGCTCATTGGCAAGGATTTCCTCCGGTTCAGACATGAGATAGCGGCTTTCCTCTGCGATTTCCAGCAACCTGAATGCATGATCATGCGCTATACCGGGAATTTCCAGGGCTTTATCCAACCGATCGCCGAGCGCGCCCAGCCAGGCTTTGATCCGCACGCTCAAATCGTGCAGCGGCAGCATTGCGATGGCCATTTTTGAGTGCAGCTGTTCGGCAGCTTTGTTGAAAGAATCGGTGGAGATAATCGCACCCAAAAAGGCGAAAATCTTGCCGGCCTTCAGTTCGAGGGCGTTGGCCTCTTCCACGTAGGTATTCAATACGCCGTTTAATTTTTCAAGGGGCGCAGCGGGGTCAAGCAGAGGCAGATATTCGGTTCCAAAGGATTTTGTAGCTTGCTGGATGGCTTCCTTCACGGCTTCGATGTCTGCCGCGAGGGCTGGATCGTCAAGAGAAAGGTAGAGGTTGGAAAGATCCCATCGTGGGGGTGTGGTCATGGTTTACTCCTTTTCATTGTTAAAGGAATTATAACTGAGGCATACGCCTAAATGGACGGCTTGCGTCATTTTTCTGGATTTATATATGTAGGGTATGTTGGTCATAGGTCGTAGATTGGGTTGGGGTCTTTATTCATTATCATAGGGCAGCTTGGCGTCACTCTATTCATTATCGCAGGGTGGGTTGGCGTCACTCTATTCATTATCGTAGGGTGGGTTGGCGTCACAGAACCTATACCAACAACTGCCTCGGGATAGCCAACCCACCAACACAAACGCCTCGCATCCATCGGTGGGTTGTCTTCTAAACGTCATCTTAATTCCCACGCTTCTGAACGCCAACCCACCCTACCCACCTTGCCCTCTTATTTTCCCTGCTCTTGAACGCCAAGCCACCCTTAACAACTCTTATCTTCAAAAAGCATTATTAATGTAAAATTTAAACCGTGCCAAACTATCATCGGTTCTATATTCCTAATGCTATTGTTGCATTTACTCTCGTAACCTATAAGCGAACATCGATTTTTTCGGACACCCAGGTTGCCGAATTATTTCTGAATCTACTCAACCAAATCACTGATAAGTTTCACTACGAATGCATCGCATATTCATTACTCCCGGATCACGCTCACCTATTAATCCAACAATCCCAGGAAGATCCCAATTTTTCCCTACCTATTCGTGAACTCAAACGACTTTTCTCTGTAAGCTACAAGAAATTTAACCCTTTGCTGCCCTTACCAAATTCATCACGACAGAAACACGATGAGACAACAATCTGGCAGCGTAGATTCTGGGACCATGTTATCGAAGATGAACGAGACCTGGAAAGACATTTAGACTATATTCACTTCAACCCTGTAAAACACGGCTTCACCGACGATCCAATCCATTGGCCATGGTCAAGTTACTCTACTTACGTAGAGAAAGGATACTATCCAAAGGAATGGTCACCTGATCTGAATCAATTTGAAGATTCGGAAAATTGGGGGGAATAAGCCAAATCGATCAGTTGTATGGTGGGTTGGCGTCACAAAACGCATACCAACCATTGAGTCGTAGGGTGATTTCGCGTTACAGAGCCTATACCAACCATTCCCCCGAGTCGTAGGGTGGGTTGGCGTCACAGAGCCTATACCAACAACTGCCTCGGGATAGCCAACCCACCAAAACAAACCCCTTACATTCAACTCAAAAGAGCATACCCTCCAACACAAATTCCTCACATACCATCGGTGGGTTGGCTTTTAAACGCCCTCATAATTCCCGTACTCTTGAACGCCAACCCACCCTACGCACTACTTCTTTAATGAAAATACCCCGGGAAACCGGGGTATTTCATTTGCATTCAAAACTTATTATTGGCGTCTGCCGCTGGCACGACCAGCTACCGACATGTAGTAAAGCACTTGCAAAATGGATGTCGCCAGCCCTGCCACGTAGGTCCAGGCCGCCGCATCCAGCACCTGCTTCACACCCTTGCGTTCCTCTTCATTGGCAACCAAACCGGTTTGGTCCAGCATCTCGCGAGCGCGCTTGGAAGCGTCCAACTCGACCGGAAGCGTGACCAGCGAAAAGAGCGCAGTCGAGGAGAACAAGATCACGCCGATGGTTGCCAGGTTTGCCATGCTCAGCACGACGCCAATCATCACCAAAATAATGCCGAAGTTGGAGCCAAAACTCACAACTGGCACGATCGCGCTGCGCAGGCGCATCGGACCATAGCTGGTTTTATCCTGCATGGCATGCCCAAGCTCGTGAGCCGTAATTGCCATCGCCGCAACGGTAGGCTGATCTGACACTCCCTGCGAAAGCGCCAGGGTGTCATTTCGCGGGTCATAGTGGTCTGTCAGGGTGCCCTTGGTGCGGGTGAGCTTCACGTTTTCAAGCCCCACACGCGGCTTGAGCTGCTCAGCAGTGTCCATTCCAGTCAGGTTGTGGTAATTCCGCACCTGGCTCCACTTGCTGTAAGCAGATTTAACTTTAGACTGTGCAAAAAGGCTCAGCAAAAGTCCGGGGATCATGTAGAGTAAGTATTCAAAGTTCATTGTAATCTCCGTGTCAGCTATAAGTTACTGGCAAAATCATAGCGTAATTTAGGGTAATTCGCTCAACAAAAGTTCTACAGCAGCATCCAGTTGCGGATCAAGACCGGCGTCGTAGTCTTCCTGGGTGTATTCCACGACCAGGTCCGGCGTCAGGCCAATTTCATCGATCTGGTTCCCGTTGGGGGTCAGCCAGCGGGCAATTGTAATACGAACGCCGCCCGCTTCTGTACGCAGCGGAATCCAGTTTTGCACTGAGCCTTTACCGTAGCTGGTCATGCCAACCAGTTTCGCGCGTCCGTAGTCCTGGAGCGCACCGGCTGTGATCTCCGAAGCTGAGGCTGAGCCTTCATCGATCAACACCACCAACGGGATCTCGGTTGCCAGACCGCCTTTCTTGACTGGGTATGGATCGCGCGTGCCATCGCCATACTCCTCGTATAGCACAACCCCATCATCCAGGAATTCCGATGTGACCTCAATCGAAGTTACGAGATAGCCTCCGCCGTTACCGCGCAGGTCGAAAACGATACCCTTGGGGTCTTGAGACAAGAGGTCCTTGAGGGCTGCACGCAGTTTCTCGGTAGCCAGTTCATTGAAGGTATAGAGCGCCACGTATCCAACGCCATCCTCGCGCATCTCGTATTCCACCACCGGGATTTGTATCACAGCACGGGTGATTGAAACGTCAAAGGTATCCTCGCCACGCCGGATCGTCAGTACGATCGTGTCTCCGGCAGGACCCAAAATTCGCTGGAGCACCAGGTCTCCTGGAATGCCGGTCATGTCCTCACCGTTGATTGCGAGCACCAGGTCTTGTGCCTGTAAGCCAGCTGCTTCAGCCGGAGAGCCTTTCATCGGCGAAATAATTTCGACGTAATCACCGCTGGTATTCACCCAGGCACCAATGCCGGTATACTCACCTTCCATCTCGGTGTTAGCCTGCTTGAATTGCTCTGGGTCCATGTAGGAGGTGTGCTTGTCGCCTGTGGCTGCCAGCATGCCTTGAATAGCGCCGCGCATCAAGATTGTGTCATCCAACGGTTGGTCAACAAAGTTCTCATGCAGCAATCTCCAGCTCTCCCAGAAGGGATCAAAGAGGTCTTGCAACTCCTCCGGGGTGGACGAACTGGTATATTCCAGGCAATAACTTGTTTGGGTTGGAACTGGCGTTAGCTCACCCTCAACCTGCGGTGTTTCGCCCACAGCCGACGGTAGGCTGCTTTCAGGCTGGGTTACAAGCGTCGGGCAGGTGTCGTAGCCCAATGCCTGGCGGATCGGATTTTTGGGAAGAACACTGGCAGCACCAAAACCAAGGGTAAAGGAACCTGCCAGCAAGACAATGGCGACAAAAACCAGTAAACATGAACGAACAATTCTATTTTCCATTACAACTCCATCTAAACCACCGCTCTATAACGGCGGTCCTTCTAAAAATTTGAATCCATTATTCAACAAAAAGGTCGGCAGCTCCACCAAGCTATTGATAACGGGGTGCTTCGACTCTTCCATTTGGCTCGAAACGCGCAATGTCTGAATGCCAAGCGCTCTGGCAGCATCCAGGTTGATCTCGAGGTCATCCACAAACAAGGTTTCTGCTGGTTCGGGTCCGCCTGCAAGTTTCAGCGCGATTTCAAAGGCCTCGGCATGCGGCTTGCACCACGGCTCAGTATCCATTACATCAATTACGCCCATGAACAAATCTGCGATGCCCAGCAGTCCAAGCACATTATCGGCATGCTGCCGGCTGGCGTTGGTAAAGATCCATTTATCCTGGGGCAGGGAGACTAAGGCATCCCTGAGATGGGGATCGGGTTGGACTACCTTTGTCAGGTCCACTTCGTGGACATATTGCAGGTAATCCTGAACATCGATCCCATACTCAATGTTCAATCCGCGCATCGTGGTGCCGTGTTCCAAAAAAAGGCGCTCCCTTTTTTCTGGGATCTCATTTTCCGGAATTCCCACAACGTGTTGCATGTATTGAAACACCCGCTCAGTCAGGATTGGCCACACACCGACCGAGGTTGGATAGGTCGTGTCATCAAGATCAATCAGCAAAGTTTTAATCGTGTTCATGGACGTTCCATCCAACGATTTATGCCACTATGTGGGGTAAAACCATCCATAAGTTCAAGTAATGCTGCTGGTTCATCAGCCACAAAAAAGAAGCGCCGATGCTCAGCGTAAATGTAATTTTCTGTAATAGCCTGCTCGATCAGGGCAACCACAGGATCAAAATACCCTTCCACATTCAACAGCCCAACCGGTTTATCATGCAAACCAATCTGCGCCCAGGTGAGCGCTTCGAAAAGCTCGGCAAAAGTGCCAAAGCCGCCCGGCAGGGCAATCATGCCGTCCGCCAAATGGGTCATGCGTGCCTGCCGCGCGTGAATATCCGGCAAGACTTCCAACTCACTCAAGCCGGCATGCGCCAGGTGAGGCAGGTTCAGTCCGTCATTGATGACTCCAACCGCCTTGCCGCCTGCTGCCAGCGCGCCGTCAGCCACCGCCCCCATCAGCCCGGTTTTCCCGGCCCCATAGATCAACGTGCGCCCCTGTTTTGCCAGGGTCTCCCCCATCCTCCAGGCAGCGTCCAAATAGACCTGTTTCAGGTTATCAGCCGAGCCGGCGTAGACAGTGATGTTTTTTCGGAATAATTCAGTCATGGCAATCGTAAACTTTCAAATTATACCTGCAACAAGCCTGCCCTCTGCTTCATTTAGAAGCTTGGGCTAAGCATGGCGCATGTTGCGAATTTCGCGGAATTTCTCTTTCTCTGCAGGCGTGAGATGACCGGGCAAGTGCACTTCGATGCGCGCGTATAGGTCGCCATGTTCGCTGGGATTTTTGAGCTTTGGCATGCCAAGCCCCTTGAGACGCATGGTTTTGCCGCTGTCAGTCCCTTCCGGGATAGTCAGGCGAACTGGTTTGCCCAGTGTGTCAACGCTGACCTCACCCCCCAGGATGGCAGTGTAAAGGTCCACCGGTACTGTCAGGGTCAGATCATCCCCCTTCCGGGTGAAACTTTTATGCGGCAGAACCTTAATCTTCAAATACAGGTCCGCCCCACCAGCCTGCCCGCTCAAGCGCACCTTGGAACCTGTGCGAACCCCTTGCGGGATGCTGGCTTCAATTTTCCGACCACCCTCAAACTGGAGCGTTCGTTTTGTGCCGGTGTAGGCTTCTTCGAGGGTGATCTCCACCTCGTGTTCCATCGGCTGAGCCCTTTGCGCAGCTCTCTGGGGTGACCTGCTGCTGCGGCTATAACCTGGTCCAGCGCTAAACCCGCCCTGTCCAAAAAGCGTATTGAAGAAGTCCGAGAAGCCGCCAAGATCCCCGAACATGTCGTTGATCTCTTCCTGCGAAACAGTGCGGTATCCAGGCTGACCGCCTTGCGGCGCCTGCTGCCATCTGCCCCAGTCAAACCCACCCGGCTGCCCACCGGAGGATTGATAGCGCTGCCATTCCGAGCCAAACTGGTCGTACTTTTTGCGCTTTTCCGGGTCTGAAAGCACCTGGTAGGCTTCATTCACCTCTTTAAACTTGTCTTCTGCCTGCGGGTCTTTGTTCACGTCTGGATGATAGCGGCGCGCTAACTTCCGATAGGCAGTCTTAATCTCGCCCTCAGTAGCGGTTTTGCTGACACCAAGCGTGTTGTAATAGTCCTTATAATCCATCATTAATCCAATCCAGCCCATTCCGGCATATTAATGTTTGTATGATAACAGCTCATTGTTGAAATTCTATTAACCCCGGAGGATTTCAGGAAAGTTCCGCTGAATAGGGACCTTGGGCTGAAGTGGGAAGTAAAGCAGCAATTTTCTCCATGATCACCTGCCCTGCAGCTTTGACCTCAACCCGTCCAGGCAACTTTCCAGGCTCGCCAATTGCCAGCGGACCGAAAGGCTCGCCGATGCGCGTTACCACGCGGGCTCTGCGACTCTTTTCTCTGATAGTCCCAAAGAGCTTCCAGTCATCCTCACTGAAGGTGCTAATCGGCAGGATAGGCACTCCCAGCCGCAGTGCCATAAATGCAGCCCCGGGAAGCGGGGTGCCAAGCGGCGGCTTGTGGACGTGACCCTCCGGGAAGATCCCGAGGATGCCGTCCTGTTGCAATACCGCTTCAGCTGCACGCATAGCTTCAAGGTTTGGCGTGCCCTGCATGATGCGCAACGCTCCCCAAATGCGTGGGAAGATCTTCATGCTCATCGGCGCGTTGGGCATTTCGGCATCGCCAATAAATTCCAAGGGGTATTTTGTGCTGTGAATGGGACCGATGGTGTCCAAAAAATGGAAATGGTTGCCCACGATCAGCAGGGGACCCTTGCTGGGCAGGTTCTCAGTGCCGTAAATTTCGTAATCAACAAGTATCTTTGCCAAAAAAGCAATTCCCGCTCGCAGAAATCCCCGCCGAAATTGGTTGCGCGGATAGCGATACCTGGCTAAATATTCACTTTTGGTTTCCTGTCTGCCCATAAAAACATCCTGTGAAATTGTTAGTATTTTAGTCAATTATAAGGCAAACAA
>CAZOYK010000009.1:0-11237 GCA_964584065.1 uncultured Anaerolineaceae bacterium | reverse complement strand
GGGTAGGTCATCTTGCTCGAAGAGTATGGCGTCACAGAACCCATGCCAACCGTTGCCTCAGGAAAGCCTACCCACCAACCCAAACCCCTGACATCCAATCGGTGGGTTGGCTTTTATACACCCTGTTGATTCCCATGTCTCCATACGCCAACCCAGCCTACACAAATTGCTCTTCTTATTTAAATATCCCCAAACACCAACTTAGCCCCATGTGCTTTTTTCGTGGAAATCGATTTACTTGATGTTACAATTTATTGCATGGATACGATTTTTCTCGGTAACTCTCTTCTGCACTGGCTGAAAGCCATGTTGGTTTTTGCGGTGGTTCTATTCCTGCTTTTTCTTGTGAGGGCATTCTGTCGCAAAAGAATAAAACAAAATCCCAACCCAAAACTTCTCCCCGTCCTGCTCAGCCAGATCATCCTGCCAACAGCTCTGATCGCAGCCGTCTGGCTTGCATCCCAGCTGCTCGTACTCTCTGAACCAGTCAGAACTCTGCTCAGGGTCCTTTTGATCGCCTTGCTGACCATCCAAATCGGTCGCTGGGCGGATTTAGGCGTTAGCCACTGGACCGATAAGCAGATTGAAAAACTACCGGACGATGACTACACCCGCCGCACTTCCCTGCGCGGCATTGCCATAATCGCCCGCATCCTGATATGGCTGGTAGCGGTGCTTGTCATCATTGAAAGTATTCCAAACTTTGATATCGCCGGCATTATTACCAGCCTGGGTATTGGGGGTATTGCCATCGGTCTCGCAGCCCAGAGCCTGGTTACCGACTTGCTCTCCAGCCTGACGATCCACCTCGATAAACCTTTTGAGCCTGGCGACTCGATCACAACAGGTGATTTTTCCGGCACTATTGAGAAAATTGGACTGAAATCCACCAGTATTCGCAATCTTTCAGGGGAAGAACTTACGATCTCCAACTCTGAGCTTTTGAAAATCCCAATTCGAAATTTTAGCCGCATGGAGGAAAGACGGGTTGCGTTCACCATCCAAATTGCTTACAACACGCCTGCCGAAAAACTGGCCATCATCCCTCAAGTGATAGAGGATGCCTTCCAGGGGCTCGAAAACGTGCATTTTTCGCGAGCGCACTTTCAATCGTTTGCTCAGATGGGGCTTGTGTTTGAGATTGTGTATTTTATGACAACCCCTGACTACGGTCTATTTGTGAAGGCACAAAATCTCATCAATTATCGGATCTACCAGGATCTGCAAAACGAAGCAATCACCTTCAGCGTAATACCAGCCATCCCGCTTGAAGAGTAATTCAAGTCCTGAAATAGCCTGATCGGTCTGAAATCAACCACAGGGCAATCTGGAAGACCCCTATAGCGTGCCGGCCTGTTCTTGCAGCGCGATCTCTTCAGGCGTTTCTGCTTCTATGCTAATCCCATGAGGTCGCGACTTGCCGTGATCATCCACGTACACAAAAGTCAGGAATCCTTCAACTGTCAGCTCTTCTTTGGTGGTCGCCCGTACATATGCAATCAGGCGCGACCGCCCGGTCAGCACGATTTTCGATTCAAAGCGAATAACTTCTCCTGGTCTTACCGGACGTTGGAAGGTCATCCCGTGGATTTTGAGGCAGAGCACGTATTGGGGCGGCAAAAGATCAGCCGCGGCAATGAATCCCGCTTCCACCATCCACTCCGCACCCCGTCCAGCAAAAAGGGTGTGGTGGTGATTGAGATCTTCCCCTTTCACCAAATGATGGATCGTCAATGTTTTCATACGCATGTTTCACCTCATGGGATCATGATGATCAGGTTATCGAAGGCCACCTTAAAACCGCCATTGTCAAAGGTTCCTGCTATCATTCCAAAACTGCCTGGCCTGAAATCAGGATCCTGAACTTCCCCGAGCAAGACCCCATCCACCGCCAACAACAGTTTCTCACGGCTGCACTGTGCTGCCAGACGATATGGTCCTGACCCAGCCAGTTGTTCGCTGTAGGTCCAGTCGATCAGCGTAACAAAATCATCTTCAACCTGCTTCCAGATTGTAAAGTAACCATCCTCGCTGATCTCGAGGGCAGTGAAATTCTGGTCATCCTGCAGACCGCAGACAAATCCATAATCCGCATCCCCCACAGATTTCACCACACGCACATCTGCCTCAGCCATCAGGGCATCATAGGCAAAGTATTGATCCGACCAGTACCAATACATCGACGAGGTCACCTCGATCGTGTATTCGCCATTTTCGTAGGCACGCTTTCCATCCTCATCGCTGGTGCTCAGCCAACCGCTGCCAGAATTTGAAAAATCATCCTCAAAAATGACATATCCTGAATTCTGATAAACCAGGTTTTGGCTTTCCCCGGTATTGACAGCCACTTCGCCCCGTTTGGCGGCATCAATCATGTCCCGCGCAAGGTTGATCGGGCGTAGAGCATTGATGAAGCCACCTGTGGGTACACAATCATCATCATCATCGATATAACCATCCCGATTGGTATCCCGCACGGGTCGGCAATCAACAATATCAAGCGAGAGGTCTCCGGAACCCAGCTGGGTCGGGACCCCAACGATTTGCCCCTCCTCGTCAACCGCCAGCCCGCCCGAGTTCCCACCTGCAATCGTTCCGCTGGTTTTGATGAAAGCCCGGTTGCCAAAGGGCTCCTCAGAAGTAAAACCGCTGACCTCACCCCGGGTGAGTGTAATCGTACCGCCCCCAATGACCGGATAGCCCAGGATCACGATTGCCTCGCCCAAATCGAGCGTGTCTGAGTCACCAAGAGGCACAAATGGGAGTTTGAGCTGGTTGTAATCCAGATCGTTACCTTCCATATCCTGGGCAGGCTTAATCACCGCAAGGTCCAGAGCTGCGTCGGCTTGGACCACGTGGGCATAGTAACTATCTACTGGTGGCTGGTCCTGGGCAACGGTCAGCGAAACAAGCAGTGCCACAACCTCCTCGTACCTGGTTGAGCTGACAACATGGTCATTGGTCAGGATCAGACCATCCGGACTGATAATCGTCCCTGAGCCAGTCCAACGCGGAACGGCTTCCCCATCGATATCTACAAACGCGGTGATCTGTACAACTGCCTGGTAGGGAATGGGACCGAGATCCGGAGCTTCCTCTTCCGGTGAGACACCTGGATCCCACCCGGTTGGGGTGGTGCCGGCAATGCTCATCTGTGTTTCGATGGCTGTGATCACTGAGCCTGTTACAACCTGCCAGTCCCCCTGGACCTCGCCGCTCTTGTTGGCTCGGAAACGAAAGACGAAGTCCTCAACCCCGGTTGGCGCGATGGTCATATCCAGCTTGATAACTCCATCTCCATTCGCCTGTGTTTCCATGCTCAGCGGCGGGATTGAGCCCTCGTAGCTTGCCCACTCAAAAAAATTGGATTCGAAGCGGATTTCCTTCACGTTGGCATTGACGGTATCCGGGTTGGAAAGCTTCAGCTCCAAATCGAAGAGCTGCCCCTGCTGAATCCCTGTCTGCGGATGTTTCGCGTTCACTTGCAACTTACCCTCAACGCTTACCGCTGGTGCAGCGCAGGAACCTGCGATCAGCATCACAATCACTAACAACAATAAACTGTGCCTGGATTTGAGTTTCATAGTTATCTCCGCTGAATCGTGAATACATATCTATTTTACATGAAAGAGACCTGGTTTCAGCAAGCAATGCACACCCTAAAATCACAGGCTGTATAATTACTTTACCAACTTCCTGAGGAGCTATTCATGGAACAACCTTCTATGACCCAAAAAACAATCAAAACCACCAATCTTAGCGCGATCCTAACAGCCACGGTCGCTATCCTGCTCCTGGCTCTCCTGGTGGCATTAAGTTACAAACCTCTCTACAACCACTTCGCAGGTCCGTTTGAGATCTCTGCTGAAGAGTTGTTCTTGTATCAGGGACCGAATGACACCTTACGCACGCACGTCACAATCCGACCGGATGTAGCTCTGGATACCAACTTCTACTACTACGAGAAACAGGAAGGCGGCAGCGAGAAGGTTATCCATTCCTATTACGCCTTGCTTTTCGATGAACGCCTCTTATTGGCCAAGTACCCAGGTACCGGAAAAGGCGATATTTTCAATCCTGAACCCGTCACAGGCAAGATTGTCAACCTGACGGATAAAGAAAACACGGAAGTATTGCAGACTCTCAAAACAGAATTCCCCAACCTCAAGGATGCGTTTTTACCTTACGTGCTTGACACAACCGTGAACAATAGTCCTGTTTGGTTTATGATCATTGGCATCGCAGTCGTGGCAGGTTTTGCCATTTGGAGCGTGTTCAACCTGATCCGACGCTCCTGCAATTCGCGGCAGTTAACACCGGATGTCGACAACCAGATGACCGGGCTGGTGGCAGCAGATATAGAAAGCTTGGGTGAAACTGACTTCGCGGAGCCAGATTTTGAACAGGCACAAGAGAAGGAGCAAACAAACGATGCCACCGTTTAGTCGTAGGTCGGAATGAGACCGCCAACGGCCATTGGTTCGTCAAGAGTCTGAAGCGGGCTCACTCCGACAACCAAATATTTACTCAAGACCCAAGGGTACGGACGCCATACCAAAAAAAAACGCATGCCAAGGTTCGTTATGTCAGGTTGAAAAACGCAACCTGACCTACGCAATTGCTTGCTTGGAAAAAGAGGAGGCGTAGGTCGGAATGAGACCGCCAACGGCCATTGGTTCGTCAAGCGTCTGAAGCGGGCTCACTCCGACAACCAAATATTTACTCAAGACCCAAGGGTACGGACGCCATACCAAAAAAAAACGCATGCCAAGGTTCGTTATGTCAGGTTGAAAAACGCAACCTGACCTACGCAATTGCTTGCTTGGATTAAGAAGACTCGTAGGTCGGAATGAGACCGCCAACGACCATTGGTTCGTCAAGAGTCTGAAGCGGACTCACTCCGACAAATGAAAACCTTACCATGAGCATATTTGGCGGAGTGCGCAACAGAAGCGCATTCCGACCTACATACCTTCATCTGATATGGGTTTTCTTTTTCGGTTTCCACATCCCTTGACCCCATACTAAAAATCGTTTTAACCTCCAAATCGCTTATACTTTATCCCATGCTTGAATTCGACTTTCCTCCCCTTCAACCGATGGTTTTCACCGTCACCACGCTTACCAACTACCTGCGCGAGGTACTCGAGACTGATGAGATCCTGCGCGATGTCTGGGTTCGGGGAGAGATTTCCAACTTCAGCCAACCGCGGTCCGGTCACCTTTACTTCACACTCAAAGACAACGATGCTCAACTGCGCTGCGTGATGTGGAAGGGTCAAACCTTCCGCCTGCGTTTCAACCCCAAGGACGGTCAGAGTGTGGAAGCCCACGGTGCCATGAGTTTCTATCCTGCCGGTGGGCAGGTGCAGCTTTATGTGGACGAAATGCAGCCGGTTGGAGAGGGGCAGCTCTACCAGGAATTCCTGCGCCTCAAAGCCCGCCTTGAAGCTGAAGGGCTCTTTGCCCCCGAGCTAAAACGTCCCTTGCCGCAATTCCCGCGCCACATCGGCGTCATCACCTCCGCCAGCGGCGCCGCCCTGCAGGACATTCTGAACACCCTGCGCCGGCGCCTGCCCCTGGCACGCGTGACGCTTGCCCCAACTGCCGTGCAGGGTGCCGAAGCCCCTGGTGGCATCGTCAGCGCCTTCCAATCTCTCAAAACCCTGCCCGATCTGGATTTGATTATTCTTGCCCGCGGCGGCGGCTCCATCGAGGACTTGTGGGCTTTCAACGACGAAGCCGTTGCCTATGCCATCCGAGGATCGCGCGTGCCTGTCATCTCGGGTGTGGGGCATGAAACGGATTTCACCATCGCCGATTTTGCCGCCGATTTGCGTGCCCCCACCCCCACTGCTGCCGCTGAGCTTGCCACGCCCATCACCAGTTCTGACCTGGCTGGTGAACTCCTCTCCATCCAGCAAAATCTGACACTCAGCCTCAAAAACAAGGTAGCAAGCCTGCGCCAGGACCTGCTTTTGGCAGAAAATCGCCTGCAGCGGCACTCTCCCGCCCAACGAGTGCGCACTTTCCTCCAATTCCAGGACGAGACACGCGAACGTCTCGAACGCGCCATGCGCCACTATCTTGCCCAGCATCAGCTGAAACTGCAAAACCAGGTCGCCCGCCTGGAAAGCGTCAGCCCTATGGCAGTGCTGCGGCGCGGCTTCGCCATCGTCAGCGACGCCCAAACCCACCAGCTGATTTCGCGCCGTAATCAAACCAGCCCAAACCAATCCATCCAGATCCAGTTGAGCGATGGCAAAATCGCTGCAACCATCTCAGGAGATACCCCATGACCGATCAACCCACCCCCAGTTTTGAAGTTGCCTTTTCCTCGCTGCAGCAGATCATTACCCAGCTCGAAAACACGGAACTGCCGCTCGAAGAAGCCCTGAAACTCTACGAAGAAGGCAAACGCCTGAGCGACATCTGCAGCCAACTGCTGGAGACCGCTCAACTGCGCGTGGAGACGCTTTCCTCGACCTCTGCGATTACAGATGAGGAAGCTGCGTGAGCCCTCTCGATTTCTTTACCAACCCGGTTGGTGTCTCAACCATGCTTGGCTGGATCCTGGGACAGCTCATCAAAGTGCCCGTGGAGTACCTGCGCCATAAACGCTGGGACTGGACGCTTCTATTGAGCGCGGGAGGCATGCCTTCTTCACACTCCGCGCTGATGACCTCCGTTACAACTTCCATTGGGCTGAACGTCGGCTGGGGCAGCCCGGTTTTTGCCCTGGCGCTTGCTGTAACTGCCATCATTGTCTATGATGCCACCGGTGTCCGCCGGCAGGCGGGCTTTCACGCTGAACGCATCAACCAGATCGTGCGTGAGTTGCTGCACTTAAAAAGACTGGAAGAGGATCAGGTTTCCTACTTGCGGGAAATTATCGGTCACACTCCCGGCGAAGCTATCGCAGGCGTGTTTTTTGGGATATCGATTGCCCTCCTGGTGCAGTGGGTGATGGTTTGGAGTTAATCCACTTTTCCAAGCAGTTCAAAAGCCAATTCGGGTAAATCACACCAAGAGCAAACTTAGCAACTAAGTTTTTAGCAGCCCAACCTAAGCTTAGGTTTGTCAATTCTTACAGAAAAAAAAGGGGGGAACTCAGTTATCTTCTATAAAACCGACCAACTGGTCAGATTTTGCAATACTTTCAGCCCTTTTCGGCAAGCTTGCCTTTGATGCGGCGAACGATCGCGCCTGCCTCTGGCACTTTCAGGAGCCACAGCATCACCCCATAGACCCCCACGCCCAGGATCACGCCCACAGCCAAAACCAGGAACTTGTTAAAATTCCCGAAAAGTGCCATCCATCCAAACAGTATCAAGCCCATCATGGTGCTGCCAATAATCGCTAGTGCCCCCGTCCGCAGGATTTGCTTCCCGTCAATTCCATTCAGACGCCGGCGCATGATCGCCAACAAAACGAGGCACTCCACCGCAGTTGCCACTGTATTCGCCAGCGCGAGCCCCCCCAGCGGCAGCCAGCCGATCTGGCTGAAGAGACGCGAGAAGAAAAACGAAAGCAGAATGTTGCCCGTCATTGCTGCGACCCCAACCAGCACCGGGGTTTTAGTGTCGTGCATGGCATAAAACGCGCGGCTCAGCACCTCTACCAGGCTGTGCCCGGTGAGCCCCAGGGCATACCAAAGCAGCGCCCAGGCAACCATCTGGGTGGATGTGGCGTCGAAACTGCCGCGTTCATATAAAACACGCACCAAAGGCACGCGCAGCAAAGCCAGCCCCACCGTCGCGGGCAGTGCCAGCAAGAGCATAACCCGAATAATGCTCGAAAGCGTCTGGCGAAAATCGTCGGACTTTCCCAGTTCCACCTGGGCCGAGAGTGTTGGTAGTGAGGCGGTGCCAGCCGATTGCGCAATTGCCGCCTGGGGCATCAACATCAGCGTAAACGCCCAGGTGAGCGCGCTTGCGGAGCCCGCTCCAAGCGAGAGGCTGATGATGGTATTCGCCACGAAATTCAACTGCACAATGCCCGCCCCGAAGATACGCGGCAGCATCAAACGCAGCACTTTGCGCACGGGTCCATCCCTGAAACCAGCTGCCAGCTCGTACTTCCGGGCAGGCAGGCGCAACAGCATCGGCAGTTGCAACAGCAAATGCCCGCTGGCGCCTATCACTGTGCCGATTGCCAAACGTTCTATCCCCCATGATTTTGGCAGAATCCATACCCCGAGAATGATGCCCAAAGAGTAAGCTGCGGGCGCCAATGCCGGCCACAGGAACACCTGGTGGGCATTCAGCATGCCCATCACCAATCCGCTGATCCCAAAAATGATCACCGTCGGCAGCATAATCCGCAGCAGGCGAGCAGTCTCAGCCACCTGCGCCGCGCTTGAATCTGGCACCAGCGCAAACAATCCACGCTCTACCAGGAATGGCGCAAAAATCCACATCAGGGTCGAAACAGCAACAAGAACAATCAAGACCGAGTTGACCACCCCCGAAGCCAACCTCCAGGCGCCTTTTTGATCCTTGCGGGTCAGGTAGCCGGTGAACATCGGGATAAAGGCCGAACCCAAAGCGCCTCCAGCCGTCAGGTTGAAGAGCAGCTCAGTCACGCGGTTGGCGGCATTGAACGAATCCAGGGAAACACTGGTGCCAAAAGCCTGAGAGACCACCATGCCGCGCACGATACCTACCAGGGTGCTGAGCACGTAAGCAATCATCACGATCCCAGCCGCGCGGGCAATCTGCCGCCCCGCCTGGGCGCTCCCAGTGCTGCTCACACCCAAAGGCTTTTGGATTTCTTCAGGATTTTCCACGCTCGGGATCCTCATTTGCTTCATGCCTGAAAGACACCTTGGCAGCTTCCCAAAGTTGGTCCATTTCCTCAAAGCTCAACTGGTCAACGCTCTTACCCTGCTCTGAAGCCTGCTTTTCAATGTAAGCAAAGCGCTTGCGGAAACGCAGGTTGGTCTCGCGCAGGGCGATTTCTGGGTCCACCTTCAGCCAGCGCACCAAATTGACCACCGCAAAGAGCACATCTCCGGCTTCGGACTGCCGCTCGTCCTCGGTTTGGGCATCGCGCAATTCGCCCAGTTCCTCGTGCACCTTGGCAATGACGGGTTCGATGGTGTGCCAGTCAAACCCAACCCGTTTTGCCCGTCGTTGGATCTGATTGGCTTGCGAAAGCGCCGGCAAACTGAGCGGAATGCCATCCAGCATACCCTTTTGGGTCTCGCCGTTAGTTTTGCGTTCGTCTGCCTTGATCTTTTCCCAGTTGGTGAGCACATTGTCGACTGAATCCACATCGATGTCCGCAAAAACGTGCGGATGCCGCCGGATCAGCTTGGCATTGATGCCCTGCAGCACTTCACTCATTAGGAAGTCTTCATCCTCAGTCGCGATCTGGGCGTGCAAACCGATCTGCAGTAAGAGATCGCCCAGTTCCTCGCGCAGGTGGGGGCTATCTTCCTGGTCCAGGGCTTCCAAAACCTCGTAAGCCTCTTCCAGCAGGTAAGGGCGCAGGCTGAGATGGGTCTGCTCGCGGTCCCAGGGGCAGCCGTCGTAGCGCCTTAGGCGGGCGATGATCTGCTGAAAATCTTCAAACGACGTGCCTTGACTTAAGGGCGGCAGGTACAAGCAGCTCAGCATGCCGAGATGTACTGACTGGTCGATCTCATAAAGCGCCAATTTCTCAACAATCTCATCCGAGGTGCCGGCGTTGTGCACAAGTATCACGCGGTGTTCCTGGGGGTAATTTGCCATTAACGTAAGCTTGAGCTCGCTGGCTTCAAAGCTGCTGTCCAACTGCGAGATGATTGCCGGAATAGTCGGGGGAAAAGAGGGTACCTCAAGCTGAGCCTGGTGCAGCGCGTCTGCCAGCAGCATCTGCGGATGCGGGTCAATCCCCAACGCCGAACAAACCGGCTCGATGAAGCTGACACCGTCGATCAGGCGGATCGGCAAGCCGCTGCCTTCAACCGCCTTCATGATTTCGCTGACGGTCTCCTCGGCCACAAACGGACTGCCTGGCACGCCATAGGTCACCCCTTGTTCGCGCCTTCCCAAGTCCATAACCTGCTGAACGATCGTCTCGAGGACTGTGCCGATATCATCCTTGGAATCGTAGATCTCGTCAAAACTGCGCACCTGCACGCCTTCCGGCAAGCCAGCTACAGCCGGGTGGAACTTGGTGCGCAGCCAAACCTCAGCGCACAGCTCAAGGTGAGCCCAGGCTTCACGGGTCAGATATTCTGCCCCTGCGGGTCCTAATCCAACAATCGTAATTCCTCGTCCAGTCATCAAATCAGCTTCCTCAATAAACATGCAAAGGCTGCCCAAGTTAAGCTGGGCAGCCTTTTAATTGTAACATTACCCGATTCCAACATGCCAGAAAACTGGCAGGTGGGAACCCAGACTAACGCTTGGTGTAGGTCGGGGCCTTGCGGGCGCGCTTGAGACCTGGCTTCTTGCGTTCCTTAACACGGGCGTCGCGCGTCAGCAAACCCTCGGCGCGTAAGGCAGGACGTACGCTCTCATCGGCAGTGACGAGTGCGCGTGCCAGACCAAGTTTGACCGCATCGCGCTGACCGCTCACGCCGCCACCCTGCACCTTCACGGTGACATCAAAGGCGGATGCGTTCTGACCGGTGATTTCGATTGCGTTCAAGATCGCGGGGGCATCGCCAGCCCGCGGGAAGTAATCGGTCAGGGGTTTTTCATTAACAGTGAAAGTGCCGTTGCCGGGATAAACCCGCACACGGGCAGTGCTTTCCTTGCGTCGTCCAACTGCTTCTATGTATTGTGTCATAATTCCTCTTTACTACTTTTCAAAAATAGGCTGGGGGTTTTGACCCTGGTGGGGGTGTTCTGAGCCAGCATAAATTTTCAGATTATCGAGATAACGCGCTGTCAGACGGTTCTTGGGCAGCATGCCGCGTACCGCGAAGCGGATAATACGATCAGGATGGGTTTCCAGCTGACGTTGATAGCCCACTTCCTTCAGACCACCGGGATAGCCGGAGTGACGATAATATTTCTTCTCATCGACACGGGTTTGGCTAACGCTGATCTGGGAAGCATTAATAACTACCACGTGATCTTCAAGAACCACACCAGGGGTGTAATCCGGGCGATGTTTGCCAATTAATAGCCCTGCAATTTTGGTCGCCAAACGACCAAGGGTCTGACCGGAGGCATCCACCAGATACCACTCTCCAGCCACATTTCCTTTAGGAATGTATGTTTTTTCCACTTTTACTTCTCCGT
>CAZOYK010000008.1:31887-33115 GCA_964584065.1 uncultured Anaerolineaceae bacterium | reverse complement strand
CCGTTATCTTCGATCACCAGATAAAAAGCACCTTCTTCATTTGGATACAAACCATCCCGAAATTTCACGATCGCTCCTATTTCCATGTCGACCTCCTTTTCTTCAATTGTAAGCCGTTACCGTAACGCAGTCAAGGGACTAAGATCACCAAAAACAGTATAGATTGCTTCGTTCCTCGTAATGACAGAAGGGCACAATGACCTGCCTACAACTACACTTACCCTCCGTTTCACTGCGCGCACGAGCCACGGATCTTCGACTAGGGGAAGCACAAAGACAGTTCGATGTCGCATTTGGTCGTAGGGGCGAAGCGTCTTCGATGATGGATTGCGGTGATGCGGAGCGTTTATGGCGGGACGCTTCGCCCCTACCTTGATATTCAGGGTGGATTGGCGTGTGGGTGAGCATTCCGTCACATAAAAGTTTTCTTATTTGCAAAAATAGAACAAAAGTGCTATACTAAAGCCAAAGACCTGCCCTCAGGTCTCGCACTTTAACAACCAACCAGTTTTTCCAGTGAATCTGCATTTCTGTGCCGTCAAAAAACAGCGGAAATAGTGGAAAAAGTGGAAAAACCTTCGGAAGTTTAGCGGCGGGTTTCGATGTCCATGCCGGGGATTTTGGTTTTGCGTTCGAGGAATTTGAGCAGCGCGTCCAGCGCGAAGACCATCACCAAATAGACCACAGCGACGGCCAGGTAGATGCCCACAAAATCGAAGGTGGTGGTGGCAGCGCGCTTGCCCTCAGCCATCAGGTCCTGCACGGCGATCAGGAAGACGATGGCGGTAGTCTTGAGCAGCGAAATCGGCTCGTTGGACCAGCTCGGCAGCGCCAGCCGCAGCGCCTGGGGCAGGATCACGTAGGCGATCGTCTGCCACTTGGAAAGCCCGATCGACCGCCCGGCCTGCATTTGGGCTGAGCCGATGGCGTTGATGGAGCCGCGCAGGTATTCGGCCTGGTAGGCGGCGCTGTTGAGCCCCAAAGCCAGGTAAGCGGCGATATTTTGCGAAAAAGCGATGCCAAGCTCGGGCAAGCCATAATAGATGATGAAGAGCTGCACCAAAAGCGGCGTGCCGCGAAAGACCGCGATGTAGCCTCCGGCCAGGCGCTGCAGCCATTTGGGAGCGTAACAGCGCCCCAGCGCCAGCAGCAGCCCCAACACGAAGCCAATCGCCAGCCCGACCGCCGTCAGCTCCAGCGTGACCCCCGCGCCGCGCAGGAAGTTTTG